>NZ_DAOUBL010000288.1:0-23317 GCF_034432615.1 Bellilinea sp. | reverse complement strand
CCGCCTGATTCAGACCCCCGGTGTAAAAGTCAACCTTACGCCTTTAGGAAAAGAAAAGCTGGTGCAGGCAGCCATTGGCTTGACCGCTGCTCAGGCTCAGCGGGTCTTTGCCAAATCCATCGTTAAAGACGGTTTGCTGGATGACCGGGACATTGATCTGGTCACGGAAGAAAAGAAACAAATTATCCGCGAAAGTGAAGCCCTGGAATTTTTTGCAGTCACCGAAACACCTGACGATGTCGGCGGTTTAGAGGTGCTGAAAAACTGGTTGAGATTGCGCGAACGCGCCTTTTCTCAGGAGGCGCGCGCCTACGGTTTACCTGCTCCAAAAGGAATTGGCTTGATTGGCATCCCCGGCACAGGTAAAAGTCTGACCGCCAAAATGATTGGTGGTTTGTGGCGCTTACCCTTATTACGCCTGGATGTTGGTTCGTTGTTCGGTAGTTTGGTAGGTGAATCGGAAGAACGTACCCGCCGCGCGCTGAAATTGGCTGAAACTGTTTCTCCCTGTGTGGTCTGGATCGACGAGATGGAGAAGGCACTGGCCCACGGCGGTTTAGACAGTGGCACAAGTACGCGCGTTTTTGGCACAATTTTGACGTGGATGCAGGAAAAAACCGCCCCATGTTTTGTTGTTGCCACTGCTAATGATATTTCCAGCCTCCCGCCGGAGCTGCTCCGTCGCGGCCGCTTCGATGAAATCTTCTTCCTTGATCTTCCAACATTTGAAGAACGACGTGAAATCTTCGCCGTTCATCTGCGCAAACGCGCTCGCCTTCCGCTGGATTACGATCTTGACCTTCTGGCAGAAGCCGCCAGCGGTTACGTGGGCTCGGAAATTGAACAGGCCGTCATTGATGCAATGTATATCGGTTTCAACGATGGTCAACGGGAATTTTCCACAGAAGATATTCTGTACGCGCTTAAGCGTCAGGTACCACTTTCAGTTTCTCAACGCGAAAACATTACCATGCTGCGCAACTGGCTGCGAGAAGGCCGTGCTCAATCAGCCTCTTTCCAAAAAACAGAGGATGCCGAACATCAATTCGTCCCCATTCAACTGGATATCCGTTCAGCAGGTTAGGCTTTTCAGAGTAAATCGGGATGGAATATTCCAGTTTAGGAATTGATTTTGGTACCTCCAACACACTGATCGCTGGTTGGGATGAACAATCCCAACTCATATCTCTTATTCCCATCCCCACTTACAGCCGCCTGGTGGTGCAAGGTACAGATGAGGTACCGCTCATCCCTTCCCTGATCCACTATTCGTCAGACGGGCGCATCTGGATCGGTCAACAGGTGCGTGAACATGCTTCCCCTGCCTCACGGCGAACGCTGCGCTGGATGAAACAATATATTGTCAACCGCAGCCCTATTCGCATTCAGCTGGACAATCATAATATAACCCCCGCCCAGGCTGCCCAGGATTTTCTCACAGCCATTTTTGCATTTTTACGTGCAGAACATGGAGTCCGACCTGATAAAGTTGCCTTCAGCGCACCGGTTGAGTCCTTTGAAGATTACAACTACTGGTTGAATACCCTGGCCGAATCGAACCGCTTGAACAATTTCGTTCTGATTGACGAACCAATCGCCGCAGCCGTGGGTTACGGTCTTTCTGTTCAACCCGGCAGTGTTTTTTTGATTTTTGATTTTGGCGGCGGAACAATGCACGCCGCTATGGTGATCATGCAAAACGAATCCCTGGTCGGCGGCAAACCTTTATGCCGCGTTTTAGGCAAAGCCGGTAAAAACATTGGCGGTATGCGGATTGACCAATGGCTTTATCAGGAACTGCTCAAGCGCTTCGACTTGTCTGAAGATCACCCTGTGGTAAGACAATCCAGCAATCAAATCTTATCTGCCTGCGAAAGATTAAAGGAATCCCTCTCCATCCATGAGAAATCCTCAACCGGAGATCTTCAATTAGGTAACGGCGCCACCATTAATCTTTCGGTCAACAGGGATGAATTTGAAACAATCCTTATTCAAAACCATCTTTTCACCGAAATTGACCACTTGCTACGCAATGTTCTCAATCAGGCAAAGGAAAAGGGTTATTCCGAAGATCAAATCCAATCGGTATTAATGATTGGCGGCAGCAGCTTGATTCCCTCGGTACAGCAACATTTACAACACTTTTTTGGCTCACAGCGGGTTGAGTTGAACCGCCCGCTGGATGCAGTCGCGCGGGGTGCCGCACTTTTTGCGGCTGGGGCAGGTATTCTCGATCACATCCGCCACGATTATGCAATCCGCTACCTTGATCCAAGCACCCGCCAGTACGCCTTTCATAAAATCGTTCCCAGCGGCACACCCTATCCCACCACTGAACCTATAGCCAGACTGACAATCAAGGCCTCTCATAATGGCCAGCAAAAACTGGGAATGTCTATTTTTGAAGTTCGGGATCATCAGCAAAGCAGTTTTTCTCAGGAAAATATTGAGCTGATCTTCGATCCACAAGGTTGCGCACGGATTGTTGAGCTGCCTGTCCGGCAAGTTCAAGAACGCGCTTATTTTTATGTCAATGAACATTCGCCGACATTCCTGACCGCTAATCCCCCTGCTGAAGCGAATATCCCTCGCTTTGAAGTGGCTTTTCACATCGACTCACAAAAAAGATTGACCATTACCGCCCGCGATTTGCAGACCGGGATTATCATATTGGAAAACCAGCCCGTCATCCGCTTGACCTGAGGAATCCATACATGTCGCATATTTCAAAACTTAAGACAGAATGGGTAGATGCGGAAATTCTCATGCTTGCTTTGCGCGACCTTGGATATGAAGTTGAACAAGGAGACCTGACCATTACTTCTTTGCGCGGTGAAAAGATGGGAGTGGAAATTAAAATCCGCCCGCTGTTAAGCAGTGAAATTGGTTTCCGAAAACATCATGGTAAATTTGAAATGGTTGCTGATTGGTTTGGTGTACTCGGCGTTAAGCGTCAGACCCTCGTCCGTCAGATCAACCAGCGATATGCGTATCACGCCGCTCGTCAAAAACTGGAAGAGCAGGGCTTTTATCTCGTCGAAGAAAAAGACGAGGCTGGTAAAATTCACTTATTAATGCGGCGGATGGGATAACGGTGATTCCATGGACATTCAAGAAGTTGAGTTGACAATTCACCCCAACGGGCAGGTTGAAATCAGCGTTCGCGGTGTAAAGGGAACCACCTGTCTGGAAATCACCCAATCTCTTGAAGCAGCGCTTGGCAACCATCTGGTTGAGCGCAAGTTAACTGCTGAAAGTCAGGATACCACCTCTGACAACAGCAATTTCCTTCCACCCGTGGAAATCAAAGGATAGTCCGCTTGGAAAATTCGCTGCGTGTTCATCATTTTGAACCCCTCAGTTATTCCAACGGCCCCGGCAGACGGGCTGTCCTCTGGCTGCAGGGTTGCACTTTAAATTGTAGGGGCTGTTTCAACCCCTCCACCCATACCATTTCTGGCGGAAAACCAGTTCTTATAAGTGAACTTCTAAAAAAGTTATTGCGTATTCACCCCAAAATTGAGGGGCTGACCATCAGCGGCGGAGAACCCTTACAACAGCTTAAACCGCTGCTGAGTTTTCTGACACAAATCCGGAATGAAACAAGTCTTTCCATCGTCGTGTTTAGCGGTTTTACATTTGAGGAAATCCGCGCCATGCCCCAGTCAGATCGGTTGATTTACCTGGTGGATGTGCTTATCGCCGGCCGGTACGACCATACGGTTCCCTCAAGCAATCCATGGATTGGATCAGGCAATAAAACGATTCATTTCTTTACTTCGCGCTATTCCATGAATGATCTCCAAAGTGTTCCCTCTGCCGAAGTAATTATCCAACCCAACGGAGAAATCATTTCAAGCGGAATCCATCCACTCGTTCTGCGATAAACATGAATGACCAGCCTTTTCTGGAAGATTTTCGTCGCACGCTCCATTCGATCAGCGAGATTCCGGCGCTCCCCAAAGAGATACTGTTACGGTTGATCCATAGGGGAATCATTCGCGAGCTGCTCTCTTACCCCAACCCGCATAGCATTGCCCTGCTTGAGGATGTTTGTATTACCGCTCCAATTCCCGAAATTCGCGAAGATGCCCTGAATGCCCTCTTTCAGTTAAGCCGCGAGAATCTATCAGACGCGGTTCTAGGGTTGTACCGCCTCGCAGTAGAAGGTAATCATTCCGGGGCCATTTCTTTTCTCCAAAAACATCCGTTGACTTCCCCTCAGCCCGAGCTTCAAGCGGCATTTTCGTTTATGTACCTCACCGATGATGACTATGCGCAATTCGACAAAGACTTCACGCGGTTAGCCGACTATTTTTTCCACCTGGCCCAGCCTTCCACCCGGCTGAAAATCATCCAATCTGCCAACTCTTCTTTCAAACACAGACTTTCCAATTTGCTGAATGCGCTGTGGCTGGATCAGGAAGAAAAGAGCGACTTTCTCGTCAGGTTCTATCCCCAATCCTCACAAATCGAAAAGCGATTAATCCTGCAACAATTAACTATCCTCGCCGATTCGGGAAACACTGCTGCTCAAAACACGCTTTGTCGGTTGGTAATCAGTTATGATGACCCTGCCGCGCGAGAAATCTGTCTTCAGCGGAACTACTCGCCTTTTCTACCCGCCGAAAAAGCCCTGTTCTACTTTCTATCCAGCCAGTGGGAGCAGTACGAAACATACGACTTCACTCATCACTGGCTGTTGGAAGCTTACTCATCTGCCAGCCCATCTTTACGCCAAAAAGTCCTGGCGCATGCCCGCACAACGGGTCAAATTGGGTGGTTATCCAATCTTTCCAATTACCGGCCCGCCTTGATGATCTGGGAGTTAAGCCCGTCAGATTGGGAGAAAATCCGGATAACTATTCTTTCCAATCCGCGGGATAATTCCTGGGTGCGCCTTTTGAATTATGCTCCTCTTTACTGGGCAGCCTGGCTGCTCGCTCAATTGACCGCCGCACCGGACGTTTTCAGCTCAGAACCGGAATTGAGCGAGATTGCACAACAAGCGAAAGGATGTCTGCCTCAACCGCTGCCCTTCCCTTCAAGAACTGTTCTTCAATCCCCTGCCGGCAGCAATACCTGTTTGGCAGTTTCACCATTTGGGACCGAAGTAGCATTTGGCAGTCTAGAATCCTCAATTCAATTGCTCAGTCTGATCACACTTGAATGGCAAAAACCCCTGCTCAGTCCAACGGCTCCGACACGTGTGCTTGCTTACGATCCACAGGCAACTTATCTTGTCTGCGCTGGTGGCGATCAACGCATTCGCATTTTTCGTCGTCAGGACTACGCCCTGGTAAAAACTCTGGAAGGACATCAAGGCCAGATCAGGTCCATCATTTTCCAATCGGACGGACGAAGGGTTCATTCAGCTGGTTTTGACGGCAGAATTTTCTCGTGGCACTTCCCCAGTGGTTTGACCTCTCAACCCCCTATCGAAACTGGACAAGAGATTTTTTCACTGACCATTTCCCCGGATAATCAATTATTGATTTATTCCAGTGCCAATCGCACCTGCAATTTCTTCCCCATGAGTGGTGGTCAACCAATTCATTCAATTTCTGAAATGGATGGGGTTCCTCTTGCCTTAGCAGTCAATTCCCGCCAGAAACTGGCGATTGCCTCTCGTTCTGCGACGATTCAACAATTCAGTCTATCCACCTATCAGCCGCTTACTCCAGGCCGCTCCACGGGCTCGCCTTTGAACCATCTCATCTATCATCCCACTGTACCGCTGCTTTTTGGTATGGAAATTAGCGGCAAAATAAATGCCTGGCACGAAACGGACCTGGAAGTCATCCTGGAAAGCGAACTCCACACCCAACCAGCCTCTGGACTTGGCCTCACTCCTGATGGAAACCTGCTCATCAGTTCCAGCACGGATGGCAAAGTAGTAATATGGGATTTACAGCCTTTCCTTTTGTACTTTCAACCCATTCAAAGCGACCTGCATGAATGGATTGAAAAAATTACCGGCTGGCTGAAAATGGATATGCCAATTTCTAGCCGCCAATGGTTGGAGTTTGCCCTGCAATTGTTGCATTGGCGCGCGCGTTTTGATATTCAAATCGGTGAAGCTGAGCCGCTCCAAATTGGTGAATTTGACATTTTGTTGTAAAAAACTTTAATGGGGAAGAGTATAATGGGGTTTTGGTTGAATTGAACCCTTTGGATCATCCATTGTGAACCTCAAAAAGTTATTTTCAAATCCTACAGAACTGGACAGGATACAATCAAAGAATTTCACCAATGTACAAATAGACGCCATTGGTGTTGGACTGGCGAACGCAGCTGCGCCATTTTTACCGGTTTTTCTTACCCGTTTGGGGGCAACCTCTTACGAAATTGGTCTATTGACATCCATGCCAGCCCTGGCAGGCTTGATTCTGGCAATACCCATGGGGCAATTTTTACAAAATCAAAAAAAGATTATCCCGTGGTTCAGTCTTGCCCGTTTGGGCGTCATCATGAGTTACGCTCTCACCGGCATTCTGGCTTTTCTGCTTCAGGGTCAGCCACTGATTACCGGCATTCTCCTCGTTTGGGCGTTGGCTACAATTCCACAAACCTTATTGAACATCTCCTTTTCGGTGGTCATGAATGCTGTGGCAGGCCCCAATTTGCGTTACGAATTAATGACCCGGCGTTGGTCAATTCTGGGAGTTACTACTGCCATAGCGGTTTTCATCATCGGACAATTTTTAGACCGTATAGCATTCCCAACCAACTTTCAGGTCATCTTTATTTTTCTTTCAATTGGTGGATTAATCAGCTACTATTTTTCTTCTCACATCAACCTGCCCGATTTTCAAAAACCAAACACACAGGGGAAAAGGCCACTTCGAGAAACCCTCAAAGAATATCGCATCCTCTTGAGTGGTGAAAAACCATTTCAATCTTTTGTGATTAAGCGCTTTGTATTCCTCTCAGGAGCAGCCTTGACCTTACCTCTCTTTCCGCTTTATTTTGTGCGGGAAGTGCAGGCCAGTAACAGTTGGATTGCCACGATCAATATGGCTCAGACGGCGATTGTCATCGTGGGTTACTTTTTCTGGACTCAACAATCCCGTCGGCGCGGTTCACGAAATGTACTGCTCTGGACCACCTTAGGAGCAGCGCTCTATCCAATCCTCGTAGCCAGTACACATAATGTGGTTCTTATCACCTTATTCGCCGGGATCAACGGCATTTTTCAGGCCGGCTTGAATCTGGTCTTTTTCGACGAGCTGATGAAAACCGTCCCAACCGAATACAGCGCCACATTTGTTTCAATCGCTCAAGGTCTCCAATATATATCATCCATCCTTTCACCCCTGATTGGCACACTGATCGCAGACCTTGCCGGGCTCAGCATTGCGCTGGTAGTCGGCGGAGCCTTGCAACTCATCGGTTTTGTCATGTTCTGGCGTAACCGCCAGTTGATCTTTATTCGCAATCAACCTTCCCCGGCTGGATGAGTCAACCAACTCAAGACCTAACTGACCCACTCAACCGGCAAGTGATCAACTCGATTGACAAAGACAATATAGGTGCCCTCATTATCCACTTCAATGCAGGTCACTCCCGTGTTGTTCATCACAAACCAGCCCTGATAGGGAGAAGCCACCCCCAGCAGTTCCGTCATAAAATAATTGAAAAACGCACCATGACTGACCATCACCACCACGTCGGCCGTATTGCGGTGGCGTTCCATCAACCGGTGAATGGTTCGTTTGGCGCGGAAGTGAGCATGTTCGTCCGTTTCGAAAGGTGCGTTATACCAGCCTTCCTGATCAACATTCTCCACAAACTTCAAGCGCGGAAAAGCGCTTTGTAATTCGGTCTGTTTCTTACCGGGCAGACCGATGTTGAGATCCGTTTCGGGATCTTTGAGATAAACACCACCGACTTCGTGCAAATCCCGCCATCCCAGGATTTTTAAGTCCAATTTTTCTGCAATGGGCTGTGCAGTTTGAAGAGAACGCCACATCAGGCTGCTGTAAAGGTGAATACTATCTGGTTTATGGATTTGAGGGTCACCCTCTCTGGACAGATATCGCTCGAAATGATTGCATAATGCCAGCGATTGTTTTATCCCCAATTCCGTCAGCGTTGGATCGCTGGAACGCCCATCACTGCTGCCGGTTTGTTCCCATAATAAGTTATTGGTTGATTGAGCATGTCGAATAAACAGAATACGCATTATTTCGCTTTCCTTTTTCGATTGGTGGAGGGTGTGCCTATTTGGTATATAATTCACAGATAATTTTGGAACATCGCTTTATTATACCGTTCAAAAAATCTTGTTTATGGTTCATCAAGGTTTCTGGAATCATCAATCTCTGACCATCAGCGTCAAAGGAAACTGCCTCACCATCAGTTTGGGGAGCAGGGAGGTATTCAGTTATGACCTCGCGGGTCGCCTGTGGACAGCGCTGGTAGATGAAATTTCCTATCGGCGTGGTCTGGATGGCAAAATTGTTGCCAAATGGCAGACTGGTGAGAAAACCCGCCAGCGTCGTTGGCTTACCCCACCTGAATCGGCTGATCTAATTGAACGCGGTCATGCTCTCCTCTGCAAGCTGACGAGCGACTTACGCTCTCAAAAAATTGTTCTCAACCCACCGCTAAACGACAAGGGCTGGCGCGATTTACAAACCGCTGCCGCCTTCGACAACACCGCCGCTGAAGCCGATGCACTCGGCTATTTCCGGGTTTACAAACCGATCGGCATTCTTCCACCCGATCAATATATCTCGGTTGTTTTACAGGCAACCGAAGGCTGCTCCTTTAATACCTGCACCTTTTGCGATTTCTACCGCGATCGTCCTTTCCGAATAAAACGAGTTGATGAATTTCGAGAACATATCCGTGCAGTAAAAGCATTTTTGGGGGAAGGCCTCAGTTTGCGCCGCACCATCTTCCTGGGCGATGCCAACGCGCTTGTCATTCCAATGCCACGCTTGATCAGCCTTATGGAAGTAATTCATGAGGAACTGGATGTGGAAAAACTGGGCGGCATTTTTGCATTTCTGGATGGTTTTAGCGGGGAGCGCAAAACCCCACAGGATTTTTCACGCCTGGCTGAATTGGGTCTGAAACGGATTTACATTGGCATGGAATCCGGACATGAACCGCTGCTTAAATTCTTACGCAAACCCGGCACGCCGCAGGATGTATTACAAGCCGTTCGCAACATCAAAGCAGGCGGTGTGGCGGTCGGAATCATCGTGCTGCTGGGAGCAGGTGGTGAAACTTATGCACAAGCCCATATTCAAGATACAATCCGGTTAATCAACGCAATGCCACTGGACATGGAAGATTTGATTTACTTCTCCGAGCTGGTCGAAAATGAAAACCTCCCCTATGTTCAAACGGCTTACCAGAATTCCCTTCAACCCTTAAGTGCAGAAAAGCGTATTCAACAGGGCGAAGCGATTGAAAACAATTTGGTTTTCGGGAAAAAAGGCACTCCGCACATCAGCCGCTATGACATCCGTGAATTTGTCTACTGAATCGATTTACCGGGGTGAGATTACGGTCATTTTCCATGGCGCTTTGACCGATTTCTTTAAATCCAAATCGGAATCTTGCACCATCCAATTTCAACTGCGCGAAAAGACCTCCCTCAAGCACATTATTGAAGCCCTGGGTGTGCCACACCCCGAAGTTGGGAAAATCCTTGTCAACCAGCAAGAAGCGGACTTGACCTTTCATCCCCTACCTGGCGACCTGATCCACATTTACCCCGGTCAACTGGATCAGCAAACCTCCACCGACAATTGCCCAAAATTCATACTGGACAACCACTTGGGTAAATTGACGGCATATTTACGCTTGCTGGGTATTGATGCCGGTTACAATCCCAAATTTGAAGATGCCGATATTGCTCAAATTGCCGCCGAACAGGGTCGCATCGTCTTGACCCGTGATCGCGGCTTATTGAAGAGAAAAGTGATTCAGCGGGGTTATTGCGTGCGGGCGGACAACCCACTTTCCCAGTTAGACGAGGTCACTCGCCAATTTCAACTTGCGTCCTATTTCAAACCCTTCACCCGTTGCCCGCGCTGCAACGGCCTCTTAGAACGGGTGGCAAAAGAGGCAATCCTTCAACATTTGCTGCCATTAACCCGCCAGTACTATAACGAGTTCAGCCGTTGTTCGCAGTGTGGTCAAATCTACTGGAAAGGCTCTCACTACGATCGCATCAAACCGATTATCCAACGCTTTGCCATCATCAACAACGAGGAAAAATGAATTTTACATTCCCGGTTGGAAAACTACCCCCTGAATTTTTACAGCAACTGATTAACACTCTCCCCACTCAATCCGAGCGGGTCATCGTCGGCCCCGGCATTGGTCTGGATTGTGCGGTGGTTGAGTTTGGTGAACGCTGTCTGGTCTTTAAGAGCGAACCGATCACATTTGCAACCCGCCAGATCGGCTGGTATGCCGTACAAATTGCCGCGAATGATATTGCCACAACTGGAGCACGTCCGCAATGGATGCTGCTTACCCTGCTGCTTCCGGAGAATAAAACCAGCCCTTCAATGGTCAAAGAAATTGCCGAAGAGGTGAGTGAAACCTGCCGTCAAATGGGAATTGTGCTGATCGGCGGACATACCGAAGTAACCAGCGGCTTGGATCGGCCAATTTTGGTTTCCACTTTGATTGCAGAAACTACCCGCGAAAAGGTCATTACTCCCTTAGGCGCTAAACCCGGCGATGTCCTGATTTTAACCAAAGGCATCCCCATCGAGGCTACCGCCCTGCTGGCAAAAGAATTTCCCGAGCGGCTGCAAGGCGTCCTCAGCGAATTTGAAGTTGATCAAGCTCAAAATTTTCTTAAAGAACCCGGCATTTCGGTAAGCCGCGATGCAGAAATTGCGGTCAAAGCAGGAGAAGTCCATGCCATGCACGACCCGACCGAGGGCGGGCTGGCAACCGCCCTCTGGGAACTGGCATATGCCAGTCAGAAAACTCTGGTCATTGATCCCTCTGAAATATTTATCCCTCAACTTTCCCGTAAAGTTTGCAATATTTTTGGGCTAGATCCCATGGGTAGCATCGCATCAGGAGCACTCCTCATTGCCGCTTCCGCCGAATCGGGTCTGGAAATTATCAAAGCCTTGCGGAAAGAGAGCATTAACGCTTCCGTCATCGGCGAAATCGAAAGTGGTCAGCCAGCCGTTTATCAAATCACCGAACATGGCCGGCAACTGCTGACCAAATTTACCCGCGATGAGATTGCACGAGTATATGAAACTGTCTAAATAATCGGGAGTTATTCAGAACATGGGCTTTATCCTGTCGGTCATTTTCGGCTTCTTACCCATGCTGGTTTTTGCCTTCTTTGTTTACTGGCTTGACCGTTACGAGAAAGAACCCCGCCACCTGTTGGGTGGGGCTTTCGTGTGGGGAGCTGTCGTTGCAGCTGGTTTTGCCTTTTTGATCAACACCTTGCTTGGAGCAGGAATTTTTATCTTAACCGGCTCAGAGCTGATTGCCCAACAAACCACCGGTTCGCTGATCGCCCCAATCATTGAAGAATCCCTCAAAGGGATGGCCGTGCTGATCGTCTTTTTCTTTTACCGCAAAGAGTTTGACTCCATTTTAGATGGAATTGTGTATGCAGGAATTACAGCGTTGGGTTTTGCCGCCACAGAAAATACCTACTATATTTTTAATTACGGGTATCTCGAAAGCGGGTATACCGGTTTATTAACCCTGGTCTTTATCAGGGTGATTCTGGTAGGCTGGCAACATCCATTCTACACCGCATTTTTTGGCATCGGTTTGGCAATTGGCCGCCTTTCACCGCACCGCTTCAAAAGATTGTTGTTCCCCACAGGTGGTTTGTTACTTTCAATTGCTTTACACAGTATCCATAATACCATCCCCTCGATCATTCCTGGTATTGCCGGCATTGTGATCGGAACATTATTTGACTGGACGGGCTGGCTCGGCTTGGGAATTTTCATCCTGTATGTCATTTATCACGAGAAAAAGTTAATTCAATCGGAATTGAAAGAAGAGGTGCAATTGGGCATCATTTCTTTGGAACAGTATCTTAATTCGTCCTCAAATATTGCCCGCTTCAAAACACTTCTAAATCATTTCGGTAAACCATCATTCCCCACAATTGCTCATTTTTATCAATTGTGTGCCGAACTCGCCCATAAAAAACATCAATTTCGCCGATTGGGGGATGAAGAAGGCAACCTCAAAATCATCGCTCAGTTGCGCGGTGAACTGGCACAATTAAGCCCGCTTGTGGGTTAATTCAAAATCTTGCCCGCCGCCGAAAGCGTGGTAAAATCTAGGCACATCGGAATAACGGATTTTTTGCGCCCGTAGTGAAGTGGATATCACATTACCCTCCGGAGGTAAGAGCCCGAGTTCGAGTCTCGGCGGGCGCACTAATTTTTAATCTATCCTTTGTTAACATTCTACTAATACTTGTCTGGTATAAATAATTTCGATATTCTGGACAATGCAGAGAACAAAAGTGTTAACATGGAGGACTAGACAATGGAACTGATGTTTGGAGGGTACGGTTTATACATCCTCTTCTCACTGCCAGCGCTCATATTGGGCTTTTGGGCTCAAATTAGAGTTCAAAGCGCTTTTAATAAATATTCCCGCGTAAGGACCTACGCTGGTTTGACCGGCGCCCAAATTGCCCGCCGAATGCTCGATTCGGTTGGCCTGGCCCATGTTCGAGTTGAGCCGTCACAAGGCTTTTTGAGTGATCACTACGACCCGCGTGTCAAAGTCTTACGTTTGAGCCCGCAAGTATATCAAAGCAACAGCGTTGCAGCAGCAGGTGTGGCTGCACACGAAGCAGGACATGCCATTCAGGATGCCAGTGGTTACGCCATGCTCCAGCTGCGCTCCGCATTGGTACCGGGTGTACAAATTGGCAGCTGGTTGGGCCCCATAATCTTTATTATCGGCTTTTTCCTCTCCCCGACAATTGGCACCTCTATTGCCTGGCTGGGAATCGGACTCTTTGCTCTGGCGGCGGTTTTTGCGCTGATTACGCTGCCGGTTGAGTTTGACGCCTCACGGCGCGCCAAAGCCTGGTTAGCCACTTCTGGGACAATTTACAACGAAGAGATCCGCGGGGTTAATAGCGTTCTCGATGCTGCAGCTCTGACCTATGTTGCGGCAGCTGTGCAAGCCATTTCCACCATTCTTTACTATGTCTTCTTGCTAACGGGACGCAATCGAGACTGATTCGCTCAAACTTTTTCCTTGACACCATAGCACATGGAACAGCACTCCCATGTGCTAATTTTTTTCCTGTGAAAATCCGCACAAAAAATGGATAGTTAATGTAAAATTAAACCAAGTTAAACTGAGTTCAATCTTGTTTACCAGCGAGGTCAAATGATCACCAGAACCGTTCCCGATATTGTTGTTGGGAGACTACCCCGCTATCTACAAGCCTTAGAGCATATGCATCGTGAAGGAATTAAAACCACCTCTTCTCAGGAGTTGGGTGAAGCAATTGGCATTTCGGCGGCCCAAATTCGCAAAGATCTCTCTCAATTTGGAGAATTTGGCAAACAAGGCACGGGATACTCGGTTGCCTATCTGGTTGAACAGTTGCAAATGATCTTAAGATTAAACAGAGTGTGGGATCTTGCCCTGGTGGGAATGGGAGATTTAGGCAATGCGCTTGCCCGCTATCAGGGCTTTGCGGAACACGGTTTTCGCATCACTGCTGCCTTTGATAACGACCCGGAAAAAATAGGTAAACAAGTTGCCGGCCTTGTCATTCAAGACAGCCGCGAAATGAAACGAATCATCCCTCAATTGGGAATAAAAATCGCTATGCTGACAGTCCCGGCCGCTGTTGCTCAAACGGTAGCAGAAGAACTGGTCAAGGCTGGCATTCGCGCCATTCTTAACTATGCCCCAATCAGCCTAAATTTACCCATCGGGATTCATGTGGAGAACATTGACCCGATTATTAAACTCCAGCACATGACCTATTATCTGGAATAACCGGAAAAAGGCCGCAGATCTAAAAATTGATTAAACTTCGCCGCAGCGTATCCCTCATTGCCAGCGCCCGACAAGCCCCTTCGGCAGTGCAGGTAAGCGGATTATCCACAAGGTATGCTGGAATACCCAATGACTTGGTTAAAAATTTATCCATCCCGCGCAGTAACGCACCCCCTCCGCACAACGCCACCCCGCGGTCAATGATATCAGAGATTAATTCGGGAGGCGTCTTTTCAAGAACCCGTTTGACCAATGCAACAATTTCATCCAGAGGTTCCTGTAAAGCATCTACAATATCATCCGTGGTCAGGTTAACGGGTCTGGGCAATCCGGTCACCTGATCCTGGCCCTGCACTTCCATGGTTAATTGTTGCTCTAATTGAATTGCGGCCCCAATTCGAATTTTGAGCAATTCGGCGGTGTTTTGACCGATAATTACCCCAAACTTTTTTCGCACATAATTGACAATGGCTTCATCCATGTACAATCCGCCGGTGCGGGAGGTTTCTGCGGTTACAATGTCATTCATCGCCAGGATGGCAACCTGATTTGTCCCGCCCCCAAGCGAAATGATCATATTACCCGACGGGGTATTGATAGGGAGATCAATTCCCAACGCAGCAGCCAGCGGCTGTTTGATGAGTAAAACTTCTCGGCTGCCGGAGCCAAGTCCGGCCTCATGGACTGCGCGGGTTTCCACACTGGTAACCCCATAAGGAACAGTCAAAATGATGCGGGGGCGAAAGATCAGCATTGGCCCACAAATTTTCTTGACCAGATATTGTAATAAATTCTCAGTAATTTCAAACTCGGCAATCACGCCATGCCGCAAAGGTCGCACCACTTCGATACTATCGGACACACGCCCCATCATATCACGGGCAGCCTGACCCCACTCGACCATTTTTTGTTCTTGAACCACAATCGCAACCACGGTAGGCTCTTGCAGTAAAATCTGATTGCCTTCGGCGATTACGGTATTGAGCGTGCCCAAATCAATGCCCAATTCCCTTGAAAATGCAGGCATATCGCTCTTAATCCTTCCGTTCACAAAGATGAGATGCCCTCAAGTGGCACCTTCTTTTCATTATACCCTGAATGTCCTAACCGCCGCCTATTCGGGGCTGCCCACTACGATAACGTTGTGCAGCGCTGATCCGCAAAGTACTTCGGCGTAAGGCAGCTTGCGCTGCCAGGTATTCATCCGTATCCACATCACTGATTTTACTGAGCAATTCTTCCGCCCGACGACGGGCTTCTTCCGCGCGTGCCAGGTTGATTTCCATCACATTTTCGGCGGCATCAGCCAGAATGACAACCGCTTCCGGCAGGACTTCCGCCACCCCGCCGGCAACAGTAAAAAACTGCTCTTCACCCTTTTTGCGCACCGTAATAATGCCGTATTTCAAAATGGTCAGCAGAGGAGAGTGATTTGGAAGAATACCCATTACCCCTTCCACGCCCGGCAGAACAACGATATCCACATCGTCCTGATAGACTATTCGGTCTTGCGAAACAATTTCACAGCGAATCGGCATCTTTCAACTCACTTATGCCAGTTCTTTGGCTCGTTCACGGGCTTCATCAATCGTTCCAACCATGTAGAAGGCCTGCTCAGGCAAATCATCACAACTACCATCCAGAATTTCTCGAAAACCGCGCACCGTTTCTTTGAGGGGCACATAGCGGCCAGGACGTCCGGTGAATTTTTCAGCCACAAACATCGGTTGCGAGAAAAATCGTTCAATTTTCCGCGCACGGGAAACGATTAGTTTGTCATCTTCACTCAGTTCGTCAATACCCAAAATGGCAATGATATCCTGAAGGTCTTTGTATCGCTGCAACACCCGCTGAACTTCACGGGCAGTGGTGTAATGCTCTTGACCTACAATGTTTGGGTCCAAAATACGTGAGGTGGATGCCAGTGGATCTACGGCCGGGAAAATGCCCTTCTCTACAATAGAACGTTCCAATGCAATGGTAGCATCCAGATGGGTAAAGGTTGCCACTGGCGCCGGATCGGAATAGTCATCTGCCGGTACATACACCGCCTGCATCGAGGTGATCGAGCCGTTGCGGGTTGAGGTAATCCGCTCTTGCAACTCGCCCATCTCGGTTGCCAGGGTCGGCTGGTAACCCACCGCCGAGGGCATACGACCCAGCAGAGCCGAAACCTCCGAGCCAGACATGGTAAACCGAAAGATGTTATCAATAAACAACAACACATCCCTGCCCTGATCACGGAAGTACTCTGCCATGGAAAGCGCCGTAAGAGCAACCCGCAGGCGTACACCTGCCGGTTCATTCATTTGCCCAAAGACCATCACGGTATCTTTCATGACGCCCGATTCCAGCATTTCGCGGTACAGTTGGGTTCCTTCCCGGGTTCGTTCACCCACACCAGCAAAAACCGAATTTCCCTGATGCACAGTGGCAATTGAGCGAATCAATTCCATAATGATGACGGTTTTGCCGGTGCCTGCTCCGCCGAAAATGCCCGTTTTACCACCTTTTGTAAATGGCGCAATCAGGTCAATCACCTTCAGCCCGGTTTCAAAGACCTCGACGCGCGTTGATTGTTCGGCAAAAGTCGGTGCAGGACGATGAAGTGGGTAATAAGTATCGGAAACAACCGGCCCAAGGTTGTCCACCGGTCTGCCAAGCACATTGAAGATGCGACCGAGCGTGGCTTCTCCAACCGGCACTTTAATGGGGGCGAAGGTTCGACGTGCCGGTAAATTTCGCACCAGCCCATCGGTTGAATCCATGGCAATACAGCGCACCCAGCTATCGGGTAATTGTTTTTCCACTTCTAAGATAAGGGGGTCTTTACCATCCCGCTCAACTTCAACGGCTTCATATAACTCAGGCAGGTCATCCGCCGGGAATTCAACATCCACTACACCACCCAGAATTTGAACCACACGACCGGTTGCTTTTTCCATAATCTTTAATACTCCTCCATCTGTCTCTCAGAAATTGCTTACTTATCTTTCTGCGGTTGCCTGAGCCAGTGCTTCAGCGCCTCCAGTAATATCCAGAATATCATTTGTAATTGAAGCCTGCCGGGCTTTGTTGTATTCAATTTGCAAAACTCCAACCAACTCTTTTGCACTATCGGTTGCATTGCGCATGGCAACCATGCGAGCTGCATGTTCACTTGCCTGCGCTGAAAGGATAGCCTGATATATCTGCAATGCGGTGAAGCGGGGGATAATTTCATCCAGTAATTCTTCGGCTCCCGGCTCGTAAGAAAATACCCGGCTGGAAGCGGTTGGTGAACTCATGTACTGGATGGTTGAATCCTCTTCTGGTTTTAATGGCAGTAAGCGGCGGATGACCGGTTCCTGTTTGAGCATGCTGATAAACTCGGTGTAGGCAATAAAAACTTCATCCACATTTCCACTCAGGTATTCATCCACCACCAGTTTTCCAATGGGCGCACACACATTGAACGAGGGATTGACCGGCAAACCGCTGAATTCAGCAATTACTGGCCTGCGCCGGCGAATCAGCATGTCTCGGCCTTTTCTACCAATCGTGACAAATACCGCTGGAACATCATGTTCGCGCATCGCAATCAGGGTATGGCGCACAATGTTGACATTGTAGGCCCCCGCCAAACCTCGATCAGATGTTACCAGCAACACCAAATCTTTCTTGGCTTCTTCTCTATCCGCCAGCAAGGGATGCAGGTTTTTTCTCCCCGGCTGCCGGGAAAGATGCACCAGCACTTCCCAGGCTTTTTTGGCATATGGCCGGGTCTGCTCATTGGCCTGAATCGCCTTTCTCACCTTGCTGGCGCTTACTGTTTCCAGCGCCCGTGTAACCTGAGCCAGATTTTTGATGCTGCGAATTCGCAGCCGCATTTCACGAATAGATGGCATTCGTCTTCCTCAACTCGCAGCCTTATTTATATCCAACCCGCGTTAAAACCCTGAATCGCTTCTCTTAACCGGGCTTCGGTTTCCGGAGTAATCAATTTCTTCTCCTGAATATCTTTCCCGATATCGGGATGAGAAGATTCCATGTAACGCAGGAAAGCATTTTCCCACGCCTTGACCCGATCCACCGGCACATGATCAACAAACCCGTTAACCCCTGCAAACAAGGCCATCACCTGATTTTCCAATGACATGGGTTCGTATTGTGGCTGTTTAAGAATTTCCTGCAAACGCAAACCGCGGTTCAACTGTGCCTGGGTGGCTTTGTCGAGATCAGAGCCAAATTGTGCGAACGCCGCCAGATCTCGAAAAGCAGCCATGTCCAGACGCAACCGGCCGGCAACCTGTTTCATCGCTTTGGTCTGGGCATCACCACCCACGCGGGATACCGAAATACCCACATTAATGGCCGGTCGGATACCTGCATTAAACAGGTTGGATTCAAGATAAATCTGCCCATCCGTAATGGAAATAACGTTGGTGGGAATATAGGCAGAAACATCACCTAATAAGGTTTCAATAATTGGCAAAGCCGTTAATGAGCCGCCGGTTCCTTCCACCGGTAACACTTTATACTGATCGGCATCCGGCAGGGCTTTCAGGGCTTGTTCGGCATCGTGTTTAGCCAGCGGACCGCGATATTCTTTGCCATCCACCCCATCTTCCGCTTTGGCTTTTGACCCTTCAAAGGTTTTGGGCACAATCACATAATGGGTTGCAAGCCGTGCTGCCCGCTCTAAAAGACGGGAGTGCAGATAGAAAACATCACCAGGATATGCCTCGCGTCCCGGCGGCCGCCTCAGCAACAACGAAATCTGTCGGTATGCCCAGGCGTGCTTGGAAAGGTCATCATAAATTACCAGTGCATCACGCCCGCTTTCCATAAACTCTTCACCGATGGCACAGCCTGCATAAGGAGCAATGTATTGCATGGCTGCCGGCTCATCCGCTGCCGCCATGACCACAACAGTATGCGCCATGGCGCCGTAGCGTTCCAGTAATGCAATTGTGCGGGCAATTGCAGCCTTTTTTTGACCGATGGCAACGTAAATGCAAATCAGATTTTTGCCTTTTTGATTGATGATTGTATCAATTGCTATAGCCGTTTTACCGGTCTGGCGGTCGCCAATAATCAACTCCCGCTGCCCTCTCCCAATCGGGATCATGGCGTCAATCGCTTTGATACCGGTTTGCACCGGTGTATCCACATCCTGCCGTTCAACTACACCCGGTGCAATTCGTTCCAGAGGTCGGAATCGATTGAAAACAACTGGACCTTTGCCGTCAATGGGTTCGCCCAAAGCGTTGACTACCCGTCCAATTAATCCATCTCCAACCGGCACGGAGGCAATTCTGCCGGTAGACCGGACTTGCATCCCTTCGGAAACGGTCAGGTAATCCCCTAAAATGGTAACGCCAACCCTGTCCTTTTCAAGATTGAAAGCAATCCCCATCACGCCGTTTTCAAATTCTACCAGTTCCTGGGATTGCACCCCAGCCAGCCCTTCAACTTGCGCAATACCGTCTCCTGCTTCGATAACGGTTCCAACATTGCGGATCTCCAGATGTGGCTGATAGGATTGAATCTTTTCCTGAAGGTCGCTGGTTAATTGTTTGATCAGGTCGCTCATTGAGCCTCCGAAAGAAAATGAGGTTGGACGGGCAAAATTACTGCGAACGAAATACGTCTGTTTCCCAACTTAACGGGTTAAATCATACTAGAAAGAAAGACCTTTGTCCAGTTGCAGGCGTGGACAAATTTATCCTTTTTTACTTCGAAAGAAATTGAAGAGCAAGCCGCAATCGCTCTTCCACATCTTCAGAAGCATCCCGCGGCAGAGATTGTATTGCACTTTGGGCTTCGACGACGCTATAGCCCAACGCCGTCAGGGCTTCTAAAACTTGCAGGTCAACATCCATAAGGCTAATAGCCTGCTGTAGGGGACCTCCCTCACCCACTTTACCCTGTAAGTGCAATAAAATTTTTTGGGCTGTCCGTTTGCCAACCCCCGGCACACGCGCAAAAAGTTCGGCCTGTTCGTTGAATACTGCCTGACGAATATTTTCCACTGAAAGGGTGGAAAGGATGGATAACGCCATCCGCGGACCAACGCCATTCACGCCCAGTAGAAGGATGAAAAAGTCCCTCTCCATTTCGGTTTCAAAACCATAAAGCGACCATCCATCTTCGCGCACAACCAGATGGGTATGCAAAAAAACAGCATCCCCAACCCGCGTTTGCCGTGCGGTGGTAACCGGTACAAACGCTTTTACCCCAATGCTTCCAACTTGAATCACCAGACTGTCTCGGTCGCTTCTAACCACTTCGCCTTGCAGATGAACGATCATGAAATTGAATTGCCCTCCTGTCGTAGACGATTTTCCCGCCTCTTATTATAAATTTCATATACACACAACGCTGTTGCCACTGCCAGATTAAGAGAATCACTTTTACCCAGCATGGGAATTGCCACCATTTCATCGCAAATGGCAAAGTGCTTTTCCTGCAAGCCATGCCGCTCACTGCCCATCAGTAAAACCATGCGGATGGGATAATCGAAAAAGTGGTAGTCTATTTTGGCCTTATCTGAAGTGCCAATGACAGGGATGGAATGGATCTTCTTCCAATTAGCGAACTGTTGAAAACTGGCCCTGATCAACACCTGATTGAAAACCGCCCCCATACTGGCGCGGATACTTATCGGGTCATAGGGATCGGTACACTGGTCCAACAGGATCACCCCCCTTGCGCCGGCTGCATCGTTGCTCCTCAGAATTGTCCCCAAATTGCCCGGGTCTGCCACCGAATCCAGGGCTACCCAAATTTCCTCATCCTGAGGCACGATATCCTCCAATTCAGCCCACTTTTGATGAATCACGGCTGCAATTCCCTGGGGTCCATCTTTGGAAGAAAGAGAAATAAACACTTCTTCACTGACAGGTAACACTCTACCGCCAGAGGTTTGAAACTTTTCTATCAGTTGTTGACCAAAAAGGCTGTTTAATAATGTCGGACTGTAAATCAAGAGTTCGATGTGCCAGTTTGAATCCAGCGCTTCACCCACAATCCGCAAACCTTCAACAAAAAATAAACCACTTTGCTGCCGTTCCTTCCGCTCACGCAATTTTCGGATTTGTTTGATGGTTGGGTTGGATAGGCTGGTAATCATTTTTCCAAATTTTTATATCGCACACTATGCAGATGACAAATGGCAATTGCCAGTGCATCGGCTGCATCGTCAGGTGTTGGAATCACTTCCATATTCAGAATTGCCTTGACCATGTACTGAACCTGCTTTTTATCGGCAGATCCATAACCAGCAACTGCCTGTTTGACTTCCAGCGGAGTGTATTCACTCACTTCAATCTGATTTTCTGCCATCGTCAGCAAGGCCACACCTCTTGCCTGCCCAACTGCTATGGCAGTGGTCACATTTTTTTGAAAAAACAATTTCTCCACCGCCGCACTTTCCGGACGGTGGAGTTGAATTATTTTTTCCAGTTCCTGATGCAGCAATAATAGGCGCTGTGCCAGAACCAGGTTGGGTGGGGTGGTTACAACACCATAATCCACCAGTAAAATTCCGTTTCTTGTATCACGAACCACACCGTAGCCGGTGGTCGCAACCCCCGGATCAATACCCACCACCAACACGAGGGCTATTCCTCAGCCAGAGTAGCCATTGCCTCCTCAGAAATGCGCAGATTGTGATACACATTCTGCACATCATCCAGATCTTCAAGGCTTTCAACCGCCCGCAAGACCTGCAAGGTTTCCTCCGTTCCAAGCTCCATTTCTGAGGTCGGAATCATCCGTAAACCTGCGTCTTCCGGTTGATAACCGGCCTGACGCAAAGCATCCGAAAGGGTTTTGAACGATTCTACCGGGCCAATAATCTCAATGGTGCCGTCATCGTAATTGACATCTTCAGCGCCAGCAACAACGGCAACATCAAACAATTTTTCCATGACAGATTCATCGCCAGGAACTGCAAAATATGCTGCGCGTTTGAATTGCCAGGCAACCGAACCTGCCTCTCCCAAACTGCCGCCTGCGCGAGTCAACACATGGCGTATCTCAGCAACGGTGCGATTGCGGTTTTCAGTGACGCATTCGATCATTAAGGCTACACCGTGTGGAGCATAACCTTCATAGAAGACCTCTTCAAATGCAGCGCCGTCTTTGGATTCTCCCGTGCCTCGCTTAATGGCACGTTCAATATTCTCTTTTGGCATATTTTGACTGCGTGCTTTTTCAACCGCTAGCCGGAGACGGAAATTGGTTGCCGGGTCTCCTCCACCTTCCCGTGCCGCAAGGACAATTTCCCGCGTCAGGCGGGTGAACAATTGCCCGCGCTTGGCGTCCATAGCACCTTTCTTGCGTTTAATGGTTGCCCACTTGGAATGACCAGACATATTGTGTTCTCCTTCAAAACCTGAACAAGTGCCAGACTGTCAAAATTTTCTAAATTATACCATGCCGCTGTCCCCAACATCGTGATTTTTCCAAAATAGACTGTCAGGACCTCATAACTTACAGAATGTTTACAACCCCGGATTTGATATTGATTTATCACCGTTATAATACTAAATTATTACTGAAACAATATAAAATCCAAAAAATGACCACAGATGATCATGGTGAAATTACAACATTTTTTTCTGATGCTGCCCATTTTCCTTAATACCATCATGGTTCCCCTTGAACAGACAATCCCCCTCACGGGATTACCTGTATATCTGGATGGACGCCCGCCCTTTATTGTTCAATTAACTCAAGATCCGCTGGAATTATTTATTGAGCAGGTTGCCAAACCTCAACAAAGCTCTTCGCCGGTTGGCCTTTTTCATCCTGTGCTATTGCAGGCAGAAATCATTCAGCAGCCAAAAAACGCTCCTGGTTTTGTCAGCACCGATCCACAGAAATTGACCCAATTCAGTCTTGCGGGTCAATACGGGGTAACGGCGCTGCTGGCTCATAACTACCTGATGGGACAGACTTTTTTCAAATTTCAGGAAGGTGATATTCTCACCATTGTGTATGGCGATAAAACCTTTCAGGAATATCAGATTGAGGAAATCCGCCGCTATCAGGCATTAACCCCTAACAGCCCTTATTCAAAATTCGTCAACCTTGCAGACCCGGACAAAAAAGTAATCACTGCAACCGACTTGTTTTACGAAATCTACACCCAAAAAGGTACTCTTGTCCTGCAGACTTGTATTGAAAAAGAGGGTGAACTTTCATGGGGGCGCATCTTCATCATTGCCAGGCCGATTGAAGCCATGACAACTTATCCAACTCAATAAGCAGCAGGTTCTTCAGAGATGGTAAGTGGTTCGCCCACCGGTTGAGCAACGACGATCAACCGGTGGGT
>NZ_DAOUBL010000287.1:0-6329 GCF_034432615.1 Bellilinea sp. | reverse complement strand
TACCAGCGGATTGCCACGATCGCCGGTACCGGCAATTCCACCGTGAGCATTGACCGCAAAGAAGGCTATGCCCGCGCGCTTTTCGAGCGGGGCAGAAAACTTGACCCTGCACTGATCGCCGAAGGCGATTACACCGAGGCAGGGGGGTATTACGCCATGCAGGCCTTGCTACCAGCCCGCCCGGATGCGGTTTTTGCCGCCTCGGATGCGATGGCGGTTGGCGGAATGCGCGCCATCCGCGAAGCGGGGCTGCGCGTTCCCGAAGATATTGCCGTGGTTGGTTTTGACGATTTGCCAATGGCAGCCTCGGCTACACCGCCGTTGACCACCGTGCGTCAGCCGATTGCTCCGTTGGGTTTCAAGGCAGTGGAGGTGCTGCTCGATCTGATCGAAAATGGGGTGCAACCGCCCCGCCGAATCATCATGGATACCGAACTGGTGATTCGCGATTCCTGCGGCGCATTAAAACGCCGCGTTGTGCAGGGATGAAAAATTTTACGTAATTTTGGGAGCGCTTCCAAAACAATTTGATCTTTTCTAAAAATTTTAAAGGAGGTGATCATCCTGGAGGAGATGGATGCAAAGAAACCCGACCCAACACCGCTCAAAAAAACCTGTAACCCTTGTTTTTCCTGAAGAAAGGAGAAAGGAACCATGCGTAAGTTTGCTTTGTATCTATTCACGGGGCTGATTCTGGCCAGCCTGCTGCTGGCTGCCTGCGGTCCCACAGCCACACCCACTCCCGAAACCATTATCCAGACGGTTGAAGTAGAAAAGAGAGTGGTGGAGACTCAGATTGTCGAGGTGGTGGCCACCCCTGAACCGGGTCCAACCAGCTATCCGCGCAACGAAACGCTCTACGTCAGTGGCGCGGCCTGGGGGCCGGCCTCTACCTGGAATCCCTTCCAGCCGGGCATGCTGGCCAACACCACCGGTACAATCGGTTTTCTCTACGAATTCCTCTTCAATTACGATCCATTGACCGACAAATTCATCCCCTGGCTGGCAGAAAAAGGGGAGTGGACCAACCCCACCACCTATGCCCTTACTCTGCGCAAGGGCTTGACCTGGAGCGATGGCAAACCCCTGACGGCCGAAGATGTCAAATTCACTCTCGAACTCGGCAAGAGGTTTCCAGCCCTGTGGTTCTCGCCGGTCTGGACGAACACCGGGCTCACCGACGTCAAGGTGATCAATGAAACCAGCCTGACCCTGACCTTCAAAGATCCGCTTTATCAGGAATGGGATAACTACCTCTTCAACCTGCCGATTGTCCCCAAACACCTGTGGGAAGGCCGCAGTGAGGAAGAAGTCACCACCGGCGCGAACGAAAAACCGGTAGGCTCCGGTGCTTACATGTACCTCACCCATGCCGAGGACCGCAACGTTTGGGTGCGGAACGAAAACTGGTGGGGAATTTCCATCTTCGGCAAACCGGCACCCAAGTACATTGTGGATATTCGCACCTCCAGCAATAATGTTGCCCTGGGCATGGTCGTCAAAGGCGAACTGGATCTGAGCAACAACTTCCTGCCCGGCATTGCCACGCTTGCCGAGAAGGGTTATGTCAAGACTTTCTATGAAAAACCGCCTTACATGCTTTCGGCCAACACGGCGGTGCTGTTCCTGAACACTACCAAGAAGCCGATGGATGATGCCAAATTCCGCCGCGCCCTGGCTTTTGCCATTGATGTTCCCTCAATCGTCAATGTAGCGTATGCCAATCTGGTCAAGGCTGCCAGCCCCTCCGGTCTGTTGCCGACCATGAGCAAATACGAGGATGTCGAAGTGATTGCCCGACTGGGCTACACTTTTGATACCGCCAAAGCCAGGCAAATGCTCGCAGATGCCGGTTATCGGGATGTCAACGGCGATGGCTTTGTGGAGGCGCCGGATGGTTCGGATATCAAGTTGCAGGTAACCTGCCCGAACGGTTGGACGGACTGGATGGCGGCGATTGACATCATTGCTTCCAGTGCCCAGTCGGCCGGTATTAATATTCAGGCCGCCTATCCGGATTACGGCGCTTGGAACACTGCCTTGCAGGGTGCCACCTTTGACATGACGCTCAACAACTGGGCACAGATGAGCAATACCCCCTGGACCCTGTACAACCTGCTCTTCCGCCATCCGATTCAGGAGCAAATGCAGTCCGGTAACTTCGGGCGCTACGCCAATCAGGAAATGTTCGATCTGGTGGATGCTCTGGCGCGTGTCCCAACCAGCGACGAAGCGGGAATGAAGGAAGCCACCAGCAAGATTCAGGAACTGATGCTCTCCGAAATGCCGATGATCCCGCTGTGGTACAACGGATTGTGGGCGCAGTGGACTGAATCAGCCTGGACGAACTGGCCCAGCGAGAAGAATCCGGTCTCGCTGCCTTCCACCTGGTCCGGTTACTGGCAGATGGGTGGTTTGCAGACTCTGATCAACCTGAAGCCGGTTTCACCCTAGGCGCTGATCTGGCGAAGCCGCCTCTTTCCGCAAGGGGGAGGCGGCATCCCTTCTCCTTTGCGGAATTAAAGTTTGTAAGAAACTGAGAGTAGAGAAAAAGACCAGCAGGAGATTTTCATGCGGCGTTATCTGATTCGGAAAATGGTGATTTATGCGCTGACGTTTTTTCTGGCTGTGACCATTGACTGGTTGATTCCGCGCTTTATGCCAGGCGACCCGATCCGCAACATGCTGACGCGGGTTTCGGTTGCCTCCAACGCAACTGCCATTCAAATGATGTACGATTACTACGCCCGTTTGTTTGGGTTGGATTTACCTCTCTGGCAGCAATACCTCAACTTTTGGAAAGCCCTTTTTCAGGGCGATTTGGGCATCAGCACGTATTTGTTCCCAACGCCGGTGGTGGATGTGCTCAAACGGGCTGTGCCTTACGATGTCTTTTTGCTGGTGCCTGCCGTCCTTTTGGGATGGTACACCGGCAACAAGTTTGGGGCTTTTGCTGCGCGTTCCAAACGTCTGGATAATTTCGTCCTTCCAATCAGTTACATTCTGACTGCCACGCCTTACATGTGGCTGGGCATTCTGATGGCGTGGTTTTTTGGGATTGTGATCGGCATTTTCCCCATCGCGGGAGCCTACTCCTTCTCGTTACGGCCTACCTGGTCAGTGACTTTCCTGCTCGACCTGCTTCATCACTGGTTCCTGCCTTTCGCCTCATTATTTATCATCGAGTTTGGCGGCTGGGCAATTGGGATGCGTAATATGATCATCTACGAACTGGAAGCCGAGTACTCGCGTTACCTGAATGCGCTGGGTGCTCCAAAAAGTCTGGTCCGGAAATATGCTTTTGACAACGCCATCCTGCCCCAAATTACTGGTTTAGCCCTCAAATTGGGGGTCATCGTTGCCGGAGCCCTGGTGACCGAAGTGGTGTTTTCCTATCCGGGTATCGGCTATCTTCTGCTGGCAGCCATCCAGAATCAGGATTATTTTCTGATTCAGGGTTGTTTTCTCTTCATCGTGTTGGGTGTTTTAATTGCCAATTTTGTCATCGATCTGGTTTATCTGGTGGTTGACCCGCGTACAAGAAGGGGAATGGTGGGAGAGTCGGCATGAAGAAGCGCAGTGAAGTTCTTTATTTCACCTTACGCAATAAAAAACTGCTGATCGGGAGCGGAATCATCCTGTTCTTCCTGATTCTGGCACTGATCGGACCCACTTTTACGAAGTACAAGCCTTTGGAATATGCCAGCCCGCGCGGTGCCGAGCCACCTTCGACCCATTTCTGGATGGGCACAACCTTTTTCGGGCAGGATGTTTTTTCGCAATTTGTGAACGGCCTGCGGGCTACTTTTGTGGTCGGTCTGCTCGGCGGCGGGCTTGGCACGCTGGTGGGGATGCTGATCGGGTTCACGGCCGGATACCGCGGGGGCATTGTGGATGAAATCCTTAACGCCTTCACCAACATTGTGCTGGTGATTCCCACGCTGGCCGTTCTGTTGATTATTGCGGCGTATTTACAGGTGCGCAGCCTGCTCATGGAATGTCTGTTCATTGGACTAACCGCCTGGCCGTGGGTTGCCCGCGCCATCCGCGCTCAAACCTTTTCGCTGCGCACGCGGGAGTTTGTGGATCTGGCGAAACTGAGCGGCATGAAACCGCTCCGGATCATTCGTGATGAGATTGCTCCCAATATGATGTCTTACCTCGTTCTGGTTTTCATTTTGCAGTTTGGTGGGGCCATTCTCACCGCCGCAACCCTGGATTTTATTGGATTGGGACCGACCAATACCATTTCGCTGGGATTGATGATGCAATACGCCGTCCTGTGGGGGGCATTACCGTTTGGAATGTGGTGGTGGTTTGTGCCGCCGGGGCTGGCCATCACGGCGATTGTCGGCGCGCTTTATAGCATGAATGTTGGGCTGGATGAAATTTTTAACCCGAAACTTCGCGAGATTTGAACCATGGCTTTAAAAGTTGAGAACCTGACCGTATATTACCAGACCCTGCGGGGCGATGTACGCGCCCTGGAACATGCCAGTTTTCAGCTGGCAGATGGCGAAATCATGGGGCTGGCGGGTGAATCGGGCTGCGGAAAGACGACTTTGGGCCACAGCCTGATTGTGCTCTTCCCACCGATGAAATACATCAGCGGGCGGGTGGAGGTGGACGGCGAGGAAATTCCGATTTGGGATGCCGAAGGGATGAATACCCACCGGTTTCGCAAAATCTCCCTGATTCCCCAGTATGCCATGAACGCCATGAACCCGATTCGTAAAATCGGCGTTATGATCCGCGAACTGCTCGAATCGCGCGGGGTTCACTACAAGGACATTCTGCCCGAATTGAAACGACGGCTTGATCTGGTGGCTTTGCCGCATGAAGTGTTGAAGATGTACCCAATTGAACTTTCGGGAGGGATGAAACAGCGCATGGTGATGGTAATTTCCTCATTGCTCAACCCCTCGCTGTTGATTGCCGATGAGATCACCTCCGCGCTGGATGTGGCTACCCAGAAAGCGGTGGCAGAGATGCTGGTGGAATTTCGAGACCGGGAGTTTGTCAAAAACCTGATCGTGATTACCCACGATATATCCATTCTGTATCAGATTGCCGACAGTATCTTGATCATGTACGCCGGTGTGCTGGCTGAAAAAGCCCCCACCCGATCCATTATCGAGTCGCCCCGTCATCCATATACCCGGCTGTTGATCTCGGCCTTGCCGGAGGTGGGGGTGCGCTTTGCCGAAAAGCGTTTGCAGGGCATTCCTGGTAATCCTCCCTTGCTCTTGAATCCGCCGACGGGCTGCCGTTTCCGGGAACGCTGCCCGCTGGCTTACGAACGCTGTCTGGAAGAACCACCCTTTATTGAAGTTGAGAGGGATCATTTTGTTGCCTGCTGGAAGGAGTACGAGAATCATGCTCAGGCTGGATAAGGTTTCCAAGATTTATCGGGTTGGGGCGTTCGGGGGCCGGGCGCTGCTGGCTGTGAACAAAGTGAGTTTTGAAGTTCACAAGGGGCAGGTGGTTTCGTTGATTGGGGAAAGCGGCAGCGGAAAAAGCACCATCGGTAAAATGATTTTGCGTTTATTGAATGCCAGCGAAGGAAAAATTTTCTATAACGGTGAAGATATTGCCGGTTTTGAGGGCGAAGCCTTGAAAAATTATTACCGGCAGGTACAGGGTGTCTTTCAGGATCCGTTCAGTTCGTATAATCCGATCTTCAAAGCCGACCGGATTTTTAAAGTCGTGCATGAAGAATTCTTCCCGCAAGTATCTGACGCCGAATGGGGGGAGCGGGTTGAGAAGGCGCTTTCTTCGGTAGGTTTAAATCCGGCGCATGTGTTGAATAAATATCCTCACCAGCTCAGCGGCGGGCAATTGCAGCGTTTTTTGATTGCGCGGGCTTTGTTGCTGAACATTTCGTTTCTGGTGGCGGATGAAATCATCAGCATGCTGGATGCTTCGACGCGGATTGATGTGCTGAACCTGCTGGCAGACCTCAAAGCTTATGGTCTGTCGATCCTGTTCATCACCCACGATCTTTCACTGGCCTATTACATCAGCGAACGGGCGGTCATTCTATATAAAGGCAACATTGTTGAACAGGGTGCAGTGGAAAAGATTTTCAACACCCCTCTGCATCCCTACACCCGCATGTTGATGGAATCGGTGCCAAGGCTGGACCGTAAATGGGAAAAAGAGATTACACTGGTAGAGCGGGATGTGGAAAATTTACGGCGCGGATGCCCGTATTATCACCGCTGCCCGGTGGCGGAGAAGCGCTGTGCGGTTGATCAACCGCCGCTGGTTGAGGTAGATGAGGACCACTGGGTGGCCTGTGTGCACTATGAGAGCGGTGCAGATTTGGT
>NZ_DAOUBL010000286.1:0-14169 GCF_034432615.1 Bellilinea sp. | reverse complement strand
CTTGCAGGATTACATTCGCACCGGTGTACGCTTGAACGCGCGGGTTACCCCGGAACTGCTCCTGCAAATCTTTTACCCCAACACTCCGCTGCATGATGGTGCTGCCATCATCGTGCGCGATCAGGTTGCCGCGGCTGCCTGCGTCATGCCGCTGTCTGCCAGCGGTATCCTCAACCGCTCCCCGGAGCGGCAAATGGGGCTGCGTCATCGCGCAGCGTTGGGCACCTCCGAAGCAAGCGATGCGATTGCGGTAGTCGTATCCGAAGAGACCGGTTCAATTTCCATCGCTCATGGCGGACGGATGATTCGCCGGTTGGATAGCGAACGGCTGGAAAACATTTTGATGGCTTTTTATCAGCCGCCCCCAAAAAGTACCAGTTTGATAGATTGGTTCAAAAAGAACCGCAAGCCACCGGTTTTTCGGGAGGATGGTGAGCGATGATCGAGGTTTTACGCCGCTTACTGCGCCTGTTACCCTCCCTGATCACGGCCTTCATTCTTGCACTGGCAGTGTGGATCTCCGCAGTCAGTTCCAGTGATCCGCTCAGCGAGCGCACTTATCCCAATCCGCTACCTATTGAAATCATCGGACAGGACCCCGGATTGGTGATCACCTCCAGCATTCCGAGTTCGGTAACGGTTGTTCTGAGCGCCCCGCAATCCATCTGGAATCAGCTGAATACCGAAACTGGTGCGGTACGCGCCTTCCTTGACCTTTCCGGTCTGGAAGCCGGCAGTCATTCTGTACCGGTCAGGGTACAAATCAGTGTCCGCCCGGTGCGAAAAATTGCCCAATCGCCCCAATCCATCACCGTTACACTGGAACGACTGGCCAGCAAGGAATTTCCAATCCGGGTTGTAACCCGCGGCAGCCCGGCAGTCGGCTACACAGCCGACAGCCCGACCCTCAGCCAGACCTCGGTTACGATTAGCGGCCCGGAATCTCAGGTCAACCGCGTCGCGGAAGTTCAGGCAATCATAGACCTCTCACAGGCTACCGAAACCATCACCCGCACGGTCAATCTGGTTGCAGTGGACGCCAACGATAACCCCGTCAACGGGCTGAGTTTACTGCCAGATCGCGTCACGATACGGCAGAATATCTCCCAACGCTTTGGGTACCGCAACGTGGTTATTAAGGTAGTGGTCTTGGGTCAGGTTGCCAGCGGTTACCGCCTGACGAATATTTCAGTTTTTCCCCCGGCAGTTACGGTCTTTTCGGCCGACCCGCAAATTGTCAGTGATTTACCCGGTTTTATCGAAACCGAACCGCTCAACATTAATGGTTTGAAGGATGATCTGGATATTTCCTTGAGTCTCAATTTACCCCCCGGTGTTTCAGTGGTTGGCGATCAGACCGAAGTACTGGTTCGGGTGGGTATTGCCGCAATTGAAAGCAGTTTAACCCTGCCGAGCATACCGGTTGAAATTACCGGTCTGCAGCCGGGGCTGAGTGCTGTCATTTCCCCAGAAACGATTACCGTAATCATCTCTGGGCCGGTCGCCCTGCTCGACCGACTGCGCGCTACCGATGTGCGCGCCGTGGTGGACCTGACCGCCCTGACGGAAGGTAGTTACCAGATCGAGCCGGAAGTGGAAATTCTGATTGCTGAGTTGAAACCCGAATCGCTCCTGCCAGAAAGCGTGGAGGTCATCATTACGCGGACAACCCGCTCAACCAGTGGTACAATCACCCCTTGAGGTGAAACGATGCGAAAACCGATTGTTGCACTGGTGGGGCGTCCCAATGTTGGCAAAAGCACCCTGTTCAACCGCCTTGCCGGTGAACCGCTGGCAATTGTGGATGACACCCCCGGCACTACCCGAGACCGGTTGATGGCCGAGTCGGAGTGGAACGGCCGTTACTTCTTTATTGTTGACACGGGCGGCATTGACCCCTCCACGGGTGGTAAAGAGGCACTCTCGATTGGCTCGGCAGACTATATTCAACAAATCCGTGCGCAGGCTGAACTGGCCATCCGCGAAGCGGATGTGGTTTTATTTCTCACGGATGCAACCAGCGGCGTTACCCCTGCTGATCAGGAAGTTGCTCAGATATTGCGCCGCAACCAGAAAATTATTGAAGGCAAGCCGCACCCCCCCGTGCTGCTGGTGGTCAACAAAGCCGATAACCAGACTTTTCGCAGCGGAGCAGCCGAGTTTTACGAACTGGGTATCGGCGAGCCGTATCCCATTTCTGCCCTGCACGGAACAGGCACAGGTGATTTGCTGGATGATTTGGTAGCCTCGTTTCCGCCCGAGTTGGAGGAGGAAGAGGACGATTCGGTCAAAATTGCCATTGTGGGCAAGCCCAACGTCGGCAAATCCAGCCTTTTAAATCGGCTGGTTGGGGAGGAACGCGCCATTGTCAGCCCGATAGCCGGCACAACCCGCGATGCGGTGGACACGAAAATTGAATATGAAGGTATAGAGATCACCCTGATAGACACAGCCGGCATCCGCCGGCGGGGAAAAATCGAACCAGGTGTTGAAAAATACAGCGTCATCCGCTCGATGCGAGCCATCGAGCGAGCCGACGTTGCTCTGCTGATGATTGACGCCACCACCGGCATTACTGCGCAGGATGCCCACATTGCCGGTTATATTCTGGAATCCCACAAAAGCACAGTCGTACTGGTCAATAAATGGGATGCGGTTGAGAAAGATAACTTCACCATGCAGAATTACACCAACCGTATCCGTCAGGAACTGAATTTTATTGACTATGTACCGATTTTGTTTATTTCAGCCAAAACTGGTCAAAGGGTGGATCAGGTGCTGCCGCTGGCATTGAAAGTACAGGAAGAACGGCTGGCCCGCCTGACGACCGCGCAATTGAACCGCATTCTTCACAATGCCCAGGATGCCCACCACGCCACCTCGCGCACCGGCAAGTCCTTGCGAATTTACTATGGGACTCAGGTACGCAGCGATCCCCCCACCTTCCTGATTTATGTCAACGACCCGAAACTGGCCCATTTCACCTACCTGCGTTATTTAGAAAACGCCATTCGGAAGGAGTATCCCTTTACTGGCACACCCATCCGGTTGGTGTTGAAACCCAGACGTTAGAAAAAGGTTAGAAAGCAAACCGCAAGGGTTGACGATGGAGCAAGGTGTGGTAAAATATAGGACGCGATGCGGGGTAGAGCAGAGGTAGCTCGTCGGGCTCATAACCCGGAGGTCAGTGGTTCGAATCCACTCCCCGCTACTAGAGTTAAACCCTTTGCAGGGTGCAAGCAACCAGAGCCTGTCGGGCTCTGGTTTTTCGTTGCCCAAAGGGCCGCAGACGCGAGCCTGGCGCACAGCGGTAGAAATTTTTTCAAAATGGAGGAATTTCTTATGAACCGCAGTTCGCCGGGTACGTCAAAATCCAAAGTTTCACTTTCCTTAGCCAAAGCCATCGACGGCTTCCTAAAATTCAAAACAGCAGAGGGATTAAGCCAACGCACAATTACCTCCTATGAGTTCACTCTTGGTCATTGGTTGAAATACATTGGAGACCGAGAGGTGTAGGAAATTCAATCTTCCGACCTGATCAGCTAAATGGCCTGGTTGAGAACCGAGTATAAACCGAAACGTTGGAAGGGTAGCTCCGAGCCGTTGTCCGCCAAATCCATTCGAAATGTATGGGTAACATTCCGATCCTTTTTCGGATGGCTGCAGGTGGAGTTTAAATTCCCGAATCCAGCTAAAGAAATTGCCGCTCCGAAAAATCAAAAACATCCGGTTTAGACCTATACCAAAGAGAAAATAGAGAATCGGGAGTTAGAAAACTTGTTGATATTTTTCTTGATCCGTGCCCGTTGAGTTCCGTCAATTCGAAGACCAACGGAGAAAATTATTAAATTTTCCCCAAACAAAAATTAACATTGTTCCAACCAAAAGACTTGAACCCCCAAAACCGAACCAGCAGGGGAATCAATAAGGGATTAATGGATCGTCAATTGCTTTGCCAGACGCTTGGCCAGCGCCACAAGGATGAGAATCGGCGGCAGCCCTGGTGCTTTGGGCAAAACGCTGGCATCGCACACATACAGGTTCTTCACCTCGGTCATCAGGTGTTCATCCACTACGCGCCCAATGGCTGCCGTGCCGCCTGGGTGGGCACCCTGCACCACCGAATGCCGGATTGAATTAGGCGGCACGCCAGCCTTGATCAGAATTTCCTTCGCGGTCTGCATACCCGCCTTCAGCTTTTGCCAATCGGCATCAGTCACCGGCTTCGAAACACTCCCATCGGCATAAACCTTGCCAGCAGGTTCGTCAACGATTTTCGTCATCAGTCCAGCCAATCGCTGGGTGGGCATTGCATACCCCACTGGGCCAAGTTCCAGCAGGCGAACCTCCCGGGAATGGTTGATTTGCGTAGCAAGGATAAAACCACGCTCCGGGTGATATTCCATGTCGACCTGCGCCATTTGAGGCTCATTGATTATATTAAAATCGTCTGTTACGCCGTAGGTATTGACCAGAAGATCAACGAACAACCCCTCACCAGCCTGCGGGATGCCCGAGTTTTGCAAAATCACCGGCGTACCCAAGCCGCCTGCCGCCAGGATGATTGTTTCGGCATGCAGTTCGACCGACCCGTCAGTAAGATCGACTTGCACGCCGCGCACCTGGCCGTTTTCCTGCAGCACGCGCCGCACCTTGGCCTGGTAAAGCACCTTGGTACCCAACCGTTCGGCTTCCTGCAGGTAGGCCAGCGCACTCCAGCGGGCGCCGCGGGCACAGCCCAGCGAACAATGTCCGCAGCTAATGCAACGCTCCGCGTCAATGCACTTAGTCATGTTCTGAAAGCTGTGCCCCAGCAGGTGTGCCGCTTCCCGCAGGCGAAGCCCCCCGACCGAGATGCGTCCATCCGGCAGGGGCGAAACAGCAAGGTCTTTTTCAGCTTCTACCAGTTCTTCGTTCAGATCTAACCCATAAGCGGCCAACTCTTTCTCCGAGCTGCGGGAGATGTTGCCCATTGCCACCATAGTCGCACCTCCCGCCATGAAAGTCCGCCATAGGATCACACCTTCTTTGGACTTTTTGGGAATTTTCAATGCGTTGACATCGTAATACCGGGTACAGTCCGCAAATGTCCCCACTTTTTGCTCCACCTTCCCCTGCTCCACCACCAGCACCGGCCTGCCCCGTGTGCTCAGTTCGCGGGCTAATGTGGCACCGCCTGCGCCTGAACCCACAATGATGGTTTGGTAATTCCTGGTTTCCATTCTAGACTCCTTTATATCAGATTAGAAGCATATTTCCCCCAGCCAACTGCTTTGCTTGGGTATAAAAAAGAAAAAGGCCGAATGGTGTCCGGCCTTCCAAAAAACTATGATGATTCAGCCTTTACTGCGAAAATACAACAATGACAAATTTATTGTAGCACTTGGGTGTCCAATTTTCAATCCCGGAGGGCAAATCAAACCTCCCGTCCAAACAAGGCAGGAGGTTTTATGGTTCACCTTTTGATGCAATCTTACTTGACCGGCTCGGCGATAAATTCAGCACCTTTGCGCAAAAAGGCTAAGTAGTCAGTCACGCTGAAATGGATGGATAAAGCTGCTTCAACTTAATGCGTGCATCAGGTGTCCGGAACTGCCAGTCGATCTTGGCATTGGCCTCATTGCGTTCAGTCGCCAAAGCCTGGGCTTCCTGATGGAACCCATGCTCTTCGGGGATGTAGTTCTTGATCGTTCTGCCAAAGACACTCAACTCGATTTCGGCCATGTTGAGCCAACTGCCATGTTTGGGGGTGTAATGAAACTCCAGCTTTTTCAGGATCCGCCGCGCTTCTGCGGGTGGAAAGACTTGGTAGAAAGCAGCCGGTTTATGGGTACCGAGGTTATCCAACACCACACGAATGACCTCCGCTTCGGGATAGACTTCGTCCACCAACCATTTCATGCACTGGGCAAACTCCTGCATGGTGTGTTGGCTGGTCACCTGGATGTGGTGTTTGCCCGTCAGCGGTTCAAACAGCATATGCAGGTAGGCCACACCATTGCGCTGATACTCATAATCAATCCGCTTGCGCTTGCCGGGTTCCGCGGGCAAGCTCTTACGCCTCTCACCAATCAAAGCCCGCCGCCATTCGTCGTAACATACCTGGGGTCGTTTTGGGTCATAGGGCTGTTCGTACAGGTCCAGCACATCTTCCATGCAGGCCACATACTCTGCGCTCGCTTCCGGGATGCACCACATTTCCTGCTGCCAGGGCTTCAGTTTGTTTTTTTGAGCGTGCGGCGCACGGTTTCATACGAAACCGCTTCCACCACGCCCAGTTGCACCAGCTTCCCTGCCAGCAGTCGCAAAGTCCAGTGTGCGTGTCCTTCAGGGGCATCGGTGCAAGCCGTCGCAATCAGCGTAGCCTCTGCTCGTCCATCCAGCTTGCGCTTCTGTCCGGGTCGTGGGTCTTCGTTCAAGGCGCGCTCCAATCCATCCACCACAAAGCGTTTGCGGATCCGTTCGACACACGGGCGGCTGACGTTCAAAGCTGCCATGATTTGTGGATCGGATAATCCTTCATCGGCCTTGAGCAAGATCATTGCTCGTTTGAATTGTCTCGCTTTCAGGCTGCCTTTGCGGGTCATCTCTAACAACTTGGCTCGATCCTCTTCGCTCAGATTGATCAGGTACGTTTTTCGTGGCATCTCCAGGGTCTCCTTGCCCCGGATGGTTGCAACTTCTATTCCATCTTATTCACTATGACTGACTACTAAGTTGTCCAGCAGGAAGCACTGGTGATGGATTGGCAAATGTGTCTTCAGGCTGACTTCAATAACCTCCAGCGGCAGCACCGGCAGGTTGAACAGCAGTTCGCTTCGGAACACCATGTTGGCAATGCGCTTCTCAGCAATCTGTTCGGCCAGTCCGTTTCCTGGCACCAAAACTGTCTTGATGTCGTTGCGGCACGGATTAAGATCAACCTTTGATCCGTACACTATCAGAACTCCGCTCAGGGAGATCAGGGACTCGTAATTTTAAATCCAGGGCAAGTTCATCCAAATCACGGTAGTGGGGTTTTTCAGCAGAGGCGAGCCTTTCTCTTCATTGGAAATGATCGTTGTGCAGTTGGCGGTGCCGCTGCGCATTTCAGGTTCGTAGGACGGTATCCAGGATTTTTGCTCATACCCCAAAGGTCGGCGGTAAATGCCCCACGGGGGTATCGAATCCACTCCCCCCATCTAACAAAAACTGCACTCTCCCAGAACTGTGTTTTTTTGATTACCGAAATGCGCTCCAAACGCAAACTCTTTATTCTCACAGAATAAAATCAAAAATAATACAGAACCGACCAACAACCCGAGGATTGGCAAAAGGCAAGATAGAATATATACAAGAGTAACCAATGTTTCCTTAATTGGTTATAATGAATTGGGGGATAATGAAGAAAACAGGAATTTTTAGTGGATTTTGGTTTCCGAGAAAGGAAACGTGATGAACGAGGAAGCGAATAAACACCAGGAAAACCACGAAACTGCCCGTACTCAACGGCAGCAGCTGGAACAGCAACAGGAAATTGAACGGCAAAAACGTCTGCTGGAACAGCAAAAGCTGGATCAGGAGCAGGCGTTGAAACAAAAGCCTCAACAAGAGCAACGCCAGCAACTCGACCAACAACAGGAAATTGAACGCAAGAAGCGTCAGCAAGAACAACTCAAGCTGGATCAGGAACAGGCGTTGAAACAAAAGCCCCAACAGGAGCAACGCCAGCAACTGGAGAAACAGCAAGAAATCGAACGCAAAAAGCGCCAACAAGAGCAGAAGCAGTTGGAACAACAATTGGAAGAAAAGCGCAAACTGCTGCAAAAACAACAACAGGAAATCGAAGAGGAACTGAAACGCAAACGAGGATAGATTGGTTTTTTGGCCTTCTTATCCATCTCTCTAGAAAATTACTCTCTATTGCCACAGCTTCTTGATAAGCATGATATTTTTCTTTGCAGTTTTTGATTCCTATTCCTGATCTATGTCAAATTTATATAAATCGCAAATTTTTTGTTTCTTAAAAAAATTCTTCTTTGATATGGAGTATCCCTAAGAAAAATTGTGTTTGAATTAATATTCTCATCCACTTTGGAGCTGGTAACCTTCTCATAAAATTCATCTTTGCTCCTGTGGATTGGCGTTGATATTGCAACTGTGATAAATTACATCTACAGGTAATCCTTTCATATACACAACATATTACAGGTGGCTGCATGCCTCTTCGAATACGGTTGAGTCTTCTAATCCTTTCCTGTTTCATGGTGTTCTTCACCGCCCCGGCCGAACCGCCCCTCCTGCCGGCATCCGAGGCCGCAAAAAATGACCTGTGGTCAGCATTCAACCAGCGGTTGCAGTCCAATGCAGCCATCCGACCGCTGGCTTTTGACCTCTTTACGCCCGAACTGGATACCGCCTTCCTGACGGCTGACGGAAATACCGCCGTTCTCTGGCTGGCGCTGCGGGATGATTATGGACGGCGGCTGGCAACTGAACCCGGTCTTGCCCTGGCGCGCCAAACCCCAACCGGCTGGCAGATTTTACTGCCCGGTGATCCTGACTGGCAGGAAATGCTGATCTCCCTTCCCCCTCAATCGCTCCCCGGTGAAATTCAGCCGCTGCCTGCAAATTTACAAAACGAAGAAATCATCATCCATGCTCCCCTCACCGGTTATTACCTGCCCTACGCCGCCGGTACCGCCCGCTGGATGGAAGGTTCGATCAGCCATTTTCAGTTTATTCCCGAACTGGGGTATCCGTCCTGTTCAATCGAATATTGCCGCTATGCCTATGATTTCACCGATTACACTTCCTTTCCGCTGCTGGCTTCCAAAGAAGGGTATGTCCTTGCTTCACGCGATTCCTGCCCGGATGGCAGCCCGACCTGCACCAATTACATCGTCCTCCACAACCGTGCCGAGGACACCTATCAGATTTACCTGCATCTCGCCTACGGCACCATCCCGGACAAATTGACGCCCGGCACCTTCGTCCAGCGCGGGCAGTACATTGGCGACAGCGACGATACCGGTTACAGCACCTCCCAGCATGTTCATTTCATGGTGGTTGACAAAAACACGCTCTACTTCAGTAACAGCGGCTATTATTGGGGGCGCTCGATGGATATCCGCTTTGCAGATGTGCCCATTAACAATGGCATCCCGCGCAATTGTTACGAGGTGACCCGCTTTCCCATCTACGACGGGGCAACTGAGTGCCTGGGCAACAAACTTGACCCGCGCAATCCGGCTAACGACTGGTATGTTTCCGGCAATGTTGGCGCATTTCCGCCAACCGGCAGCCTCACCCGGCCGGCAGCCGGAGCAACGCTGCTGGAAGGTACCGGCTCAATGATAGACGTCACTGCCACCGCAACGGATGATGTGCGCGTCACCGGAGTCAGACTGGTGGTCAAGGTCAATGGTCAATGGGTGGAAGCCGGCCCGAAAGTCACTACACCGGTACAGTCCAGCCTATACGATTGGGATGTGGATTTATGTTCCGCCGGCCCATTAAATGGCGAGGTGGAAATTGCCTTGCGGGCATGGGATCATGAAGGCAACATGGCTGCCGCACTTAGCCCGCGCAGCGTCTTTGTGGATCATGCCTGTCCGCCCTCTGCCAGCCAGTTGAAACTCGCCGAAGTATTCGATTCAACCGCGGTGCGGTTAAGTTGGGATGGATTCGATAACGGGGCTGGTTTTGGCGGATTTGAGCTGCAATGGCGGCAAGAGCCGGACACCTGGCAGAATGGCGGTATTCTCACCATTCCCTCCCATCGGCGTTCGGTCTGGTTTGTGGGCAAGCCGGGCGCATCATACGCTTTTCGCCTGCGTGCAATAGACATCAACGGTCAGGTTGAAGATTGGCCGGCCGGTGATGCTGCCGAAAGATTCGCAACACTGCCTTCATACTGCCAGTCGGATGAGAACGAACCGGATGACACCCCCGCTCAGGCACGGTCGTTAAGGGCGGGCGAATGGCTCTCAGCCAACCTGTGCGGCGCAGACAATTCTGACTGGTATCGCATCGAAATTTTGAGTGCCGGCAACTATCTGATTCCTGCTTTTTCCCATAACGGCGGCGCTGCGGTGAAAATGCGCCTGTTTGCACAGGATGCCGCCAGTGAAGTGGCTGCAGCGCAGGCCGCGGCTGCCGGAGAAAACGCCTATCTCCGTTTTCACTCACCCGGCAGCGGAATTTATTACCTGCAGGTTGAATCCCTGCTGCCCGACCTGATGGGAACGGAGGCAGTTTACCGCCTGAACCTGTGGGAAGTACAGGATACCTTTCTGCCGTTGATTTCTCGCTGAAGAAAAGTTCAAAACAAAAATTATCCCGCTCTGACAATCAGCGCGGGATAATTCGTTCCTCCGTTCACCGGGCAAGGTTCCGGCCTGTGCTTTACGGAATCTGGAACAGGCCCAGTTCCTTAACATCTTCTTCGGTCACTTCGGGCAAACCCAGAATCACATCCACCTGTCGGTCGAAGGCATCCGGTAATTTGTATTTCAGGTAATCGGCAGTCATGACCACGGCTTTACGGGCTGCCTCTTCAGAGATGCCCAGTTTCTCGGAAATCCGTTTGATCAGTTCTTCCATTTCTGCCTCCTTTCAGCCAACCGAATTGTTGACTATACAAAGGATAGCACGCAAATGTAAGATTTTCATTAATCCATGTGGCGGATAACCGCATCCCCAAATTCAGAGCATTTGAGCAGCGTTGCCCCTTCCATCAAGCGATGAAAATCATAGGTAACCGTTTTTGCCTGAATTGCGCCTTCCATGCCGCGGATTATCAGGTCGGCTGCTTCATTCCAGCCCATATAGCGCAGCATCATCTCACCCGAGAGAATCACCGAACCGGGGTTGACCATGTCCTTGTCAGCGTATTTCGGCGCCGTGCCGTGGGTGGCTTCAAACACGGCGTGTCCGGTATCGTAGTTGATGTTTCCACCGGGTGCAATCCCAATTCCGCCCACCTGAGCCGCCAGCGCGTCGGAAAGGTAATCGCCGTTCAGGTTCATGGTTGCCAGCACATCAAAATCCCGCGCACGGGTAATGGTCTGCTGAAAGACAATGTCGGCAATCACGTCTTTGACCAGCAGTTTGCCGGCCTTGAGAGCCGCATCCTGCTCGGCATTCGCCGCCTCTTCGCCTTTTTCAGCTTTGGTGCGCTCCCACTGCGCCCAGGTGTAAACCTGATCGCCAAACTCCTGTTCGGCCAGTTCGTAACCCCAGTTGCGGAATGCGCCTTCGGTGAACTTCATGATGTTGCCCTTGTGTACCAAAGTCACACTGCGCCGTTTATATTGCAAAGCATAGCGCAGGGCAGCCCGAACGAGGCGGTAAGTCCCTTCCTTCGAAATGGGTTTGAGGCTAAAGGCTGCCGTCCCCGGGAATCGGATTTTCTGATATTCCTGGGGAAAATTCTCCTGCAAGAGTGCTTTGAAGCGCTGGTTAGCCTCGCTGCCCAGTTCAAATTCAATACCGGTATAAATGTCCTCGGTGTTTTCGCGGAAGATGACCATATCCACATCTTCCGGTCGGCGCACCGGCGAAGGCACGCCCTTGAAGTAGCGCACCGGCCTCAGACAAACATATAAATCCAGAGCTTTCCGTAAGGCAACATTCAACGAGCGAATCCCGCCGCCCACCGGCGTCGTCAATGGGCCTTTGATACCCACCAGATATTCTCGAAATGCCGCCAGGGTTTCTTCGGGCAGCCAGTTGCCGGTTTGCTGGAAGGCTTTTTCACCCGCCAGCACTTCCAGCCAGTGAATTTTACGCTTCCCGCCGTAGGCTTTCTCCACTGCCGCATCAAACACCCGCTGCGAAGCCCGCCAGATATCCCGCCCGGTGCCGTCTCCTTCCACAAAGGGGATAATGGGCTGGTCAGGAACCATTAACTGCCCCCCCTCCATGCGTATTTTCTCACCTGATTGGGGTTTTTGTGGTGCAGGTACGCTCATCCTCTTTCCTCCCGGAGAAAAAAAATATGAAATTGATGATGAATATCTCGATTATATCAAAATCCCCCCGCCGCCAAAGCGGATCAGGCACCCCCTTTCTTGGCTATAATTAAATCATTCCATCTTATCCAGCCTTTCTTCCAAATCAATGTAGACGATGAAAAGAAACGCAACATTCTTAACCGCTCTGGCAGCATTTTTGATTCCGGTTTCGGTTATTACATTTTATTATGTCACCCACAAACCCTTTGACTCCTCCTTTGCGCTTGCCTTCAGTCTAAACCTGTGGCGAATCCTGCTGGCAGGGTCAATCCTTGCACTGGCAGGGGGAATCGGTAACCGAATCCTGCGCCCATTACCCTTTCATCCATTGGCCAGTCTGGCAATGCAGGCAATTTTTGGCCTGGGGCTGATCGCTCTGCTGATTCTGCTCATCGGCAGCCTGCTGGGAGTTCACAGATGGGTGTTTGCTCTGCTTCTGCTGGGAGGATTATTCCTCACGCGTCACTCGATTCGTCTCTGGTTGGAACACTGGAAAACCTGGAAAGAGATCATCCAAAACGGCAGCACCAGCGAGCGCTGGATTTGCACCTTGATTCTACTGGCACTTTCCTCACCCTTATGGACGGCACTTGCTCCCCCGATTAAGTATGACGCGCTGGTTTACCACCTTACCCTGCCGCAAGCCTACCTTACTGCCGGGCATATCACCCACCTGCCCTGGCTGATGATGAGCGGCTACCCCCAAAATGCTGAAATGCTCTATCTGTTGGCAATGTCTTTGGGAGGCGCATCCGCTGCCACCGTTCTGGGCTGGTCATTTGCCCTGCTGGGATTGTCCGGTTTATTCGGCTGGCTGGTGAACCATTGGGACAGCCGAACAGCCTGGGCAGGCTGCGCTGCTGTGTTTGCCGGTTCCACGCTGATTCTTTCCAGCGGGTGGGGATACGTGGACTGGTTGGGTCTCTTGTTTGGTCTGGCTTGCCTGATCAGTCTGGATGGTTTTCACAAAACATCGCAATCTTCGTACCTCTGGCTGGCAGGTGCCATGGCCGGCATGGCCATCGGTACAAAATATCCGTTTGGCACACTGGCGCTGGTTGGTTTGAGTACAATTATTTTTCTCTCGCGCCGTTCGCTGAATCTCCTCCCCAGGCGGGTATTGACCTTTGGATTAGCAGCCACCCTTTTCACCCTGCCATGGCTGATGAAGAACGTTCTGTTCACCGGCAATCCGGTTTATCCGTTCTTCTTTCCAGCAGCCGAAATGGATGAAACCCGCGTCTCCATCTATTTTGAGGATGAACCGTATGGCGACTGGCAGGATGTGATATTTTTACCCTGGCGGGCAACCATATGGGGCATCGAAGGCGGCCCCGGCTACGCCGCCTCAATTGGACCGCTGCTGCTCGGCTTTGGTTTGCTGGCCTGGATTGGACGGCACAAGTTGACCCCTGAACAACAGCAGACCTTACAATTGGTCTCCGTGTTTGCTCTGGCTGGCTGGGTGGTGTGGGCTATTGGAGGACGTTTTACGGGTTACCTGCTGCAAACACGCATGGTCTATCCACTGATGCCTGGCTTTGCTGCTCTGGCGGCATTCGGTTTCCGCTCGGCCAGTTCCTTACAGTTATCCACCATCCGCCTGCAGCGTGTGCTGTCCGCCATGCTCCTTCTGGTGCTTGCCTTCACCACCGTGGAAGTTCATCTCGACTTGTTCAAACACTCCACACCACAAACAGCCCTCGGCATCACCAACCTACAGGACTATCTCGCCGCAAATACCGGCTGGTATCAACCGGCAATGGAAGCCATCCGCAGCCTGCCCCCGGGCAGCCGAACCCTGATGATATATGAACCACGCGCTTTCTACTGCCTGCCGGCCTGCAAACCGGATGAAAACCTGGACCGCTGGCGGAGCAACTGGATGCGTTACGCTGATTTTTCGGCAATCCGCCGTCAGTGGCAGAACGAGGGGTTTACCCACCTGCTGGTCTTTCGTTTAGGTGTAGAATTCATGAAAGATAATCCCGACCCCAAACACCCGCTTCCCAGCCTTCTGGCGCTTGAAGCGTTTCTGGACACGCTGCCGACTTTTGAAGACATTGGGGGAGTTTATCAGTTATACTCGCTGGAATAATTCTGCTCAGGAGGAGTTTGAAAATGGCGCTTTCAAAAGATGGTGTGTTCTACCTCGGCAAACAGTACGATCCTG
>NZ_DAOUBL010000285.1:0-2937 GCF_034432615.1 Bellilinea sp. | reverse complement strand
TTGTTGATAAATGATTTGAATTGGGTTACTGGGCACGTCAGAGTTGTCGGCAAAGGGAAAAAAGAGCGTTTAGTTCCGATATCAAATGAAACGCTTGGGGTTATTAAAGAGTATCTTTCCATTCGGAAGAATACGGCTCATTCCGCTCCATTGTTTGCACTAAAGAGCGAGAAGCCGTTGGATCGGTACAAGTTAAGAAAAATTCTAGCAGAATTAGCTGCTAGCGGTAAGGTAAGTCATGTTTTTCCTCATCGGTTCAGACATACTTTTGCGATTCAATTTCTGAGAAATGGGGGAAATATATATTCGCTTCAAAAGATTTTGGGGCATTCAACTCTGGATATGGTGAAGCGGTATTTGGCTATTGCCCAAAATGATATTGATCATGATCATGCCATCGCCTCGCCAGTTCGGTGTTGGAATCTGGTTTAGTTTTTAAAAAGTGACTGCCGATCTCACGGTTCGGGTCCCGTGAGGTCGGCGGTTCAAATCCGCCCGCCCCGACTTCCACAGGGATTCCATCCCTGTCCCCCGCAAAGCGCCCGATGGATCCCGTGGGCGCTTTGCGTGTATCTGGATTAAAGATTCAGTCCCGGGCGGTTACCGGGACTGAAGAAAGGAAATTATGAAAATCGAAAATCTTGCAACGGTTGCAATTGTAATAGCAGGTGCAGTATTTGGTCAAGTTTTTTTGGATCGTTTTCCGGTTCTTTCCCAGTCGCCGTTGATTGCTTTGGCGATTGGGATTGGAGTTTCAGCCATTTTAGGCGTTGTCCTGTCTTCTTTGCTGAAAAGCAAATCGTAGCACATTAAAAAGCAACCCGGAGACCTACCCGGTCTCCGGGTGCCAAAGCCTGATCTGTCCGTGTCCTCCCTCAGCCGACCCGGCTGATGCTGCTTGGGGACGTCAGGCCCGCGCGGCAGATTGTTTTGAGGCGACCCGGGACCGGGGGATGACCTGTCGAGGATCCGCCCCGACCACCCGTTGGGGCTGTGCGCTGATAGGCCGGTGGCTGCCCGCCGACCGGTGATCCTCGCCCGCGGAGAGGGTCGTTGTCCCCCGGCTCCGGGCTACCTCGCAAGGAAAAGTGCACATGGTCACACTCCCCACATTTCTACCACTTTCGGAAGCCGCCCGCAAGTCAAGGCAGGTTGACCTGCAAACGGGCATAGAGGCGAGTATGCAGGGCGCGGAAATCTTCGAGATGTTCTTTGGTCAGGGCAGGCCAGAAGAGAAAGAGGGAAAGGTCAACATTGTTGGGAATGGGAGCGAATTGTTCGGCGAGTTGACGGCGAAACGGCTCGGTCTCTTGGCTCTGCCACCAGAACCACAAAATGAAGCCGATGCCGTAGTCGTGTCCAAATTTCCACAGTGGATCATCGGGCGGAACGGGGAGATGGCGGAAGAAGAAGTCTCGATCCAGCAACAGATTGCGGACGGTGGAAAAGGTCAAGGGAAGACCGATTTGGGCGGCGGCGGAGTAAGTATGAGCAATCAGGTCTGCGGGGTTGACGCTGCCACGGTCGGAGGTATCGAAATACCTGGCGCGTCTGAGCCATTCGGCCAACTGCGGAGCGCGCTCTGCAAGCAGTTTCAGCCAGAGGTGGCCGGAGATGTAGAAGTAATGGGTCAGGTCAAGACGGGTGATGTCGCGTGAGGTGTCAGACATGGTGGAACTCCAAAGAGGATGGAATTGGGTATCGGTAAATTGGTTGTACGGCTGGATGATCAGGACGCAGCCGATTAACAATCGCTGTGTGCGCTTGAACGGACAAGAAGGAAACTGTCTGGATTGCCCAGCCGCGTACCGGCGGGGCGATATGATCGTCTGGCTGGCGGATGGATTGAAGCGAGCGCTGGTGTCCGAGAGAAGCGTCTTTCTGGTGGAGTTGAAAACGTTCGAGAGAGAAGAAAGTTTTGACCGACTGAGGGAATATGCGCTTTCTCGCCCTGCGGGAGAGGTAACTTTGCTCTCGGATGGTAAGGCGGTCAACGAGGAAGATGTTGCGTTTTTGCAGCCGATCGATGTCCTGCTGGGGCAACGGATCAGGGTCGTGATGGAAGGTGGACGGCCGTACATTACCGATGGCCGCCACAGGATATGTGCGGCCTATCGGTTTGGCGTGCTGGATTTGCCAGTGTGGGTGGAGGTGTAGCATGGTGACCTTACCCACATTTTTACCGCTTTCCGAAGCCGCCCGCAAGTACGGGCTGGAGGAAGACCGCTTGCGCGCCTTGATTGAGAAAGGTAAAATCAGGGCAGGAGTGATAGCGGGTGAAATGGTCGTGAGCGAGGATGAGGTGCGGAATCAAGCAGTCATTCGGAAAGAGGACTTGCCCGAGTATAAGAAGCACGCCCATCTGAAAGGTGTGCCAATTTGGATATTGAAAGCCGCAGAAAAGTACAGAGTACCTTTTTCAACTTTACGGGGGTGGGTTACAAAAGGATATATCAAGGTAATAGGAAGCGAAGGAAAAAAAGTTTTGCTAAATGAGCAAGACGTTGCTTATTGTGCTGAGATATATCACCAGCGAAAAGGACAAGGTAAATGGCTGTTTGACGAAAACGGTCTGCCCTATAAACCAAAAACAGGGCCGCTTGCTTTATAGGTAAACAAAAAAACGGCTTTGAGCCGTTTTTTTTGCCGCTTTTATTAGCGAAGTTATTGACAACTTCAATAATACATGCTATACTACCCATAGCACCTTCCCAAACCAACATCCAACCGACCGCCTCACCCCGGCAAACACAACGCCCCGTACCGGGCGTTGTGCGCCCGACCGGGGCGTTCCGTGAGCCGTGTGGTCGCACGCTCACGGTGAGGCAAGCAGGCTGTGACTGCTTACCCCGTGACTAGTATATCACGAGAGAACAGAACCCTGCTACGACCCCGGCAGGGTTTTTGTTTAGCGGTGTTGGCTCACTTCTTTCCCTC
>NZ_DAOUBL010000284.1:0-1975 GCF_034432615.1 Bellilinea sp. | reverse complement strand
CCGAAAAGCACTTGAAACCGCACTGGGTATCCCGCAAGCCGGGCAGGGCCAGCAGGCGCACCGCCAGATTGAACGCCCGCCCGCTCAGGTGGCGGTAAATCGGCTCATCATAACGCACCGCGCCGGGCGCCTCGCGCGAGGCAATGATGATTTCCCCCTCCGGCTTGAGTGGCGGGATGAAGCGGTTGACTTCCTCAATGGGCATGGAAAGGTCGGCATCGCAAATAAAGCGGTATTCACCCTCGGCCGCCAGCATCCCGGCGCGCACCGCCAGCCCTTTTCCGCGCCCTTCCAGGTGCATGGCGCGCACAAAGGGATAATCCTGCTCGAACAAGCGGGCGATATCCAGTGTCCGGTCGGTGCTGCCGTTTTCAACCACCACCACTTCGTAGGTGTAATCCTGCCGGAGTAGAAAACTGGAAATCTTCTGCAGGGTATCCGGCAGCCGCCGTTCTTCGTTATAGGCGGGAATGATGATGGAAAGAAGGGGTGGGGTCAAAGTTTGCTGAAAAAAGGAGAGGATTTCAGAACAGCGGGGCTTGCGGCAGGCAGTCCTGGGCGGATTGTTCGGCCGTTGTCGTCAGCACCTCACGCCCGTTTACGCTGGTCAGTTGAACGTTTGCAACCACTTCAAACGTACTGGCAAGGTAGGGTTTGCGGGCGCCGATCACCACCTTTTGTCCTTTCTTGAGGCGCTCCAGCAATTCCTGCCGCGAAATCAACAGTCGGTCCGACCAGGTTGGGCCGCGCCGTTCGTAAATGCGGGCAGTTTTCAGGCTGCCATCCTCATTATAGCGCACCGCTTCAATGACCACATCGTAACGCGAGGGCAGCGTGGCGGGGTTTTTCTCTCGTTTGAGCAGTTTCATCATGGCTCGGCTTCCGCATGTTCAAGATTGGGCTGGGATTTATCGGGCAAACCGCCGAGCGGGCTCGGCGGTTGCTTGCCGTGTGGTCGGGGTGGGCGGACTTGAACCGCCGACCCCCGCGTCCCAAACGCGGTGCGCTGCCAACTGCGCTACACCCCGGCGCGTCAGAGTATAATCCGAACCATGCACAATCGTCAAGGAAGAAGGACGAGGAGGATGCGGCTTTCTCAAAGTCGAAAACGGTCAAACGGCAGATGGCAGGTGATGATCGATGTCTATTCGGAATAATCCACGGATACGTCAAATCGAGCGATTTTGCCCCCTCCTGCGCCTCCCCCAAAATCGGCGCAGCGATTTTGGGGGAGGAGGGAGGGGGTTCGTTTCGCCACAATTCAAGTTTCGATCCAATGTTTCAGGGTTGTCAAGGAACTTTGAGAAAACCATAACGGGGAGGATGTGGCTGCTGGTGTTGGGCTGGCTGGTTTCGGCCTGTATGCCGGCCCTCACTGCCAGCACGCCAACACCGGTACAAAGTACTCCATTCCCTGCCAGCCGTCCATCACCCAGCCGCCCCAACCCGGATACCCCCATCCCAACGCTTACGCCTGCAGCTGCTCTCACCCCAACGCCAGATTGTCTTGAGCAGGGCGGGCAGGTTGAAGCGTTCAGCCTGGATTCGGTATCGCTCGGCAAGCCGCTGCAGGGTTACCTGTACCTGCCGCCCTGTTTTGCAGCCGAGCGTGCAGCAACTGTTCCTCTCCTGATTCTGCTGCACGGCCAGTCGGCCGATGCCGCGCAGTGGCTGCGACTGGGGCTGGCCGAAACGGCCGACCGCCTGATAGCCGAAAAGGTCATTCCACCGCTGGTCATCGCCCTGCCTTATGAGGAATACTCGCTGCGCAATCCCTATGAAAGTGGGTATGACCGCGCGCTGATGGATGAACTTTTACCGTGGTTAGCCGGGCAGTATCCGGCGGTTTGCCGCCACTCATCCTGCCGCGGGCTGGGCGGCCTTTCGCGCGGCGGCGGTTGGGCGCTGCTGATCGGTTTTACCCAAGCGGAGCGGTTTGCGGCCATCGGCGGGCACTCCGCCCCGCCGTTTTACG
>NZ_DAOUBL010000283.1:0-8152 GCF_034432615.1 Bellilinea sp. | reverse complement strand
GCTGTGGTGCTCGGCTTCTCAGCCTGTGCCGCTCTCGGTTTATCCTCAACTGCCTTCCGAGCCGGGCATCTGCCTTTTTCGCGGACGGATTTCCGAACTGCCTTCCTTAACGATGCAAAATCAACCGGCGGCAGTGATCAGCATTTTGCCGCGTCCCAATCAGGCGTTCTGGACCCTTTGCGCGCTCTGGTCGGGCTGGTTGTGGGGCAGAGAAGCCGTCCAGCCCCTGCGCGGCGCGCTGGAACGGCGGCGCTACGACTGGTACTGGATGTCCAACGCCATTCAACGGGCTTTGCGCGAACTGCCCCGCCAGATTTCAGAGGGAACGCCCTTCTTTGCGCTCGCCAGCGAAACCACACCCGGTTTCCTGCTGGCTGCCTTTCTCGGCCCGCTGGTAGCCGGCTTCTCGCTGAAAGGCCTGGCACTAGAGCGTGAAAGCGAACTGGCTCAATTCCACTGGCAGTCCGCTCAAACCGCGCCGCCCGTGCGCGCCAAATCCAAACCAAAACCGCTGCTGCAAAGCGCGCTGCGCAGGTATCTGGAAGAACGCGGCGAACCGGCCCGCTACCTGAGCCTGTTTGCAGTCGCTTTGTGCGAATTAATGGAAAGCAGTTTGCTGCCGCGGCGGGTGGTAGAAATCACACCCGATTTACTCACCCGTTTGCAAGCCCTGCTGGCTGAGGTACTGGAAGATCGCAAACTTTTTGTGCGTTACGCAGCCCATGGTCAGGGCGAAGAGAGCGGCTCATGGTGGCTGAGCGAAGCCAATCAGGCCAACCTGCCCCTCGCCGACCGGCTCGAAAAAGAGATTGTCCGGCGGCTGGTGCAACACCCCACCACCCAGCGCAGCGAACTGGAAACCAGCCTTTACCCGCTCTATCCGGGAGTGCTGGTGCCATCTCAGGCCTTGATCACAGCGGTGCTGGAATCGTATGCCCAGCCGATCAGCGGTCAACCGCACTACTGGCAGCTGCGCCCCGAGGATGATCCAGCCCGCCGCCGGGCGGACTTGAACAACGCCTTGCGCAGCCTCCAGCAAATTGGCGAAAAAATGGGCTACCGCGTGGATGGCAAACAGCCCGTCCGCTGGCTGAATGAAAAAGGTGAATCGGTTTATCTCTTCTACTTGCTGGCGAGCAGCATCATCAGCCCGTATGTATTTCAGCCGCAAAGCGTACCCCCCCAACGCTGTGTACTGGTACTGCCGGGCGGACGCACCGGCCTGCTGGGTTACAAATTACGCCGCGATCCCCGTTTGAATGAAGCCTACCAAAAAGGCTGGCGCCTGCTCAAATTCCGCCACCTTCGTTACCTGAGCGAATATCCTCACCTCTCCGTCGGTCAATGGGAAGACCTGCTGAACGGCGACCCCCCGCAGTGGGAGGACGCCGTTCAGATGAGAATGTTCTGAAATCAGGGCGTCGGCGTTTCGCTGGGTGTTGGGGTAACCGTCGGCGGCAGAGTAGGTGTGACGCTGGGTGTCAGCGTGCTGGTCGGCGTCACCGTTACGGTGGGGGTTACGGTCACCGTCGGGGTTGGGGTGGGTGTAGAGGTTGGCACCTGAATGTTGAGGTGAATGGTGCGGATCGCATAGGTATCCCGCCGGCTGTTCAGCACAATGCGCAGGGTAACCCTCCCTTGCGGCACCTCGCTCAAATCCCAATCGGTCAGAAACTGCGGCTGATCGGACTGCGGCCCGCCGCGGTACAACTCTTTCCACTCGGCCGGTTCGTCGCCGATTCCGTATTCCAGCCGATAGTCTTCATACGCTTCCGGCACTTTGATCAGGGCGTAAATTTCCAGCGGTGAACGGGTAATGGTCTGATTCTCGCTCAGGCCGGCGAACAAAATCAGGGGGCGCTGGTCGTTGACCGTGCATTCGCGCTCAGGTGTGAAGAAAATTGGCTGCTGAAAGCCCATCTGCTCGGCCCAGCGCTGTCCCTCCGAGGTCTCCAGAATCCAGCGGACGGCGCTTTTATCCGTCACATTCAGCGCAAATTTCTCCTCCACAAAATCGGCGCAAGCCGATGAAGCCAGCAGCCCCGTCCAGGTGTCGATGCGCACCTTCTTCCAGAGGTCCTCCTCCTTTGGCAGGGGCGGCTGATCATAAGCAAAGATTTCATTGCGCTGTAACGGGCAGAACTCAGAGGGTTCGGTGCCGGAGATGGCGCAAATCACGCGGTCCACTACGCCGGCCGGGCGGGCAAACGGAGTCGGGTTACCCCCGGTAATCTGTTGAATGGCAGTGCGCATGAAATTCGCCCAGATCGGCGCTGCACCGGTCAAACCGGTGGTGTTGACCATGGGGGTGTAATCGGCGTTGCCGATCCACACCCCAACCGCCAGATCGGGGGTGTACCCCACCGTCCAGTTATCGCGGAAGTCATTGGTCGTGCCGGTTTTGACCGCCGCCGGGAAGCCAATGTTCAGTACCGAGTCAACCCCAAACATGGGGGCGCGCGCCTGATTATCGGAAAGGATGGAACTGATCAGGTAAGCATGTTCCGGGCGGATCACCTGTTCACCCGCCGGTGGTTTGTACTCATACACCGTATTTCCCTGAAAGTCCACAATTTTCGTAATTGCCACCGGGGGAATCAACCGCCCGCCTGTGGCAAACACACTGTAAGCTCCGGTTAATTCCAGCAGCGAAACATCCCCACCCCCCAGGGTCAGCGAAAGGCCGTAATCCGGGCGCGTCAGGGTGGTGATTCCCAACCGACGCGCGAAGGCAATCAGACCTTCCTGGGCGGGTGTGGCCGGGTTATCGTAGATGCCGACAAATTGCAGTGCCTTGACCGCTGGCACATTGTAGGAATTGGCCAGCGCTGTCCGCACCGTTACCGGCCCATGAAAGCGCTCATCGTAATTAATCGGGCGGTAGGGGTCTCGCAGGTCGTTCGGGTCGCCGGAAGGCGGAAACTCGCTGGGCACATCCCAGATCAGGGTAGCCGGTGTCCAGCCCTTTTCAAAGGCTGCCGCATAGGTCAATGGCTTAATTGCCGAACCGGGCTGACGCGGGCTGATTGCCATGTTGACCTGCCCGGAGATGGCGGAGTTGTAAAAATCCGGCGAGCCGACCATCGCCAGAATCTCCCCGGTGGATGGGCGGATCGCGATCAGCGCGCCGTTGGTGGCGTTGTTGCCCGCCAGCTGAGCAACCTGTTCACGCACCAGACGCTCGGCAGTTTCCTGCAGTGACGGGTCAAGGGTGGTATAGACCGTGAAGCCGGAACGGTAAATGGTGGCCGGGTCATAACGTTCTTCCAGTTGTGCGCGGATGTAATCCACCCAGTGCGGGAAGCGGTAAACCTGGCGTGCCGGCTGGAAGTTGTAATTTTCAATTTCGCGCACTGCTTCGGCGGCTGCCTGGGCATCCACACACACCGGCCGCAGTGAAGTGCTGACCTCAATGCAGTTGCGTTCGCGGCTCAGTTCGTACATTAAGACCACCACCGTGCGGAAGCGGTTCAGAGTCGCCTCCCGGTTGGATTCGATGTCATAAATTGCAGGCGCTTGCGGAATCCCCGCCAGAAAAGCCGCCTGACCCAGGGTCAGTTTATCAGCCGTCGTGTTGAAGTAGGTTTCGGCAGCGGCTTCCACGCCGTAGGCCAGTTTGCCGTAGTAATTCTCATTGAGGTACAGTTCGAGAATTTCTTCCTTGCTGTACCGCCGCGTAATTTCCGCAGCGAGGACAATTTCGCGTGCTTTGCGGTCAACCGTTTGTTCGTAACGTTCATCAGCCAGCAGTAAAGCCCGCGCCAGCTGCTGAGTGATGGTCGAAGCGCCGGATACCACCTCGCCGGTGGTGTAGTTTTGCCACAGGGCACGCGCAATCGCCCATGGGTCAAAGCCGGGGTGGGTGTAAAAATCCTTGTCTTCGGTGGCAATCGTCGCCGCAATCAGGTAGGGAGAGATTTTCTCCAAAGGCACATACGTACGGCGTCCGGCATTGGGGTCAATAATTTCATAAATCAGGTTGCCGTTGCGATCAAGCAGGCGGGTGGTTTCAAATTGAGAGGCTTTGCCGGGCAAGTCCTCAATGCTCGGCAAACTGGCGGCAATGGAAAAATAACGCACCACCAGAAACGAACCAATCAACACTGCTACAATCGCCACCAGAAAGAGCAATCCAATCAACGCCCGCAGCAGACAACCAACCGGCTTCTTCCAGCCATTTGGCTTTGGTTGAGAAGCAGGCGAAATACTCCGGCCGGCAGGTGAAGCCGCTGGCAGCGGGGCTGCCGCGGCGGGGCGCTGTGTGCGGCTTTGTGCAGCCGGACGCGGACGTTGCCCGCTCTGGGTTGAGCGCTGGTAGGCTGCCGGGGTTACCCGCGTGGCATCCGGGTCAACTTCTTCGACTCGGCGGGGTAATTCAGCGCTGGTTTTTCCATACGGGGGTGGTGGAGGCTGCTGCCCGCCCCCACTGACGCGGGTGGCCTGCTGGTCGGGTGGCAGGGTTGGCAGCGGCGCTGCGCCTGGACGGGTTTGGTCAGGTTCTTCGACCGGTTTCGGGGCAGGTTCTTCCAGACCCTCGCCGTACCATCCGCCAGTTTCCTCAGGCGCACCGGTTGGATGGCGGCTCACCGCCGCCGTATCGGCAGGCAGTTCGCCTTTCTCCAACCGTTCTAAATCTTCACCAAACCAGCCAGCGGTTTCTTCCGGTTCTCCGGTTGGGTGACGCTCGCTGCCGGCTGCAACGGCTTCATCGCTCTGGTCACCCTTTTCTTCCTTGGCGGCTGGAGGCTGAGCCGGGGTGCGCAGCGGGCTGGTTGCACCGCTCAGCACCGATGAACCACCATCATTGGCAGAAGCCACCAAACGACGCAGGCGTTCGCCCGGCTGAGTCGGCTGGGTATCTTCCACTCGTTTTTCTTCCTGGGGTTCTTTCGGTTCTTCGCTCATCTTCATTCTGCAAAATTTTGGTTACAAGATTGCATTTCTTTGAATCACAGTTGCTCTTCAACCGTTGCAAGGGGGAAAAGAGAATTCCCTTCCCACCAACGGTGCTGCTTACAACCGCTGCAAGCATTGTACCAGAAAGTTCATTGCTTTCATTTTCATTCTAGCACAATAAAACTGAGCACAAGTCAGGTAAAATGAAAGTATGCGAACCTGGAATCTCGGATTGAACGATCCGCTGATGTTGACTTTATGCGCAGATGCGCGAATTTCTCCCGTTGATTATCTGAATGACCACATCTGGCAGCTGTGGTTTGAAGGCAATGAGCCGGAAGCGCTGACGCTCTTCACCACCTATGGACTGCGGGTGCGCGCAATGCGGCTTTTTCCGCGCTTTCTGTGCAAGGATGTAGTCATCAGTGCGCCAGCCGATTTCTTCCAGCCGCCGCGCGTAACCCGCTTGTTTCCCAACGACATTGAGGTGCGTTTTTCACCCTTTGGCGGACTGGATGTGACTGCCGAGTATCGCGTGTTCAGTTCACAGGCCATCGGGGGGCGGTTTACTTTTCACAACCCCTCGGTGCTTGGCGAAAATTTCACCTTTGAGTGGTGTGGTCTGCTCATTCCATTGAAAGAAGGTGAAGGAATCAAGGTCGTGCAATTTGGCATTCATCCGGTCTTACAGGGTCGTACCGACGGCCTTGCACCGGTTAGTTTCATCACCGGTGGGTTGCGCGCCGGGGGCGGCCCTTACCCCTGCCTGACCGAGCAGATCAGCCTTTCGCCCGGCGGTATGCGCCAAATTGTTTGGGCGCTGGTCAGTCTGCCGGATACCGCTCAAAGTTACGAACTTGCCCGCCAGTTATGCGCCCGCCCGTGGGAAGCCGACCTCGCCCGCATTCAACTGACCCACCGCAGTGAATGTGTGGAAATCACCACCGGCAACCCGGAATGGGATGCCGTCTTCAAGCTTTCGCAGCGTCTGGCGGCTTCTCTCTTTTTCCCGGCCAGCGCTCACCTGCCTAACCCTTCCTTTGTGCTTGCCCGCCAGCCGGATCAGGGTTTTTCGCTGCGCGGCGACGGCAGTGATTACAATGCCCTGTGGAACGGCGTAACTGCGCTGGACTGCTGGTATCTCAGCCGCCTGATTCTGCCCGGCATGGCTGAACGGGTTGCCGGTCTGGTGGAAAATTTTCTCTCCACCGCCGATTCGCGAGGTCAGGTGGACTGGAAGCCGGGACTGGCGGGTCAGCGCAGCCGACGCATGGCGCAGCCATTACTGGCTCAACTGGCCTGGGAGGTTTACCAGATCCGCCCGAACGTGGAGTGGTTGAAAAAGGTCTATCCCGGCCTGATGGCTTTCTTCCGCGCCTGGTTTTCACCTGCCCATGACCGTGACCAGGATGGATTTCCGGAATGGGAACACCCTTACCAATCCGGCCTGGAATTTTCACCCCTCTTCGATGTAACCTTCCCACCCAATCAGGGGGTTGAACCATCCCTTGTCGAAACCCCCGCGCTGGCAGCAATGTTATTCAGTGAAGCTGCCAGCCTGCTGAAAATGGCCTCCCTGCTGGGTGAAGAAGGCGATCAGGAGCGGCTCAAAGCCCATTCCAGGCATCTGGGCGATCTGGTCGAAGGGATGTGGCATGAGGAAGAAGGAATTTACACCCATCGCGACGCGCAAACCCACTCCGTCAGCCGCGGAGAGGTATTGCTAACCTTCGACACCCGCGGTGAATATCCCCTTCAGCGCTCACTGAATCCACCTGCGCGGTTGCGGCTGCAACTGGAAACCCAGACCGAACTCACCCGCCGCATTCACATCTGCATAAGAGGACGCGATTCTTTTGGCAACCCCCTGGAAGAGGAAATTACCCCCCAGAAAGTCAGCTGGCTGCATGGCAGCGGCAGATTTACCAGCCAAACCGTTTTCTCCTTTATTGATTTGGTTGAGGTAATCAACCTTCACCCGGGCGATACAGCCAAATTGGCCACCATAGACTTTTTAGATGAGGATATCTCGCTGCTTTTACCCCTGTGGGCTGGCATCCCCTCGGCGGAGCGCGCCGACCGGCTGGTCAGGGAAACCCTGCGCAGCCGCTACCTGCAGCCCTTCGGTCTGCTCAGCCACCCGATTCGGAGTGCAAAACAGGGCGGCGGGCAAAACCCACCGGTTGTGCTGCCGTGGAATGTGTTGATCGGCGAGGGGCTGATTCGTTATGGCTACCTGACCGAAGCGGTCAACCTGTTTGAAAGCTGGATGAAAGCCATCATCCAGTCATTAAAAAAAGACCATGCCTTTCGAGCTGCCTACCACCCCATCAGCGGACAGGGAATTGGCGAACAGAATGTCCTCAGCGGAGCGGCCCCGCTGGGATTCTTCCTGCGCTTACTGGGTCTACGCTTGTTGAGCGATCAGCGCATTATTCTCACCCATCTGAATCCCTTTTCTTTTCCAGTTACAGTACAATATCGGAGAATCACGCTCACATTTCTGACCGATTCCACGCGCATTACCCTCTCCAATGGTCAGGTTGTGGTCTATGATGGAAACTCCCCTCAGGAAATTTTATTGACTCCGCCAAATCCATAGCGCAAAGGACGAAAGGAGCAGAATGATATGGCAAAAAAAGATAAAACCTCCCCGGCCCCTGACCTGTGTATGTGGGTTGTCGTTCAAGCGCAGGATGCCGAAAACGCCGAAGCTGCGTTAATGGAGCTGGGCTTCCCGGTTACCCGCCTGCCCAGTTATGGGGGTTTTCTCGGCAGGCGCAACGCCACCCTGCTGATTGCCCTGCATAGCAGTCGCCGTCAACAGGCGCTTAATGCCCTGCACGAAACCTGCCGTCAACGCGTAGAATACATTGCCGTTCCGCTGGAAAGCGCACCGCTGCCTCTGCCAACCCCTACACCCATCACCATCGGCGGGGCAACGATTTTTGAAATGGAAATTGAACATTACGAGGAGTTATAGCCATGAAACTCATCCTTGCCATCGTTCCCGATACCGTCAGCGACGCGGTCTCACAGGCGCTCACCTCGCACAATTTCCGCGTAACCGGCATTGCATCCACCGGCGGATTTCTGCGGCGGGGCAGAACAACCCTGATGATCGGTGTGGAAGATGACCAGTTGCAGCACGCGCTGGATCAAATTCGGGCAGCGCTGCCGCCCCAGCCGCCGGACAGCAAAGAAAGCCGGGCGGTCATCTTTGTCCTCAAGGTTGATCATTTCGATCATTTTTAAC
>NZ_DAOUBL010000282.1:0-8662 GCF_034432615.1 Bellilinea sp. | reverse complement strand
ACCCGCTCGCGCAACCACCAGCGCCACGCCGAAGCCCTCGGTGCAGCATGGGTCGGCGCACCCGATCAAACCCCGCCCCTGCCGCTGGACCGCGCCGTCAGTTTTGCGCCGGCCGGAGAAATCATCCCGCTGGGGCTGGCTGCCCTGCGACCCGGCGGTGTACTGGCGGTCAATGCGGTGCACGCCAGCCCGATTCCGGAGATGCCCTACCACCTGATCTACGGCGAACGGGTGCTGACCAGTGTGGCGAATGCCACCCGCCAGGACGGCAAGGAACTGCTCGAACTGGCAGTCAAAATCCCCCTGCAGCCGGACACGGTCACCTACCCGCTGGAAGACGCCAACGAAGCCCTGCTCGACCTCAAATACAGCCGTCTGAACGGCGAGGCCGTGCTGGAAATTGGAACCTACAGCTCCTGACCTTTTGAGGACACCTTTCTTCAATGGGTATCAGCATTCTTTTGATTGTTCCACCTCTGCATCAGGGATGGCGTTGGTTTCAATCACCTGCCGGTACCACAAAGCGCTGTCCTTCAGCAGCCGCCGCCCGCTGGCGTAATCCACCCATATCAGCCCAAAGCGCTGGGAATAACCCATCGCCCACTCGAAATTATCCATAAATGACCAGACAAAATAGCCTTTTAAGGGAACCCCGGCCTGAACAGCGCGATGAGCGGCCTGTAAATGACGGTGCAGGTAAGCAATGCGGCGTTCATCGCGCACGCGTCCATTTTCATCCGGGGCATCTGAAAAACTGGCGCCGTTTTCGGTGATGTAGATCTGACGCGGGCGGTAGGTCAGCCAGGTGTGCACCAGCAGGTTGAACAACCCATCGGGATAAATTTCCCAGCCCATTTCGGTGTAACCCGGCGGCGGATTATGGCTGGGAGGAACACTGTTGACCAGATCATCCCTTTCGGCGCGCAGCACACCGCGGCGGTAATAATTCAATCCCAGATAATCCAGCGGCTGGCTGATCAGGTCATAATCACCCGGTTGGAGGAAATCCAAGCCGTTGGGCAGGTGACCACGGCGGATATGCTCGCTGACTACATCGGCCGGATATTCGCGTCCGTAGATCGGGTCGAGGAACCAGCGATTGTGATGACCATCGAACCAGCGGTAAGCGGTGTAGTCCTCCGGCGAATCCGAAGCCGGTTCGGACGGAATGGGGTCAATCACAAAGCCCACATCGGCCGCCGGGCAGTTGGCGCGCAGCACCTGCACCGCCAGCCCATGCGAAAGCAGCAAATGATGAGCCGCGCGCAGCGCAGTGTACCAATCGCATATCCCGGGGGCATGAATGCCCAACTGATACCCCAGCAGACTGGCGCAGGTCACCTCGTTGTGGGTCGTCCAGTCGCGGATACGGTCATCCAGCCGCCGGCTGATGACATCGGCATACTCGGCAAAGGCATAGGCGGTTTCACGGTTGCTCCAGCCGCCCTCATCTTCCAGCGCCTGCGGCAGGTCCCAGTGGAAAAGGGTCGGATAGGGAGTTATGCCGGCCGCCAGCAGACCATCCACCAGCCGTTCGTAAAAATCCAGCCCGGCCGGGTTGACCCTGCCGCGGCCCTGCGGCAGAATGCGTGTCCAAGCAATGCTGAAGCGGTACGCCTTAAGCCCGATTTGCCGCATCAGGGCAATATCTTCCGGCCAGCGATGGTAGTGATCAGCGGCCACATCGCCGGTATCCCCGTTGAGTACCTTACCGGGCGTATGCGCAAAGCGGTCCCAAATCGATTCACCCTTGCCGTCCGCGTTCCAGGCGCCCTCAATTTGATAGGCGGAAGTAGCCGCCCCCCACACAAAACCCTGCGGAAAAATCCGTTTGGACATCTGAATTCCCTCACAGATCGAAGATATTTTATCTTAACACAAAATCTCCCCTCTGCGGGGCAGAGGGGAGAAAATGGTGAGAAATCTTGATCGGTCTACTTACCGATCACCGGCAGGTATTGGAAGTAACCAATACTGAATGGAATGGCTTCGGCTTTGGTCTGGGCATTGTGATGGTGCATCAACAGCACACCCTTCGGTTGAACTGCCGGGTAATTGGTTAGGTCATAACCAAAGGTCAGCGTGCTGGGTTCGTCAAAGAAGACTGCCAGCCCATCCAGATCATCGCCGGTAGTGTTGATGGTATCAATCGCCGGATTGAGCGCATCGTAGGTGTACAATTCGGTGGTGTCCACTGCCAAATCATCCTCTTGATCGCGGCTGTAGGTTTCAATGTAGAAATCGAACTCGCTATCTGTGCTGGTCAAACCGATAGCCGTTGCCGATACCCACATGAAAACCACGTTGGTATTGAGAGGTGAAGTTTCGGCAGCGTTTGCAGGGAAGCCATTCAAGAAATACAACGCACTGCTCACACCACCGGTGAACGAGGAATTGATCTTCAATAACCTACCGACATAGACATCGGTACGCTGATTGTTTTCCGAAAGCGCGGTGTTGTAGAGGATAAAATCGTCGGTTCCATCCTGATCCACATCAATGTAGACATCAAATTCAACCTCATTGGGTGTGGTCCATGGTTTATCGGTGACAATTGCAAAGTAAACATACGTATTGGCAAGTGAATTGTAGTTTGCATCACTCATCACACCCACATGACGGATATCCACATGACGCAGCTGGTTGGGCACTGCTGTACTGTCTGTATCCTCGCCCAGCCATTCAAAGGCGGTTACCAGCGAAGGAACATTCGGATCACTCACCGGGGTTCCATCCAGCACCACATCAAACGTTCCGGTCGGGTTATACAGACTCAGGTTAACCTGAGGGGTCAGCGCATCCATCGCTGAGGCAGCCCGCGGAACTGAATAAACCGTGAGACGCAAGGCTGGATAGGCTGCTGAAGAAGGCGGGGTCAATTTCACCAGAGCAGCCGCCTCGCTCAGGAAGTGGCGGGCAACCCCGGCTTGCGTTGCAGCCAGAGCCGCATCCTTGACATGGGTCATCAGGCTGGCGTCCGCTGTCATCCGCACCTTGAAGGTAAAGGTCTGGTTGGGAGCCAGGGTCAGGCTGGTGAGCGGGGTGTTATCCAGATTGAGCACCTGGTAGGTCACTCCCGGTACGGTTAAGCGGTTCTCCAACCCAACCGCGTAGGTAAAGGACTGCGAGGGGTGCTTGTTGACCACTTTAATCTGCTTCTCAGCCTGAGCCGTGGTAACCACCTTGACATCCCCAAACGAAACACTAACCATGCCCTCATCTTCGGCATTGTACATGACCACAAAAGATGAAGCGGCTTGTTGAGCGTCCACTCTGCCGGTACCCACCCGGGATGGGGCGTGTTTTGTGCCTGTTTGACCAGGACCAACATAAAGGTCGTAATTGGCCGTATTCATTGCCAGGGCTTTGAGTTCTGCCACACTCCACGTCGGGCGCAGCTGACGCAGCAAAGCCATCATACCAGCCACGTGCGGGGCTGCCATCGAAGTGCCGTTAAGAGAAGTGGCTCCGGAACCGGTCAGCGCATCCGTTGAGGCAATGGATTGGCCGGGAGCAGCCAGATCGGGCTTGAGAGCATTATCCACCCGGCGCGGCCCGCGGGAAGAGAATGCCGAAAGCGTGTCCACCTGGGTAGGATCAAGGACCAACAAGCTGGCATTATAATCCTTGGTCAGGCGTACTGTGACTGCGCCATCCGCCAGGGCTGCCTTAAGGGCGTCTCCAACCGGTTGAATGGTGATCGTCGCCGGAATAGCTGCATTGCCTGCAATCGCTATCGGCAGCGTGGCAGCCGGATAAACCATGATCACGCCGAGGCCGCCCGCATTCTGCACATTGTTCGTACGAGTTGCCGAACCACATTCATTCCCCCCGCTAGAATTAAACGTCCAGTCGATCAGCGCAATTGTGCCGGTGAAGTAACCTGACGGAAATGTGCTGCAGCCGCCCAAATTTCCAGTCGGGGGGAGTTTTAACGGTTTGATCGTGTCCGGGTTGGCATACCAATCATAATTTACAGAATTACTGGAAGGGTGCGGTCCGAGGATAGCGCTGTGCGCCTGGGGTGCGGCAGTCACCTCAAAGCCGTCATACGGTTCGCCAGCATCCACCGAGGAAGCCACCGAAATTGCCCGCGTAGCCACACCCGGCGAGCCGGTGATGTAGTGGGTGTTGTAGCTGTTGCCGGCTGAAGCCACCACCACCACACCGGCTTCGGCAGCATTGTTACTGGCAATCGCACTGGTATCGTATTCAGAACCGAAGCCCGCCCCCAACGACATATTGATGACATCCAACCGGTCGGTAAAGATTCCGTCGCCGTTCGGGTCAACTGCCCACTCAATGGCTAAATCGGTCACCGCTGTTGATCCGCTGCAGCCAAATACGCGCAGGGCGTATAACTGGGCTCCCGGCGCCACGCCGGGGCCAAGTGCAAAGTCTACCGCTCCATACATGCCCGGGCCATACGGACCAGGATAAGTGGCTTTGGTTGTGGGGGTTGGACGATAGATGCCATAACCGCCAACCGTCCCGGCTACATGGGAGCCGTGACCATTGCAGTCCATTGGGTCACTATCCGGCTGAGGTATTTGCTGAGCCGGTGTAGTACTACCCGCATCATAGTTGTCGCCGACAAAGTCATAACCACCTGCGATTTTGGCACCCGGGTAGTTGGGTACATCCCCCACCACGGTCGTATCATTCGCCGCATAGTCGGCAGGTGTGCCCGGCCCGCCAAAATTCAGGTGCAGATAATCAATGCCGGTATCAATGATACCGACCTTGATTCCATCCCCCTTATTCCCCAAGCCCAAATTCCAAACCTCCGGCGCTTTAATGAGCGGCACACTGGAAGTGTGATCGAGTTCTTTGAGGGTAAGGCGGTGGATTGCTTTCACCCCGGGCAGTCGGGCAATCTGTTCAATGCGGCCGGCATGAACCCGCAGAGCCACACCATTATAGACTCGTTGCACCTGATAGACGAAGAATTCTTCATCACCCGGTTGAGGAGCCAGGGTCGGCAGAATACCTTCTGAGAGCAGCGCGTCCAGGAATACCTGCTGTTCCTCTTTGACCCGTTCCACTTGCGCCTGGGTTGTGGCTGCCAGTTCGCTTTCTGCCCGCACACCCTTGAAACGTCCATAGACAAGCGTTGCAGGTTCAGTTTGCAGCTCGACCACAATATATACGGGTTGATTGGGGTTGTTTAACAGTTCGCGGATCCCGGGCATAAATTCCACATCACCCGGCAATGACGCGCGGGGCGGGTTTTCCCCTTGCGCCTGGGCGGAAGGAAGCGGCGCTCCAAATCCAAGGGAAAGCACCAAAAGTCCGGCCAAAATGGCATACCAGAGACGGTATTTCTTACTCATGCTATTCTCCTTTGACAAAATTACTTGAACCTTAAGAAAGTTGGCAGAACGTCACAGCGATTGGTTAATGTTGTAGGATCCCCTCCTTTCCATTCAGTGTAAGATCGTGACCTGCATCCACCCTCTGAAAAAAATGCTGACTTACACCTACCATTTGCATTGTAGTAAAAATTTGAAGCAAAGTCAATTCCAATTTCTGGATGATCGCGAAGAATCACCCTATTTCGTCAATACGGGTAGATAAACAAAAAATCGAACCTCAATGCGATAATCCGCGGCGGGGTCAACATACGGTAAGTCTTTCAGAGAGTTACCGGCAGCATCCTGGATGTCCGATTCAGCAGGCAGTCTTAACCCCAGAGTTCCACTGCCTTTTCCGATTTGAACAAAGATCTGATAGGTATCACCGCTGCCCTGCACGGCAGTGATGATGCTGCCGCTCAATTCACCACCTTCCACCACCGTAAAATCAGCCAGGTCCAACTCCTGAACAGGTTCGCTGAACTTTACTTCAAAGCGCACCTGTTCGGCATTAGCAGGATTTTCATCCATGCGCCGCAGGGAGTTGACCTGCGGGGCGATTTTATCCACCCAATAGACGCTGTTTGAGTCAAAATACGGCAGCCCGCTGAGGGTATTGCCGGCTTCATCCTGTGCCGGCGCACCGTCCTTCAAACGCAAACCCAGCCTTCCCTCCGGCGAACCGGTGAGCAGGGTGATGATACAGGTCTGCGGATTGACGGATTGGACTTCCTTTACGCTGCTGCCCGTCAGGCCGGATTCCTGTACCGGTTCAAAGTCGTCCGAAGTCAACCCAAAAATCGGCTCGTTGAAGGTCATCTCAAATCGGACCTGGGCGGCGTTGGTCGGGCTGCTTTCCAGCAATTTTTGGGATTGAACCACAGGGGGATTTTTATCAATCCAGTAAACACCGGCCGGGTCAAAAGGCGGAATTTCCATCAATCGGTTACCGGCGAGATCATAGATGACGGCATCCGGGCGCAGCTGCAGGCCGAGCGAACCGCTGCCGCTGCCGGTATCCACCGTGATCGTGAAAGCCTTGCCCGAACCGCTGACCGAAACAACGAAGCTGCCGGTCACTCCCCCGCCTTCCGCGGTAGCAAAATTACTTGCGTCCACCCCCTGCACATCCTCGCTGAACTCAGCCAGAAAGGTTACCGTTTGCTGATTGGTAACAGGAACCCCCCCTGCCGGGCGCAGGCTGACCAGTTTGGGCGCTTCACGATCAGGCAGTTCATCCATCGCTCGAATTGCCAGCGGCAGGTGCAGGTCGGCGATCTGTTTACCGTCTGAAAAAGTGTTATCGGTTTCCAGTTTGACGGTTGCAAAGCTCCACTCGTTCAACGGCAGGCTGCTGACATCGGCGGTAAAGGTCACCGCCTGGCTTCCTCCGTCAGCAAGGGTGAATGAGGATGGGTCTGCCGTCAGCCAGGATGGTGAGGTGATCGTCATGCTGACCGACACACCGCTGACATTTTTGAAGGTGCGCGTCCATGTACAGCTGGCCACACAGAAGTTGTTCTGAAGTGCGGGCAGGTTGAGCGTCTTGGGGTCACCGCCGTTTGCCGGGTCGGCTGCCTCAAAATTGGCGGTGGTTTCGTCCAGAATCACCCCAACTCGGGCTGCGGCGCCCAGGTCCACCCGCCCGGCGCCGTGATCAAACGCATCCGCCGGGGTGAGCCGGTCTTCCTTGCGCAGCCCCTCGAACTTAGCGGTCATCATCAGCGCCGACTTGATCGCCGCCGGACTCCAACCGGGATGGAGCGCCTTGAGCAGTGCCGCCGCCCCGGCGACATGTGGGCTGGACATGGAAGTACCCTGATACAGATCAAATTCCGCCTCAGAACCGGGGGTAATTACACCATCTCCTGCCGCCGCCAGAATTTCCAGACCCGGTGCAGTGATATCCGGTTTGAGCACCTCAAAGTCATTGGCGCTCGGCCCGCGAAAACTGAAGTCGGCTTTAATGTCACCCCATTTTTCCACACGAATGTTAGCGATACCAGTCACGGTAACGTAAACCATTGTCCAGTAAGGCTCACCATTCATCTCCAGAATAAAGGTGCGCAACGCCTCGCCATCCGACTTGTTCAGCATGGCGGTGGGAATATCCAAATTTTGCAGCCCTGTCATCGGAAAGGCTTCGCCCAACGGGTTATAAACCAGTACCCCGCTTGCGCCAGCCTCTTTTGCATTGAGGATTTGTTCATAGAACAAGCAATCAGAACTGGCTTCCAGCAAAGCAATTGATGGACCAAGCTCACTAAAATAATTCTCTTTAAAAGCATCACACCCGCTGGCATTGACCGGATGAGAGCGAATTTCAGTTTCAATCAAAATGGGCGAAAATACCTCTCCATCTCCGGGCATAGCAAAAAGACCTTTGCTAAGATCCTCAGGTATTAGACCAAGCGGCCCGACGACATCCACAAAGTGTCCAAAACGGCGGTCGTGGCTGCTGGCGGCTACCGTCATCACCCACGGGCTGACGTGGTTGACCTGCCCATCGGTGCCCGGTTCGTTTCGCAGGTTGCCTGCCGAAGCCGCCACAAAAATCCCGGCATCGAAGGCCTCCAGAAACGCCAGTTCTACCGGGTCATTGTAAGGATTTCTGCCACCCGATATGGAGTAGTTGATCACATCCACGCCGTCCAGAATGGCCTGCTGGACGGCAGCCACCGAGGCGGTCGTAGCACAGCCATCCTCATTGCAGACATCGTATGCAATGATTTGGGCGCGCGGCGCAACACCGGAAATGGTCACATTGGGCACGCCGTTGAAATTGATGGTCAACTTGTTACCAGCAACCGTGGAAGCGGTATGCGAGCCGTGCCCGTCAGTATCTTCCGGTGTGACGGCTTCAGTGGTGAACGAATAAGCCCCAATCAGTTTGTTGTTGCAAGCGCTCTCGTACGGCCCGCCGCTGACCGCACACACTCCTTTCGGTGTCGTGAGGGGATAGGTATAAGCAGGATCGGCGTCATCAGAAAAGGAAGGATGATCGAAATTAATGCCGGTATCCAGAATACCGACGACGACCCCCTCACCCGCGCTATCAACTCCGCCGGGTGCGTTACTATTCCATATTTCAGGTGCGCCAATGAAAGCCGGCCCGGCATCGGTGAGCGGCTGTTCCAGCCGGTCGGGGATGACGGCGCGCACGCCGGGTAAACCGCGGATGCGGGCTGCCTCCGCCGCGCTGAGCTGGAGCGCAAAGCCGTTCAACACCACATCGTAGCGGAAAATCGGCTGCAAGGAGCGCTGAACGACACGGCTGATTTGCTGCAGGCGGGCATCCTGCTCGCGAC
>NZ_DAOUBL010000281.1:0-14409 GCF_034432615.1 Bellilinea sp. | reverse complement strand
CGGCTTAACCCCCAGCGGTTCAACTCATTCCATAAAGCCCCAAAGGCCACTTCCACAGCAGCCGAGGAGCTCAGTCCGGCGCCAATCGGCACAGATGAAGTATACACTGCGCGGATGCCGCTGACCGGTAAACCGCGTTGAAGCGCAGCCCAGGCCACCCCGGCAGGATAGCGCGTCCAATCGGGCAACGCCTGAGGCTGCAGGTTTTCTAAATCAAAAGTAATTTTTTCCCCAAGATCAAGCGCCGTCAGTTCGACCCGGGTGTGCCCGGTTTCAACCGCCTGTAAATGGACATAGCGGTCAATGGCGGCCGGTAAGACGATGCCGTCGTTGTAGTCCACATGTTCTCCCAGCAAATTCACTCACCCGGGAGCGTGGATATCCCATTGAGGAGCAGGGAGGGACGGGGATAGGGGTTTTATCATGCTGGCCTGCCGTTTTCGATCAATTGTTTTTTACGTTGGTGAGTGAGTTTCTTCAATTGAGCTTCACGCCGCATGGCATCCTGCCGGGTGGGCTGCTCTTCTACATATACAAGGCGAACGGGCAGGTGCAGGCGGGTGTAACGTGCCCCCTTGCCTGAATTATGCTGCCGCTCACGGCGGTGCGGGTCGGTGCTCCAACCAGTGTAGAAACTGCCATCGCTGCATTCAAGAATGTAGCAGTAATACCCCATAGGTTACTTGGATGGCTTATTTCCTTTATCCTGTTCACGCGGGCGTTTACCCAAACCGAACAGCCTGCCAATCACCTGACCGCTGGTGGGCAAAATGGAAGGTGTTGAGGGTACATCCCACATCCCTTCCAGGCGGTCATTCCACCATAAAATGCGCTGCTGTTGAGCGCTGTTCAGCGCATGATGAAGCGCCTGATCATCCTGATTGAGAAGCATCTCGCGGAAGTCTTCCAGTTCACCAATCAGGGCATCCAGCAGACGGATGGCATTATCACTGTTATGGATGGCGGACTGTCCCAGCAATTTTTGTTCATTGAGGTGCAGGAGGGGCTCGGTGACTTCCAGAAAGGAGCGACCGGCAAGCTTTCTGCCTTCGCGCCAGCCGGGCTGGTTCATTGCGGCGCGCATCAAACCGGCGGCGGCCAGTTTGGGGAGTAAATCCACCATGGCCATCAGTCCATCGGCTTCAAAGGGATCTGCGTAAAAAGGCTTTCCGCCGATCATTTCCGCCAGATCACCGGCCAGTTTGAGGGCATCAGCGTGGGTTTCGGGTGGGGCAGTGATGACGATTAACCCCCGCTGGAAGTAATCCGGGCTGGCTTTGTCAAGGGATTCGTCCATATCTGTAAGGAAAGCGGGGTTGAGGGCAGGCGTAAAGGAAATCAGGTAGCGTTCTTCGGGCAGCAGGTTTTTCGCCCAGTTGAATACCGTGTTGGAGAGCGGCGAGGTGTCCAGAATCACCGCACCGGGTTTCAGAGAGGGGGCAATGGCTTCCAGAGTGGGATGAATCTCGTCCACCGGCAGACACAGGATGACCACATCGGCTTTTTCAACTGCGGCGTGTAAGTTATGGATGATGCGGTCAATGGCTTTGAGGTGGAGCGCCTTTTGTTCGGCAATCAAGTCGGCATCCGATCCCACTCGTTCCAATTGAGCGGTGTTTTTTTGCAGCGCCAGCCCGATAGAAACGGCGGTCTGATTTAAACCTAAAAGAGAGATGCGTAAAGCCATTAATTTCCTCCCAGTAAGAGGTAGAGGAGATTGGGTAAAGCCGGGTTCATGATTAATGAAAACACGTCAAAACCCAGGCGCGAGGGGATGATCAGCAAACCAATCAGGATCAAAGCGCCATACGGCCGGATGACGCTCATCACCCGCGCCAGTGAGGGCGGTGCGAAATATTCAACAATTTTATCCCCATCCAGCGGCGCCAGCGGAATCAGGTTGAACAACATCAAGATCAGATTAATGAAGATAAATTCCAGCAGGAATTGATAGGGGGTAGGGAAAAAACCCGGCAGTGGACTGCTGGAGGAGAAGGTGACCAGTCCAAGCCGCAGTGGAATGGCGGCTACGGCTGCCAGCAAAAAGTTGGAAAACGGACCGGCCAGTGAAACCCACATCAGCGCGGCTGGTGAGCGACGGTTAAGCGCGTAGGGATTGACCGGTACCGGTTTAGCCCAGCCAAAACCGGCAATCAACAGCATGAGGGAGCCAAACGGGTCGAGGTGACTGAGTGGGTTGAGCGTCAACCGCCCGTATTGACGCGGGGTTTCATCGCCAAAGCGGGTTGCCGTCCAGGCGTGCGCAAATTCATGCACGCTGAAAGCAATAATCAAGATGAAAATGCGACTGATGATGGTTTGTGGATCGAGATTCAGCATGAAACGATTATATCATGGGTGGTATAATGCGGGCATGTTGCCAGATTTGCAGCTCAATGATGTGGTGCGCCTGCGTAAACCACACCCGTGCGGCGGGTACGAGTGGAAAATTGTGCGTCTGGGGGCGGATATTGGGCTGGAATGCTGCACCTGTCAACGGCGCGTGCTGTTGACCCGCCGGGAATTAGCCCGCCGATTGAAAGCAATTGTATCGCGAGAGAGCCATGAGCAAAACCCCGCCGGATAAACCGCACATCCTTTTCCTGTTTTCCGATACCGGCGGTGGACACCGCAGCGCCGCCGAAGCCATTATTGAGGCGATTGGGCTGGAATTTGGGGATCAGATCGGTACGGAGATGGTGGATATTTTTTTGCAATACGCCCCGCCGCCGATTAACCTGGCACCCCGCATTTATCCGACCCTTTCGCGTATGCCGGATTTGTGGGAACTGGGCTACCGTATCTCGGATGGTAAACGCAGAACCCGCTTTGCCTATACCATGCTCTGGCCGTATGTGCGCCGCTCGCTTGACCGGCTTCTGGAAGAACATCCGGCATCGCTGGTGGTTTCGGTTCACCAATTGATCAACACGCCGGTTTCCAGGGCTACAAAAAAATTGGGTATCCCCTTCATCACGGTTGTGACCGATCTGGTTTCCACTCACGCAGCCTGGTATTGCAATCAGGCTGATCTGGTGGTGGTGCCGACCGAGGAAGCCTACCAGCGCGGCCTGGAAATGGGTTTGAAAGCGGACCAAATGCGGGTGGTGGGTCTGCCGGTTGCTGACCGATTTTGTAAGCCGCTGGCGGATGAGCGCGTTCTGCGGGAACAGCTCGGCTGGCGTCAGGATTTGCCGGTGGCAGTGCTGGTCGGCGGTGGCGAGGGTATGGGGCCGCTGGCAACCACAGCACGGGCGATTGATGAGGCTCACTTGCCGCTGCAATTGATCATTGTTACCGGAAGGAACCGCATTCTCAGGGAACAGCTGGAACGGGTGCGCTGGCAAATTCCGGTCAAAGTGTATGGATTTGTGACCGAAATGCCCGAATTTATGCGCGCAGCGGATATTTTGATTACTAAAGCCGGCCCCGGCACGATTTGCGAAGCCTTCATTGCCGGTTTGCCATTAATCCTCTACAGCAAAATGCCCGGTCAAGAGGATGGAAATGTGGATTTCGTTGTTGAACATGGTGCGGGTGTTTGGGCGCCGCAGCCCGGACTGGTGGTGAGGGCGCTCCAACACTGGTTGAAACGGCCGGAAGAACGCCTGAAAACCGCCCGGATTTCATTGAAACTGGGACGACCGCAGGCCGCCCGCCAGATTGCCCGTCTGCTGGTGGAACGAGCCTGCCGACAGTCATCTGCCAAAATACGGGTATAATTTGATTATGCCTATTCTGGATGCACGAACGCTGGAATTTTTCAGTCGCAGCGCCGATCAAACCCGCCGGCTGGGAATGCGTTTGGGGGGGCTCTTGCAGACGGGGGATGTTGTGCTATTACAGGGCGAATTGGGCAGCGGAAAAACGACCCTGGTTCAAGGCATGGCCCAGGGTTGGGGTTCTTTGGATGCAGTGTCCAGCCCTACCTTTGTACTGGTTAACGTGTACCGCCGGCCGGATGGTCATGCACTTTATCATCTGGATGCTTACCGCTTGAAATCGGCGGCTGAAGCACTGGAATTGGATCTGGACTGGATGATGGAAAGCGGCGCTCTGGTGGTGGAGTGGCCTGAAAACATTCAAGCGGCCTTGCCGCGCGAACACTTGCTGGTGCGCCTGAACTGGATTGCAGAAGAACAGCGCGGTATGGTTTTTCTGGCTCAGGGCAGCCGTTATGAAACGCTGGTGCAGGAATTTCGTCAGCGGGTCGTGGGAGGTTAAATGCTGCTGGCACTGGATACTTCGACGCAGTATGCCGGTGTTGCCCTCTACGAAGGGGCGCAGGTGATTGGGGAAGCCGTCTGGCGTACCCAAAACCATCACACGGTGGAAGTAGCGCCAGCCTTGCAGGACTTGATGAATCGCTGCGGGGTGCGCACGGCTGATTTGAAAGCAATTGGCGTTGCACTGGGGCCGGGTTCGTTCACCAGTTTGCGGATTGGACTTGCGCTGGCTAAGGGGATGGCGCTGGCTGCTAAAATCCCGCTGATTGGTATCCCCACCTTTGATATCCTCACGGCTGCCCAGCCGGTGCAAAACCTGCCGCTGGTGGTTGCCTTACAGGCGGGCCGGGGAAGGCTCGCAGTGGGCCGCTACCAGCCGAAGGGCAGCCATTGGGAAAGTCAATCTGAACCGCAGGTGATGAGTGTTGATGAACTGGCTCAGTCTATCGAAACGCCGACGCTGGTATGCGGTGAGTTAAATGCTGCTGAACGGGTAACCCTGGCGCGCAAAAGGCGGCTGGTCATTCTGGCCTCTCCAGCGTCCTCTTTAAGGAGGCCGTCCTATTTGGCGGAACTGGCATGGAAACGCTGGCGTAGCAACAAGCTGGATGATCCCATCCGTCTTGCGCCAATCTATCTCAGCACTGCAGAGGGGGTAACGGTTTGAAAGAAACCCTTTCGTCGGCGCGGTTGAAAATCCGCCCAATGGAACTTCGGGATGTCCCGCGAGTCCGTGAGATTGATGTGGCTTCGTTTTCTTTGCCTTGGCCGGAACGTTCTTTCCGTTTTGAAATTACGGAAAATCCAGCTTCTCGTTTGTGGGTGGCTGAAATTGAAACGCCCGATGGACACAATGTGGTGGTGGGAATGGTGGTGATGTGGCAGGTGCTGGATGAGGCGCATATCGGCACCTTTGCAATTCATCCGGCGTACCGCCGCAAGGGGATTGGCTGCCGCCTGCTGGCGGAATCCCTGCTGGAGGTTTATGCGATGGGCGTTCGGCAATGTTACCTGGAAGTGCGCCGCTCGAACCTGGCCGCCCAAAACCTGTATAAAAAATTTGGATTTGAAGTCACATCTGTGCGCAGCGGTTATTACCGGGATAATGGGGAAGATGCGTTGATCATGACGCTTGAAAACATCAACCCCCAGAAACTGCGCAACTTTTTGCAGGGTTGTGACGATGAGAATGGAACAATTCCTTTCGGGGAGAAAGACCATGGATCAACCAGATGAAATCTTGAGAAAAGTCGCTGCTGAAGTATCCGTGTGTCAACGCTGCCAGTTGAGTTATTCGCGGAAAAAGGCCGTGCCGGGTGAGGGTCCTTCCAATGCTGAAGTCATGTTCATCGGCGAAGGACCGGGTTTTTATGAAAATGAACAGGGTCGTCCGTTTGTGGGAGCAGCCGGCAAGTTTTTGGATGAATTGTTGCAGCGTGCCGGCCTCAAAAGAGAAACGGTATTTATTACCAACGTGGTTAAGTGCCGCCCGCCGGGTAACCGTGACCCTCTCCCTGAGGAGCTGGCAGCCTGCAATGACTATCTGGAACAGCAAATTCGGGCGATTAATCCGCTGGTCATCGTTACCCTGGGACGGTATTCCATGGCGCGATTTCTGCCGAATGTACGCATCAGTGATGTGCACGGTAAAGCCCGCTGGCTGGATGGGCGGCTGGTTGTGCCGATGTTTCATCCGGCTGCAGCGCTGCATCAACCCTCGCTGAAAAGTGCCGTGGTGGAGGATTTTTCCAAACTAGCAGGCTACATTCAACAGGCGCGTCAAAATCGGCATACTGTTAAAGACAGCCAGCCAGTTTCAAAACAGGAATCCGAAGAGGAAGAACAACCCAAACCCACCCAATTGAGTCTTTTCTAGGGGCTTCCGCCCGGTTTATTCCTGATTTCGTATTTGAAAGAGAAAAAAAAATGACGACCGAATCCTATCAACAGCAGTTGATTGAAAAATTCAAGACCCGCACGGCAAAAGTTGCCATCCTCGGTATGGGATATGTGGGCCTTCCGCTGGCAGTCGTGTTTGCTGAAGCCGGTTTTGAAGTTACCGGTATTGACCTGGTTGAGAGTAAGGTGGCTGCGCTCAATCGCGGCGAAAGTTATATTCTGGATGTGCCCCAGGAGCAGGTTAAGCGTCTGGTGGAACAGGGCAGGCTGAAGGCTACAACCGAATATGCAGCCTTACAGGCAGCCGATGCTGTTTCCATTTGTGTGCCGACGCCGCTGCGCAAGACCGGCGACCCCGATTTATCCTTTATCGTCAGTGCGGCTGAGGGGCTGGCGCCCTATGCTCATGCCGGTATGGTGATCGTTCTGGAATCCAGCACATACCCTGGCACCACCCGTGAACTGGTGCTGCCTGCCTTGTGCGCTCGGCCCGGCCTGGCGATCGGGGAAAATATCTTCTTAGCCTTTTCACCAGAGCGGGTTGACCCCGGACGAAAGGATTGGACGACCTACAATACTCCCAAAGTGTTGGGCGGCATTACCCCGCATTGTACTGAAGTGGCTGCGGCATGGTATGGTGAGGCTCTCCAAACGGTGGTGCCGGTCTCTTCGACCGAAGTTGCTGAAATGGCCAAATTGTTGGAAAACACCTTCCGCATGATTAACATCGGGCTGGTCAATGAACTGGCAATCATGTGCAACCGCCTGAAAGTGGATGTGTGGGAGGTGATCGAAGCGGCAGCCACCAAGCCGTTCGGCTTCATGAAGTTTACCCCCGGACCGGGCTTGGGCGGGCATTGTATTCCAATTGATCCGCTCTACCTGTCCTGGAAACTGAAATCACTGAATTATACGGCGCGTTTCATTGAGCTGGCCTCCGAAATCAACACCAATATGCCGCGCTTTGTGGTGGGAAAAGTTCAGGATGCCTTGAATGACCATCATAAACCCTTGCGCGACAGCAAAGTACTGGTGCTGGGAGCGGCTTACAAGCCGGATGTGGACGATTTGCGCGAATCGCCGGCACTGGACGTGATTCATCTACTGCGTGAGAAGGGCGCACTGGTCCGATATCACGATCCCTATATCCCGGTCATTGACCACAACGAGTATCATCTCGAAACAGTAGATGATCTGTTGGGTGCAGTCGGTGAGGCGGATTGTGTGGTCATCATTACCAATCACTCGGTTTACGATTATCCTGCCATTCTTGAAAGGGCAAAATTGATCGTAGATACGCGCAATGCACTCGGTAAACAGGGGCGCAATCATCCCAAAGTGGTGAGGTTGTAATGACCCTGCGCTATCTGGTTACTGGCGCAGCCGGCTTTATTGGCGCGCGGGTGGTGCAGCTGCTGGTGGAGCAGGGGCATCAGGTGGTGGGGGTGGACAATCTCAATGCGGCCTACGATGTCCGTTTGAAGCAATACCGCCTTGAGAAACTCAGCAAATTTGCTTCCTTCCAATTCCACCGCGAGGATGTGGCTGACCGGACTGCCATGCGGGATTTATTCCATCAATACCGACCTTTTGATGCAGTCATTCATCTTGCGGCACGTGCCGGTGTGCGTGCCAGCACGCAGGACCCCTGGGAGTTTGAACGCTCCAATTCGGCCGGCACGCTCACCTTGCTGGAAATGTGCCATCAGTTTGATTGTAATAAATTCGTGTTTGCCTCAACCTCATCCATCTATGGCGCAAATCCGCCTTACCCGACTCCCGAGGAAGCCGACAGCAGCCATCCTTTACAACCCTATGCTGCCACCAAAAAAGCCGGCGAGGTGATGTGTCACGCCTATCATCATTTATATGGGTTGGATGTAACCATCTTCCGGTTTTTTACGGTTTATGGGCCGGCCGGTCGGCCGGACCTGGCCATGTTTCGTTTTGTTCAGTGGATTGCCGAGGAACGTCCGGTCAAAATCAATGGAGATGGCAGGCAGTCACGCGGATTTACCTATATTGACGATGTCGCTCGTGGTGTGCTGCTTGGGCTGAAACCTTTGGGGTTTGAGGTAATCAATCTCGGCGGGCATGAATCCATCAGCGTGCTGGATCTGGTGAAACTGATTGAAGAATTGCTGGGCAAAAAGGCCCGGCTGGAATTTTTGCCGTTTCACCCGGCTGATATGATGAAAAATCTGGCGGATGTACGCAAGGCAAACCGGTTGTTAGGCTGGCAGCCGCAGGTCAACCTGAGGGAGGGGGTTCAAAATCTGGTCAACTGGTATCTGCAAGAGCGTGAGTGGGCCAGCCAGATTATAACGGATGGATAGTGAGAAAGCGCTGGTTGCAACAGTGGCGGGAGGATCGTTTATTACGCACCGTGGTGCGTAATTCATCTTACCTGTTCTCCTCCAATACCATCAGCATGGGGCTGGCCTCCTTGCAGGGCCTGCTGGCAGCTGCCTTATTGAATGTCGGCGATTACGGATTGCTGGGGATGATCATCGCTTTTGCTTCGAATGTCAATCGCCTTCTTTCCTTCCGCATGAACGAACTGGTCATCAAGTATGCCGGGCAGTATCTGGCGGAGGAAAAAAAATCCCGCGCCGCCGCAATCATTAAAGCCGCCGGCCTGAGCGAAGCAATGACTTCGCTGGTCGCGTATGGATTGCTCATTCTTACCGCCCAACTGGCAGCCGTTTACATCATAAAAGACCCGCGAGCTGCGCCGTGGATTGTGCTGTACGGGCTGGCGCTGCTGGCTAATCTGGTGACAGAAACGGCCACAGCGGTTTTACAACTGGGTAATCACTTTCGTACACTGGCAGTTTTGAACCTGAGTCAGAACCTGCTCACCGCTGGCTGGATTGGCACAGTTTTCCTGCTGCGTGGCGGCCTGTTTGACGTGTTGATGGCGTATCTGGCCGGCAAGGTTGTTTATGGGCTTGGTTTGATGATTGCAGCTGTTTACTGGATGCCGTCGCTGGTGGGCAAGGGCTGGTGGCGGGTTGCGCTTTCCGATCTGAGTGGGAAGAAAGAACTGGCAAAATTTGCCGTCAGCACCAATCTCAGTCAGACGGTCAACATGCTGATTCGGGACAACGAAGTCCTGTGGGTGGGGTTCTTCCTGTCGCCGGTGGAAGCGGGGTACTACAAATTTGGTTTGGCAATCATGAATGTGATTGTTTTACCCATCTCGCCTTTCATCCAGACAACTTTTCCGGAAATCAACCGTGCAGTGGCTCTGCGCATCTGGGATCGCCTGCGCTCACTGCTGCGCCGCACCAGCCTGATTGCCGCCGTGTGGAGCGGACTGGCGGGAGTGGGAATGCTCATTTTTGGTCCGTATCTCTTGACTTTATTCAAGGATGGGGCCTATTTACCCGCCTTTCCGGTGATTCTGGTTTTATTTGCCGGCTTCAGTTTTGCAAACCTGTTCTACTGGAACCGGCCGCTGTTGCTGGCGCTGGGTAACCCCAACTTCCCATTGCTGGTCACCTTTGCGGTTGGCTTGATCAAAACGGTTTTGATGTTCTTGCTGGTGCGGCAGTATGGGGTTATGATGCAGGCGGTTTTGATGAGCGGTTATTTCATCACTTCGATTGGATTGAACGTCATCAAGGGGCTGCGGCAGGTTGATCTTTTGCAAAAAACTTCCGAGCAGGTTCAGCCGGCGTGAAAATTTGCTGTATTACTTCGTTTCGTATTCCATCCAAAGCTGCCAACAGTATCCAGGTGATGAAAGTTGGGCAGGCGCTTTCTCAGCTGGGGCATGAGGTGCTGATGTATGCTCCTGGTAATGTGCACACCCCCTGGAAAGAACTGGCTGCTTTATATGGTTTGAGTTTGCCTTTTGAAGTCAACTGGCTGCCCGATTATCCGCAATTGAAGCGCTACGATTTTGCAGTGAATGCTGTTCAACAGGCTGTGCGCCGAAAAGCAGAGATGATTTACACGTGGCTGCCGCAAGCCGGTTTGATGGCATTGTTGGGCGGTTTTCCGGTGGTTCTGGAAATTCATGACCGCCCGACCGGTCGGCTGGGAGCCTGGTTGTTGCGGCGCATGATCCAATGGCGCGGAGAGAAGCGTTTTGTGGTAATTACCCGTGCGCTGGAACGGGCCTTACGTGAGGAATTTTCACTCCCATTGAAAGCAGATGAGGTGGTCATTGCCCCCAATGGGGTGGATTTGGAACGTTTTCAACAGCTGCCGAAGCCGGAGGAAGCCCGTCGTTTGCTGAATTTACCCCAGGGACTGACCGCAGTTTACAGCGGTCATTTGTATGCAGGGCGGGGCATGGATTTATTGCTGGGGTTGGCTAAACGTTTCCCACAGATTTACTTTGTGTGGGTAGGAGGACAGCCGGATGCGGTAGAATCATACCGTGAGGTAATCACCGTGCGCGGGCTGACCAATATCACCTTGACCGGTTTCATCGAAAACCAACGCCTGCCGCTGTATCAGGCAGCTGGCGAAATTTTGCTGATGCCCTACGAATGGCAAATTGCCGGCAGCGGCGGAGGTAATTCCGCCGATATTTGCAGTCCGATGAAGATGTTTGAATATCTGGCTTGCGGACGGGCAATTTTAACCAGCGATTTACCCGTCCTGCACGAAGTCTTGAACGAAACCAACGCAGTTTTCTGCCCGCCACAGGATATAGACGGCTGGAGCGCGGCGCTTTCTAACCTGGTGAATGATCCGTTGCGCATTGAATTGCTCGGTAAAAATGCCCGCGAAACAGCGCGCCGGTACACCTGGCTGGCCCGCCAGGAAAAAATTTTGGCCGGATTTCCGCCTGGAGGAAAGGGTCGAGTATGAGCAGCGCTACCCCTAAGGTGATTTTGCTGGTTGGATTGACTTCACTGGCGGGCGGTTTTGCGCTCACTGGGCTGGTTGAAGGGCGGGTTTCCTTACAAGGCGGATTGGGTAGTGCGGTGCTGCTTGCTGCTGCCGGTTTTCTGCTGTGGTTGTTCTTAAAATTTACAACATCGCCCCGTTGGGTGGGGATGGCTGTCAGCATTGCCTTTTTAATAAGGTTACTGGTTGGTGTCGGGTTATCCCTGGCCTTACCGGTCTGGGGACATGAAAGCGACGTTTCACGGGCTGGCTATCTGTTTTTCGATGCGTACACCCGTGACCGGCAGGCGTGGAATCTGGCGCAATCGGGAAATTCGCTGCTGGAGGCATTTGGCAACGAATTTTCCGGTGATCAGTATGGGGGGATGCTGGCTCTCAGCGCGCTGGTTTACCGGCTGCTCAGCCCGGAGGTTCACCGCCCGTATCTGATTTTGATTTTGACCGCGTTTGCTGCTGCTGCGGCATTACCATTCTTTTACCAGGCTGTGGGCAAGTATTTTGGTGCTTCAGTCGCCGCGCTGGCGGTGTGGATGGTTGTGCTTTACCCCGAAAGTGTTCTGCTGGGGGCTTCTCAAATGCGCGACCCAATCCTGATCGGACTGGGGGGAGTAGCTTTCTGGATGGTCAGCCGCTGGCAGGATGCACCACGGCGGATGACCGCCGGATTATTGTTGATCCTGACCGTCACGGCGATGTTTTCCTATCTGGTGGCGCTTCCTCTGGCTGGCGTGCTCTTTCTCTGGTGGTGGATAGAATATTCGCCGCAGGTCAAACAACCCAAAATACGCCGGCTGGTGTGGATTGGGGTCGCTGTAGCGGGTGCGGTCATCTTGCTGGGTATGGCAGCCTGGCTGCGTGAGACTGCCTTGTGGGATGCGCGGTTAACCGAAGCGGGCTCCGGGAAGATTCAAGCCCTGTTCAAGTCCTTGCCGGATCCATTGGAGCTGCCTTTTCTGGTGGTTTATGGTTTGCTGCAGCCGGTGTTGCCGGCCGCCTTGTTTGACCCTTCCAAACCGCTGTGGACGGTCATTTCCAGCCTTCGTTCGCTGGGCTGGTATTTGATGCTGCCGCTTTTGGGTTATGTTCCTTTTGGCTTGCGCTGGCAAAGGCCGGGATTGCAGCGTAGTTTGATTTTTTTGACTTTGATGGTTGTGCTTGGCTGGAGTTTACTTTCCAGTTTTCGCGCCGGCGGCGATTTATGGGACAACCCGCGCTACCGCACCTTGTTGCTGCCGTGGCTTGCGCTGCTGGCGAGCTGGGCGTACCTCACCGCCCGCCAGTACCGGGATGTATGGCTTGCCCGCCTTCTGGCCTGTGAAGGGGTCTTTCTCCTCACATTTGGGGTGTGGTATGCCAATCGTAGTTTTCGGCTGGGGTTGGAATTGTCTTTCTTACAGGTTGCCGGGATGACAGGCATCTTGTGCGGTTTGATATTGGCAGCAGGTTACTGGCATGACCAGCGGCAGAGGATAAAGACGGGAAAAGGATGAGTTCGGTTCAACCAGCGCTCAAGATTTGGATGCGAATTTACTTCTGGCTGATTGCCAGCCTGGGGCTGGGGGCAGTGGCCTGGACGGCGTCAATTCCGGCGGATGAAAAAGGGGCTGTACTGTTCGGCTTTTCGATGGCACGTTTGATTTTGCTGGCGGGTATTTTCTTGCTGGCAATGGGCTTTATTTGGGGGGGATGGGCAATTCCTCGTGGCAGCCGAATTGCCGAAAGAATTCGTGGATGGCTGAATGACTCGAAATCTCGTCAGGTGATCCTCACCGCTGCCGGATTACTCATCCTCGTGGGGTGGCTGGCGGGGTTCATGCCGGCTTACTGGTTTCGAGTTTATCAGTATTATTTTGTGCGCCTCCGGCCGATGATGGTGTGGCTGGGTTGCGCCGGTTTACTGACCTTGTTGATGGTTTGTATGCCGGGAATAAAGGATCGCTGGCAGGCGTGGAAAAACACCCTCAAAGAATACAAAGAATTGCTGCGGGCGGCAGGGATCACATCAGGTATTTTTGCGGCAATCTGGCTGATTGCTGCGATTACCGGCCTGGGTATCATCGCGGAGCCTTATTTTTGGGATGAAGCCAGCGTGCCGCTGCTGGCGGTGCAGATTGTCCTGTGTATCTTTGTAACCGTTGGAATTAACCGCTGGGTGTTTTCCTCGGGCAAACTGGAAAGGCATCCCCTGATCGGGTGGGTTGTATTTCTTTCGGTGTGGTTGTTTGCCTTTCTCCTCTGGTATGTTACTCCATTAAAGCACAGTTATTTTGCACCCGGCCCGCGCCCGCCGAATTACCTTTTCTATCCCTATTCGGATGCCGAATTTTATGACCTCGCCGCCCAGTATATTCTGATTGGGCAGGGGGTTTTAAACGGTATCCCGATGGATAAACCGCTGTACGCCATGTTCCTGGCGTTGATTCATGCGGTTGTGGGGCAGGGATATGAAGAAACCATCCATTTGCAAATTGCTGTGCTGGCGTTGATGCCGGCCATGCTTTACCTGCTGGGCTCGCAAATGGTCAACCGTCCGACGGGGTTGTTGATGGGGCTGCTGGCTGCTTTTCATCAGCGCAATGCGATTGCTGCCACTCCTTTCATCAAGGTTTCCCATTCTAAATTGATGCTGACCGAATACCCCACTGCCTTGCTGCTGGTGATTTTTGCCCTGTTTGCTTTCCGCTGGCTGAAAGGCAGGCAGCGGCTATCCTGGGTGGATGCCGTTCTGGCGGGCGGTTTTTTGGGCCTGGCGATGCTGGTACGTCCCAATGCGTTGATGGTCTTGCCGTTTGTGTTGCTGCTGGCGTGGGCTGCCAACCGCCGGCAGATCCAGAAATGGCTGCTCGGGTCGGCAGTTATTGTTTTCATGGTCAGCGTAACCATTCTGCCGTTCATGCTCGAAATCCCTAAAGGTTTCAACGAACCGTACTTAATCATTAAAATCCGGGCAATTTTGGAGAGCCGTATCTTGACCGATGAACCGCGTGGCTCGATTCCACTGGCTGAACAGCTGGCAGCAGATGAGGGCTTCCCTTGGGGAGAGGCAGGACAACCTCAATCCACTTTGCTGGATGGATTGGAACGCTTTGCCTATGTACCGCGCCACTTTTTCCACAACATGATTATGACGGTTATGTTGCTGCCGAACACCTTTGCCTTACATGATCTGCGCCACACGCTGGAAGCGCCCTATTGGAGGGATGTTCGGCAGTGGCAGGGGGAATTACCCCCCGGGGCTGGTTTGTTTTTACCTTTGAATTTGTTAATTCTGGCGGTGGGGGTTGGCACCGCCTGGCAGCGAAGTAAAGCGGCCGGGCTGGTGCCTTTGATGATGCTGCCGGGTTATTTTCTGGCAAATTCGCTGGCGCGCAATTCGGGTTGGCGCTATTTAGTACCGATGGATTGGGTGGTGCTGGTT
>NZ_DAOUBL010000280.1:0-12898 GCF_034432615.1 Bellilinea sp. | reverse complement strand
GCGCGGCGGAGGACGTGCGCAAAGCGCTGGAATATCACCCCGGTTTTACACCGGCAGTTGAACTGGCAAATTTGCTCGGAATCCAGCCATGAGGGGAGTTAAACCATGCTGCGCATTTTGCACTTTGCCGATGCTCACATAGATATTGCCAATTACGGCCGGCATGACCCGCAAAGCGGCCTGCCCATGCGCGTGCTGGACTTTTTGAAAGCGTTGGATACGATTGTGGATACCGCCATTGCGGAGAACGTTGATCTGGTGCTGTTTGCCGGGGATGCCTACAAAGACCGCACCCCGGCACCGACCTTCCAGCGTGAGTGGGGCAGGCGCATCATCCGTCTCAGCCGTGCCGGCATTCCCTGCGTGCTGCTGATTGGCAACCACGATCTTTCTCCGGCGCTGGGGCGGGCGCACGCTTTACAGGAATATCAGACGCTGGAAGTGGAAAATGTATTGGTGATTGACAAGCCGCGCCTGCTGCGGCCGGATGACCTGTTCGGTTTACCGCTGCAAATCATGGCGATCCCGTGGATTTCGCGTTCTTCGCTGATGGCGCACCTGCAGATCAGCGCAACCGAGCCGCAAAAAATCCATGAGGAAATCGAACAGCGTTTGCAGGAAATTGTGCAGGACTGGTTCAGGCAGACCGACCGCAACCTGCCCACCGTACTGGCGGCCCATGCGACCGTGCAGGGCGCGCGCTACGGCAGAGAACGCAGCATCATGCTGGGCAATGATCTGGTGCTGCCGGGTTCGCTGGTGCGCGACAACCGGTTGGATTATGTGGCGCTGGGTCATATTCACCTGCGCCAGAATTTGAACGAGGGCGGCCATCCGCCGGTGGTGTATCCCGGTTCGATCGAGCGGGTGATTTTGGGGAGGCGAATGACCGCAAGTACTTTGTGATTGCCAGCGTGGAAAAGGGCAAAACGGAACTGGACTGGCGCGAACTGCACGGCCGGCGTTTTGTTGACCGAACGGTCAACCTGATGGATGCGGCCGCCGCAGCCAGCGACGGCAGCCTTTCGGTGATGGAGCGTATTTCAGGTGCGCTGCCGCCGCGCGAAGAACTCCGCGATGCGATTGTGCGGCTGGCAATTGACTACCCGCGCGACTGGGACGCGCTGATTGACGAGGTCAGCCTGCGCCGCCATGCCGAACTGGCGTTTGATTTTCAACTGGTACGCTGCCCGCACGTTTCGGCCCGCGGGCGCATGGGTGAGGTTGAAAACATTGCGGCCAAGTCCCCCCTGGAATTGCTCGAATTATACTGGGAAACCAAAGGTGAACCACCCGAACACATCGAGGAACTCAAACAACTGGCCGAACAAATCATTCATCAGGCGGAATCTTCAACCATCGAATTTCCCGTTGAATCCGAATGAACAATCCCATTCTTGAAATCGGCTTAATTTTTCTGCTGCTGCTGGCAAACGGATTGTTTGCTTTCTCGGAAATTGCCATGGTTTCGGCGCGCAAGGTGCGTTTGCAGCAAAAGGCCGAGGACGGCGACGCGGCTGCGCGGGCTGCGCTGGAACTGGCCGAATCACCCAACCGTTTTCTCTCGACGGTGCAGATTGGCATTACCCTGATCGGCATTCTGGCCGGCGCGTTGAGCGGTGCAACGCTGGCCAACCGGCTGGCGGCCTGGATTGCGCGGGTGGATTTTCTGGCGCCTTACAGCGGCGGACTGGCGCTGGCGCTGGTGGTCATTCTGCTGACCTATTTTTCACTGATCATTGGCGAGTTGATTCCAAAACGGCTGGCGATGAACAACCCCGAAGCCGCTGCCAGTGCGGTTGCCCGTCCGATGCGTTTTCTATCCAATATCACCTTTCCGCTGGTTCGTCTGTTGAGTGCCTCCACCGACCTTGGACTGCGGATTTTGGGCATTCGTCCATCGAATGAACCGCCGGTAACCGAGGAAGAAATCAAAGTACTGATGGAGCAGGGTACCCAGGTGGGGGTGTTCGAGGAAGCCGAGCAGGACATGGTGGAGAGTGTTTTCCGCTTGGGCGACCGCTACATTGATTCGATCATGACTCCCCGCACCGAAATTGAATGGATTGATCTGGACGAAAGTCCGCAGGAAATCCTGCAGGATATTCTGGAAAGCAGCCACAGCCGTTTTCCGGCGGCACAGGGCAATCTGGATAATGTCAGCGGCATCCTTTCTGCCAAGGACTTTCTCAGTAAAATGGTCAGCGGAGAGCCTTTTGAGGTCAAATCGCTCTTGCAGCCGCCCTTGTTTGTGCCGGACAGCATGTCGGCCCTCAAGGTGCTGCAATTGATTAAGACCGCCGGCGTACATGAAGCGCTGGTGCTGGATGAATACGGCGGTCTGTTGGGAATGGTCACCCTGTATGATGTGCTGCGCGCCATTGTGGGCGAAATGCCCGGCCCCGGCCTGGATGGCGGCCCGCAGATCCTGCAGCGCGAGGATGGTTCGTGGCTGGTGGATGGCCTGCTGCCGGTGGACACCTTGAAAGAATTGCTGGAAACCGAGCAGCTGCCGGAAGAAGAACGGATCGGTTATCAAACGCTGGCGGGTTTCATTCTCAGTCAACTGGGCAGCATCCCCGCTGCCGGTCAGCGCTTTACCTGGGGGGATTTTTCTTTTGAGATTATGGACATGGACGGGCGCAGAATTGATAAGGTGCTGATCAGCCGCCTGCCCACACTGCCGGAGGAAACTGATCCATGATTCCGCTTCGCTTGCAGATAAAGGGTTTTCTTTCCTACCGCCAGGCGGTAGAGATTGATTTCAGCGAACTGCAGCTGGCTTCGATTACCGGCCACAATGGCGCGGGGAAATCCACCCTGCTGGATGCGATTACCTGGGCATTGTTTGGAGAAGCCCGCCGCCGCGATGATGCGATCATCAATAATCAGGAAGATGCCGCAGAAGTCATTTACGAATTTTTATATGAGAACAATCATTACCGTGTGCAGCGCAGCAAAGTCCGCCACAAAACTGCGCTGCTGGAGTTTTACACGCTCAACGAGCAGGGTGTCTGGAAGCCGTTGACCGAGCATTCCCTGACCGAAACCGAAAAACGCATCCGTTCGGTGCTGCGCATGGATTACCAGACCTTCATCAACGCATCCTTTTTCCTGCAGGGCAAAGCCGATCAGTTTGCCCAGCAGAATGCCGCCAACCGCAAACGCATCCTTTCCAATATTCTGGGACTGGAAGTGTGGGAAGCTTACCGCGAGGCTGCCCGAAACCGGCTGCGGGACGCCGAATGGCAGTTGGGCAGTATTGATGAGCAAATCAAAGAAGCCGAAGCCGAATTGTCCGAAGAAGAGGAACGCCGGAAGAAACTGGCGGAATTGAAAAAAGAGTTGAAACAGGTTTCCGCCCTGCGGGAAGCGCAGGAAAAACGGCTGGATGACCTGCGCCGGCTGGCGGCGGCGCTGGAGGAGCAGCACCGCATGGTCAACATGCTGGCTGACCGCCTGAACAGTGCCGAGCAGAAGCACAACGCCAAACTGCAGCGGCTGGAAGAACGCCGCCGCGAGGCAGACCAATTGCAAGAAACACTGGAACAGGCTGAGGTGATTGAGGCAGCCTATGCCGCCTGGCAGGCAAGCCGTGCCGAACTGGAGCGCTGGAATCAACTGGCGCAGCAGTTTCAACAGTTACAACAGCAGCTTGTTGAACCGCAAACCCTGCTGGAAAGCGAACGCGCCCGTCTGCAGGAAGAACTGCGCAGCCTGCAGCAGCAGGAAGATCAGGTCAGGCAGCAGCTAGACCAGCTGGCTGAACTGCGCAACAAACGGCAGGGGTTGATGGACCTGCAGCAGGAACTGAAAGCCCGCCTTGAGGAGCGGGAGCAAATCCAACAGCAAGTGCTGGAACTGAAAGAGCAATTCGCCAGCCGGCGGGTTGAAATTGGCTACTGGCAGGAGAAGATGGACGCGCTGACAGAGCGTCTGGAACGGCTGCATGCCGATGAACAAAGCGGTGTCTGCCCGTTGTGCGGCCAGCCGCTGGGGGCAGCCGAGCGCAAAGCGCTGCTCAAGCAGCTGGAGCAGGAACGCAAAGCAGCCCAGCAGGCGGCTCAAAACCTTCAACAGCAGGTGGCGCAGTACCAGCGCAGCCTGCAGCAGCTGGAAAAACACCTGAAAGAAACCCAGACCGCCGATCTGGACCTGCAAGCCAATCAGCGGCAGGTGAGCGCGCTGGAAGCGCGTATTCAGCAGATCGAAGAGCGAAGCCAGGAGTGGCAGCGCGGCCCGGCAGCGCGCCTGAAAGAGGTGGAGCAAATTTTGACCAGCGGTCAGTTTGCGCCGGAAGCCCGCCGAAAAATTGCCGAAATCAAAAAGGCACTCGACCGGCTGGGATATGACCCGCAAGAGCACGAAGCCGCCCGGCGGGCTGAGCAGCAAGCCCGCACCGCGGAACAGGCCCTGCGCCAGCTGGAAGCCGCCCGCGCCCAGTTGAAACCCTTGCTGAATCAAATTGCCGAGCTGGAGCAGGAAACCCGGCAGGATGAAATCCAGATTCAACAGCTGCGCGCCGAATACGAGCAGATTGAAGAAAAGTACCGCCGGGAGTCGGCAGACCTGCCTGACTTGCAGGCGCTGGAACAGGAACTCTTTGCCCGGAAAGATGAAGAGAATCAGCTGCGCTACAAAATTGGCGCCGCCGAACAAAAGGTGAATGTGCTGGTCAGCGTCCGCGCGCGCTTGAAGGAAAACCACAACCGGCGGGAGGAATGCGCCCGCCTGATTGCCCGCTTGAAGATCCTCGACCGCGCCTTTGGCAAGGACGGCGTGCCGGCCCTGCTCATTGAGCAAGCCTTGCCGGAAATTGAAGCGCGTGCCAATCAAATTCTCAGCCAGCTTTCCAACGGTGGCATGAACATCCGCTTTGAAACCCAGGCTGAGTACAAGGACAAAAAACGGCAGGACAAAAAAGAAACCCTGGATATCATCATCAGCGATTCGGCCGGCATCCGTCCTTATGAGATGTACTCCGGCGGCGAAGCCTTCCGCGTCAATTTTGCCATTCGACTGGCGCTTTCGCATGTGCTGGCAAACCGGGCCGGTGCCCGCCTGCAAACGCTTTTCATAGATGAGGGCTTTGGCAGTCAGGATGCCGAAGGCCGCCAGCGGTTGATTGAGGCGATCAATGCGGTCAAAGAGGATTTTGCCTGCATTCTGGTCATCACCCATCTGGATGAATTGAAGGATGCCTTCCCGGCGCGGATTGAGGTTGAGAAGAACAATCACGGCTCGACCGTGCGGGTGCTGACCTTATGAGCCTGATTCCGATCCGGGTGGGTATTCAACAACGCATTTTACCCAATTACCGCGCGCCTTTCTTTGAGGCATTGGGGGTGGCCTGCCCGCGCGGGCTGGGGGTATTTGCCGGTTTGCCGCGTCCCGGCGAAGCGGTTGAATCCCAGCGGACGCTTCAATCCGCCGAGCTGAGCCGGGCGCGCAACCTGCACCTGTTTGGAGGGCGGTTTTACCTGTGCTGGCAGGCCGGCTGGCGCAGCTGGCTGGAAACATGGCAGCCGGAAGTCTTGATTCTGGAAGCCAACCCGCGTTACCTCAGCACACCCTTGATGATGCGCTGGATGCGCCGCCGCCGTCCGCTGATTGGCTGGGGATTGGGCGCGCCGCTGGCGGAAAGCGATCGGGCCGGTTTGGAAAAGGTAATCTGGCAGCGGTTCATAATCCGCTTCGATGCGTTGATCGCTTATTCCCAGCGCGGCGCCGCGCAGTACGCCCGGCTGGGATTCGACCCTCAGCGGATTGTGGTGGCGCCCAATGCGGTTGCGCCTCGTCCGCTTCAGCCGCCGTCCCAGCGCCCGGCGCAGTTCGAGGCCGGCCGGCCGCGCGTGCTGTATGTGGGACGGCTGCAGGCCCGTAAACGGGTGGATTTGTTGCTGCGCGCCTGTGCAGACCTGCCGCAGCAGGTTCAGCCGGAGGTGTGGATTGTGGGTGAGGGGCCGGTGCGCGCTGAATTGGAGGCGCTGGCTGAAAGCATTTATCCCAACACCCGCTTTTGGGGAGCACTTTTCGGCAGCGAGTTGGAACCGCTCTTTCAGCAGGCCGACCTGTTTGTCCTGCCCGGCAGCGGCGGACTGGCGGTGCAGCAAGCCATGGCCTATGCCCTGCCGGTGGTGGTGGGTGAAGCCGACGGCACCCAGTCCGAGCTGGTTACGGAGCAAAACGGCTGGCTGCTGCCACCCGGCGATGTGGCAGCCCTGCGCGAAACCCTGCAGGATGCGCTGTCCGAGCCGGCCCGTCTGCGCCGGATGGGGCTGGTTTCCTATCAGATTGTGCGCGGGCGGGTCAATCTGGAAGCGATGGTCGCCGCCTTTGCGCGGGCGGTTGAACTGGCCGCAGACCATTGTGGTTACCCGTTGAACCGGCCCAATTCAGGCGGAGATTGAGCCATGCACATTCTGCTGGTCGCCGATGGGCGCAGTCCGATTACCTTGCGCTGGCTGGATAACCTGCGTGAACTGGGATTGACCTTTTCGCTGGTTTCCACGTTTCCCTGTCCGCCGCCGCCCGATTCAGCCCACTTTGCCGTGCTGCCGGTTGCCTTCAGCGGGCTGACGGGTGGACAGGCTGTTTCTTCTGCGGGCGCAGGCGGGGGTAAGGCAGCCACTTCCGCCCGACGCCGCTGGGTGGCCGGCCTGCGCCGCATTTTGCTGCCGCTGCGCTACCGGCTGGCGCCGCTCAGCCTGCCGCGTTCGGCACGGCGCTACCGCCAGGCGTTAGCGGCCATTCAGCCGGATGTTGTCCACGCCTTGCGTATTCCATTTGAGGGTATCCTGGCGCTTGCCACACCGCAGGATTTGCCGCTGGCGGTTTCCATTTGGGGCAATGACCTGACCCTGCATGCGCCCGCCACGCCCCAAATGTCTCGCTGGACACGGGCTGTCCTGCAACGGGCGGATGGATTGCACGCCGATGCGGCGCGTGATCTGCGCCTGGCGCGGGCGTGGGGCTTTGCACAGGAGCGTCCCAGCCTGCTCATCCCGACCAGCGGGGGGATTGATTTGCAGCGCATGCAGAAGGGGCTTCAGCCGCTGCCCGGCGAGCTGGAAGCGCGCATCCCGCCCCATCAATGGATGGTGATCAACCCGCGCGGGGTGCGCGCCTACACCTGTACGGCGGCGTTCTTTCAATCCATTCCACTGGTATTGCAGCACCATCCGCATACCGTGTTTGTTTGTCCCGCCATGCAGGGAGAACAAGAAGCAGAAAAATGGAAACGGCGTTTGAATCTGGATGAACGGGTGGTTTTGCTGCCATCCCTGCCGCAAACGCAGTTGTGGGGGTTGTTTGCGCGCAGCGCGGTTTCGGTTTCGGTGACCACCCACGACGGCACCCCCAACACCCTGCTGGAAGCCATGGCCTGCGGCAGTTTTCCGGTAGCAGGCGATTTGGAAAGCCTGCGGGAATGGATCACGCCGGGCGTCAACGGGCTGCTGGTGGAGGGACACAAAGCCGATTCGATTGCGGCGGCGGTGGTGCAGGCGCTGAGCAGCCCGCAGCTGCTGCAGCAGGCAGCCGAATTCCATCGGCGTTTGATTGCCGAGCGGGCAGAAGTTCAGCAAATGCGCCTGCGTCTGAAGGAGTTCTATGATCGGGTTGTACAGCGGGTAAAGGCCTAAGTTCGGTTACAAAAAGTGTGCTGATGGCTGTTCGTTTCTTTGTTCTCTCTGGAGGTTTTTCTCATGTCTCTTGAAACTCCACCGTCTGAGCAGATTCAGGCGTATATTGCCAGTCTGTTTGCTGTTGAGGATGAAGTCCTGCGTCAGATTCGGGAGCAGACCGTCGAACAGGGCCTGCCGCAGATTGCGGTCAGCGCTGAAGAGGGGGCGTTTCTGGCGCTGCTGGTGCGCCTGTGCAGAGCGCGGCGGGTGCTGGAGGTTGGCACCCTGGCGGGTTACAGCACCGTCTGGATGGCGCGCGCGCTGCCGGCAGACGGTTACCTGGTCACCATTGAAAAGTCAGCAGTCCACGCCGAAATCGCGCGGCGCAATTTTACGCTGGCAGGAGTGGAGGGCAAAATTCGTTTGCTGATAGGGCAGGCCAACCTGATGCTCAAAAAAGCGGCCGCCTTTGCGCCATACGACCTGATTTTTTTGGATGCCGATAAAGAAGGCTATCCGCAATATTACGAATGGGCTTTGCGGCACCTGCCGTCCGGCGGGGTGATTGCGGCGCACAATGCTTTATGGGGCGGGAGTGTGGCAGGTAATGTCAGCAGCCCGATCATCGAGGCTGTGCGCAGTTTTAATTTAAGGGTTGCACGGGATGAAAGGGTAGCGGCGCATCTTTATCCGGCCGGGGATGGCACCCTGATTGCGGTTAAAAAGTAAGTGAGGCGGTTTTGATGATGGGGAGCAATTTCGATGGCTTTCTCAAAGTTCCTTGACAATCCTAAACCGTTGTATCGAAACTCGAATTCTGGCGACACGAACCCCCACCCACCTCCCCCAATATCGCCAAAGCGATATTGGGGGAGGCGCAGGAGGGGGCAAAATCGCTCAATTTGACACATCAGTGGATTATTCCGAATAAGACATCGGTCAGCACCCGCCGGCTGCTGTTTGACCGTTTTCGACTTTGAGAAAGTCCTGGAGCAATTTTCAGTCGCTCTTCCGGTGTTTTGCGGGTAAAATTAATAACAATGGTTGGTGTGCTCTAAGATTGGGTCGAGGATGAAATCATGAGTGAATCGGCGCCCATTCGGGTGATGCTGGTGGATGATCATGCCGTAGTACGCAGTGGTTTGAGCGCGTTTTTGATGGCATTTGATGATCTTGAACTGGTGGGAGAGGCAGAAAACGGGCGGCAGGCCGTTCAGCGCGCCGCTGCACTCCAACCGGATGTGATTTTGATGGATCTGGTCATGCCGGAAATGGACGGTGCTGCTGCAACCCGCCAGATTCGCGAGGCATACCCGCACATTCAAGTCATTGCGCTGACCAGTTTCCGTGAGGATACGCTGGTGCAGGCGGCTTTACAGGCAGGTGCGATCAGTTATCTGCTCAAAAATGTTTCGGCGGATGAACTGGCCCAGGCCATCCGCGCAGCGCATGCCGGGCGTTCTACGCTGGCACCGGAGGCGGCGCAGGTGCTGATTCAGGCGGCCACCCGCCCGGCTGCCCCCGTGTTTGAATTGACCGAGCGCGAGCGGGATGTGCTGATCTGGATGGTGCGCGGTTTGAGCAACAACGAAATCGCTGCCAAACTGGTGGTCAGCCCCTCGACGGTCAAGTTTCACGTCAGTAATATTCTGTCAAAACTGGGAGTTTCCAGCCGAACCGAAGCGGTTGCCTTTGCGCTTCAGCAGCGGTTGGTTGAATAAGCCGGAAGAAAGGTTTACCCCTACCCATGTGCAGGGGAGAAAAACCCTTCCCCTGAACGTGCACATTTGGGTGTTTTAGGCTAAAATTTTGCCGGAGGTCGTTGGTGGAAACGTCGAATTGGATGCCAAAGGATGCCATTCTGGTCACCTATGCGACCCGTTCAGGTTCTACGGCGGAAGTGGCTGAGGTGATTGCCTACGAAATCGGGCAGTTTTGCGGCCGGGTGGATGTTGCGCCAGTGCAGCGGGTGCGTGATTTGCGTCCCTACTGGGCGGTGGTGCTCGGCAGTCCGGTGCGCCATGCCCGCTGGCTGCCGGAGGCAATTGCCTTTTTGAGCGCGCAGCGCGCTACCCTGCGCCTGCGCCTGATGGGGGTTTTTCAACTGTGCGGCAGCCTGTGTCAGGATACACCTCAAAACCGCGAGGCTGCCCGGCAGGCCTACGAGGAGATCCGCCGCACCTTTCCGGAATTTCGTCCCCTGGAAGTGGGCATGTTTGCCGGAAGGGTCAGCGAAGAAATGTTGCAGCACGCCGTCCACGGCGGGCAAGCCGCGCTTAAGCCGGGAGATTGGCGCGATTGGGAGGCCATCCGCGAATGGGGGCAGAAGATGGGTAAAATTTTATTCGGGATGTGCCAGCCATCCCTGCCTGTCCGCCTGCCGCCCGAAAAACTGTAAACCCTTTGTATAATCTTTCCCGCTGCTGAGATTGCGATTTTCATCAGCGCCTGTTTATAATCCAATCGTCAGGGTAATTACCGGAAAAGGAGAAGTGAAAATGACCTGGACAGTGGATCGTAAAAAAGTGCTGATTACGGGCGGCACGGATGGAATTGGCAAAGTGACCGCCTTGGAACTGGCTAATCGGGGTGCGCATGTGATCATCATTGGGCGCAACCCGCAAAAAACGGAACAAACCGTTCGGGAAATACGCGAGCAGAGTGATAACCCCAGAGTGGATTTTCTGATTGCGGATCTTTCGGAGCAGGAGCAGGTGCGCCGGGTGGCCGCCGAATACCGCCATCGCTATGACCAGCTGCATGTGCTGATTAACAATGCCGGAGCATTTTTTGCCAAACGCGAATTGACCGCTGATGGTTTGGAGAAGACCTTTGCACTCAATCATCTGGCATATTTTCTGCTCACCCACCTGCTGCTCGATCTGTTGACGAAAAGCGCACCGGCGCGGATCATCAATGTATCCTCTGCTGCCCATTTTGGCGGAAAAATCAATTTTGACGATTTGAATGCCGAAAAAAGTTACAGCGGTTGGGGCGCCTATTCCAACAGCAAGTTGATGAACGTGCTGTTTACCTACGAACTGGCGCGCCGTCTGCAAGGCAGCGGAGTCACCGTGAACTGCCTGCACCCCGGCTTTGTGGCCACTCAGTTTGGTAAAAACAATGGCGGGCTGATTGGTTTGGGGTTGAGCCTTGTTCAGCGGGTTGGGGCAATTTCTCCCGAACAGGGCGCTGAAACTACGCTTTACCTGGCCACCTCGCCGGAGGTGGAAGGCATCACCGGCAGGTACTTCGACCAGAAAAAGGCAGTTGAGTCTTCCAAAATTTCACAAGATGAGGAAACCGCCCGGCGTTTGTGGGAGGTCAGTCTGGAACTGACCGGATTGAAGGAAAAGACCGCCTGAAATACGCCTGAGTGAGCGGGCGGGTTATAATACTCCTGTCGTCGAAAAATTTCAGCGACAGGAGTATTTATGTGGCGTAAAAATCTGATTGGGATGGTTATGCTGCTGATGTCACTTGCGGCTTGTACGCAAGCCATTCAAACCCCGCCGGTGGATCGAAAAACACCCCTGCCCGGCTGGTATGACCCACGAGTGCTGACCCCTACACCGGTGCAGGAAAATAACCTGCCGCCCGATTCGTCCTTCTTTCCCCCGGCGGTACTGGCTGCCCGTCAGCTTCTGGCAGTATCATTGGGTCTGGATGAAACCACCATCAGCGTGATTCGCGTAGAATCCGCCGATTGGCCGGATGGCTGCCTTGGATTGGGTGCCGAAGAGGAAGCCTGTACCGAAGAAATTGTGCCGGGCTATCTGGTGGGGCTGCAAGCCGGTGATCAATTCTTTGAATTTCGCACCGACCTGGAAGGCGGGCGCATCCGCCCGGTGCCGGCCGTTCAAGAGGCTGCCGTAACGGCTGCCCGTCGTCATCTGGCGGAACGGCTCTCACTTGCCATGCCCGCCGAGGCGGTGCTGGTAGAAGCACTTGCGGCAGAGTGGCAGGATTCCTGTTTGGGTTTACCCCAGGCAGGGGAGGAATGCCAGCCGGAGGTCATCAACGGTTTTCGGGTGGTCTTTGCCGTGCAGGGTTTGCAGTACATTTATCACACCAATGGCGATGGCAGCCAGCTGCGGCAGGCTGGAGTCAAGAGTGCGGATGATGGGCAGTCTTACCTGATTCTGATCTCCGGTTCCCAGGGTGAGGATTGTCGAATTATTCAGGTTGGCTTGGGCGGCCTTTCGGACGGGGCGTGTGGCAGTGTGCTCGAAGGGCGGTCTTTTGTCAATTTACAGCGTCCGCTGGAACTGGCAGAGTGGATTCGCCAGTTTGCATCGTTTCAAATGGAAACACCCTACGGCTGGCTGTCCTTTCAAGGGCGCGGTACAGGTCAGCCTGCGGTGGAAGAGGGCCGCGCCCTGGCGGCCTGGGCGGGGCTGGCAGCGGCCGAAGTGCGCGCCGGGCAACCGGCTGACCAATACCGCCTGCTTTTGTGGCAGCGCAGCGGCGGAATTGCCGGTTTTTGCGACACGCTGGAAATTTACGAGAGCGGCTGGGCGTACGCCGCCGATTGTAAAAGCACCCCGCCTGCCTCACGCGGGTCATTGCGCCTTTCAGCAGATCAGTTGAAAATGTTGTATAATTGGGCAGATCAGCTTGCGCCTTTTGACGCTCGCCGCAGCGATGGGGTAACCGATGGTTTTGAATACTCATTGAACTGGTATGGGCGGGGGGATGGTCAGGTGTCTTCCTCCCAGCAAGAGGATGTACTCAACTTTGCGGCGGAGATCTTTTCTCAAATTCAACCTTAGCCAACCGGCACTGGAAGCCAAGGTAATCGCTTCCGGTTAGGGGGAGGAGGCTCCCTACCCTCCTCCCCTGATTGATTCTGACCCTATTGGACCAGTTTTCACAGCGGGATGATCCAGTCAACAGGAGTGGAACACCGACCTCGAGTGGCAGCCAGCACAGGCCTGTTTGTGATGCTGGCACTCAGTTTTGGACTGAATGCCTACCTGCTCTTCCTGCAGCCGGTTGGCGTGCTGAGCCTGCGGCGGCTGGCTTTGGCGGCGGGAATTGGCGGGGCTTTGAGCGCGGGGGTCTGGTTTTTTGCGCGCCGCCGGGGATATTCCCTGACCGAATGGTGGGGGAATTTTGTCCGCCGCAGCAATCTATGGCGGGCGGGACTGCTGCTCTCGGTGGTGCTGCATCTGATTTACCCCGCCCCGCCGGGGCATTTGTTTGCACTGCCAGTGCGGCTGGAGTTGGAGTTCCTGCCGCTTTCCGGGCAGCCTGCTGAGGTCAGACTGGTC
>NZ_DAOUBL010000279.1:0-11974 GCF_034432615.1 Bellilinea sp. | reverse complement strand
ATTGATCTCGGAATGCAGCAGCAAACCTTCCTCACTCCATGAGGAATTGACCTGCGGGTAGGCTTTGAGGGCGGCAATTGTCGCGGCTGCAAAGTAGGCCGTATAGGTCAGGTTGACCCCGTCGCGGGCGAACACGGCCTTGTTCGCCTCACGGTGCGCCACCACCTGCTTCAGGTCGGCTTCCATGACGGTGGTCACGTGGGCCGCCGTGCGTTTGCTGAACACCATATGTTCGGCAATGTTCTTGCGGATTTTGGTATGCGGAATCAGGCGGCTGCCGGTTGATGTTCCAACCGGTGGCTGCGGCGCGGCTGGTGGTTTGGCTTCCACAGCCGGTTGACCGGCCGGGAACATCAATTCGGTTGGACGGAATAAATCTCCCTCCCCCGGCGTCTCCCAGATGGCCGGCTGTTCCGATTCGGGCTGTTTTTCGCGCTGTTCAAGGTAAGCCAGCACATCCTTTTTGGTGATGCGCCCGCCCTGCCCCGTGCCTTTGATCTGACTCAGGTCAACCTGATATTCCTGCGCCAGGCGCGCCACCACCGGCGAGATGAATCCCAGGTCCTGGTCGCGGCCTGGTGCGGGCACGGCCACAGACGGCACAGGTTGAGTCTCTCCCGGCTTTTCTGCGGCAGGCAGGCGGCCGGCTCCTCCTTCATCCGGGATGCTTTCTCCCGGTTCGCCAATCCAGGCAATCACCGTACCGGCTTTGACCGTTTCGCCCTCCGGCACCACAATCTTCAGTAAAGTACCCGCCGCCGGGCTGGGAATCTCCGAATCGACCTTATCGGTATTCACTTCCAGCAGCGATTCAAATTCCTCGACTGTTTCGCCTTCTTCCTTCAACCAGCGGGTGACAGTCCCTTCGACAACCGACTCACCCAGCTGAGGCATGATCACTTTGGTAGCCATGGCTCCTCCTTACACACCTAAAAAGCCGCCAGTTCGCGGATGGCCTGCAGAATTTTCTGCGGATTTGGCATGAACCACTCCTGCATCGGGTGGCTGAAAGGCACCGCCGGTACATCCGGGCCGCACAGGCGGCGCACCGGCGCATCCAGATCACTAAAGGCGGCTTCGGCAATGGTCGCCGCAATTTCGGCTCCGTAACCGCCGGTGAGATTATCCTCATGCACAATTAACGCCTTGCCGGTTTTGCGCACCGATGCCAGAATCGCCTGGCGGTCAACCGGGTAAAGGGTACGCAGGTCAACCACCTCCACATCAATGCCTTCCTCGGCGGCTTTTTGGGCGGCCTGTAAGGCGTAGTAGTGCATCATGCCGTAGGCAAACAGGCTCAGGTCACTGCCCTGCCGGCTGACCCTGGCCGGGCCGATGGACACCAGAATTTCCTCTCCATCCGGCACCTCGCCGCGAATCAGACGGTAACCCTTCTTGGGTTCCAGAAAGATGACCGGGTTCGGATCGCGCACCGCCGATTTGAGCAATCCTTTGGCATCGTAGGGATTGGAAGGTATCACCACCTTCAAACCCGGCACATGCGCAAAGAAGGCTTCTACACTTTGAGAATGATACAGCCCGCCGCCAATGCCGCCGCCATATGGCGCGCGGATGACCATCGGCACCGTCCATTCGCCGTTCGAACGGTAGCACATTTTGGCCGCTTCGCTGACGATTTGATTGAAAGCCGGGTAAATGAAATCGGCAAATTGAATCTCGCAAATCGGGCGCATACCATACAGGGCTGCCCCAATCCCAACGCCGACAATGGAAAGCTCTGCCAGCGGCGAGTCGATCACCCGTTCTTCGCCATATTTTTCAAACAGGCCAACCGTGGCGCGAAAGACCCCGCCGCGCTTGCCAACATCCTCACCAACGATGAAGACGCGTTCATCGCGCGCCATTTCCTCATCCATCGCCTGTCGAATGGCTTCCACAAGAGTAATTTCAGGCATGGCGCACCTCCTCGGCATACACCGGGTAGGCCGCCTCTTCTGCAGCGGGGTAGGGCGCCTGCTCGGCGTATTGCACCGCTTCATCCACAATCTTTTTGGCGCGGCTTTCCATCTCCTCCAGCCGGGCAGCGTTCAACAGGCCTTCTTTTTCCAGAATACGCCGGTTGACCAGCAGCGGATCGCGTTTTTTATGTTCCTCAACTTCTTCCCGCGAACGGTAGGTGCGGTCATCGTCATCGGAAGAATGCGGGGTGATGCGGTACATTTTGGCTTCGATCAGGGTAGGGCCTTTGCCGCTGCGCGCCAGTTCAACCGCTTCCACAAAAGCCTGATGAACGGCAAACCCATCGGTTCCATCCACAGCCACGCCGCGCAAACCCAGCCCGCAGGCGCGGTCAGCCGCGCTGGGTACCGCCATTTGCTTTTCCACCGGCACCGAGATGGCATACTGGTTGTTTTCCACCAGAAAGACGACCGGTAGTTGATGCACCGCCGCCCAGTTGACGGCTTCATACCATTCACCTTGTGAAGTTGAACCTTCGCCCAGACTGGCCAGAACCACTTTATCTTCCCGGCGCATTTTGATTGCCAGACCGATTCCCGTGGCGTGAGAACATTGCGTGGCGACCACCGCCGAGTGGCTGACGACGTTGGCCCGCTTCAAACTCCAATGGCTGGGCATCTGCCGTCCGCCGGAACTGGGTTCTTCGCGCTTGCCCATCAGGCTCATCATGAATTCGCGCGGTTCGTAACCCAGGCACAACAGCAACGCCAGATCGCGGTAATACGGGGCTACCCAGTCATAGCCGCGCCGCAGGGCAAAGGCAGCCCCAACCTGGGCCGCCTCCTGCCCGATACCTGAGATATGAAAGGCAATTTTTCCCTGGCGGTGCAGCACCCAGGCGCGTTCATCCAACCGGCGGGCGAGCAGCATCATCCAGTACATTTCCAGACGAGTTTCCTCACTCAAGGTCATTCTGCTTTTCCTCCTTTGGCAAAATAAAACGGACGGGGAGAATACGCTGATTGATTTTCACACCCGCCCGTTACAACCCATTTCACGGCGACCTCCACTCAGGATACCGCCTTAAGCAAACCCATTACTTCCAGCATCTCTTGATTGGAGGCAAATTTGAAATCCTCCGCCCCCAGTTCCTGCATTTTTGCCTGTTCGGCGGCTTCCAGCAATTTGAGCGCCTCCCGCGTCACGACCGGGTGCGGCAGGCTGGTCAGCGCTTCCTGTACTTTGGATAAAACATCCGGCCGGGCAGGCGGCAAATTGGCTAAATACTGGAAAACCGCCCGCGCCCCGTTCACACCGTCTTTGCGCGCCACACCCACCAACCCGCTGGAGGCTTTCCGCGACCAGCCCGCCACAAAAACGCCCTCGATGGGCTCGTTCTTTTCACTGTCATAGGCTTCGTAGGACTCGCCCTCGATGGGAAAGCGCGGATTGGGATTTTTATCAAAGGCAAAATTGTGCACCGGCAATCCCAAATTTTCATCCACCCGGTCGCCAATCGCAAAGATGACCGTATCCACATCGAAAATGTGGAATTGCCCCAGCCCGCGCGCTTTGACCTCTCCATCCTCCAGCACCAGGTGGGTATCCTCGATCTCCAGCCCACCCACTCGTCCTTTGCCGTCATCCAGAATGCGGCGCGGCGAGGAAAGGAAGCGGATCCAGAAGAGGGTGTGACTCTGCATCCACACCCCGCGGGCAGCAGCCGCGTGAATGAACTCTTTGGCAACTTCAGGATGCTGCCCCAAAGCACGCATCTCTTTGGCTACGCGGTCAATCTCGCGGTCGAATACCGCCAGATCCAGGTTTGCGACCACTGCCTCCAATTCTTTTCGGTCAAACTTGATCTCTGCCGGGCCGCGGCGGGCAAACGCCACCACCTCATCCACCTTTCGCACCGAAATCAAATAGCGGGCAATGTCCATCATCACATTGCCCACCCCGATAATTGCCACCCGTTTGCCAATTTCCAGCTCCTGCTGGCTGAATGGCGGCAATTTATTGTAATGCTAAACCACATCCTTGGCGTGATAAACCCCCCGTAAATGTACACCGGGCAGCCCCAGCCACTTCGTCCCCTGTGCGCCAGCAGCCACCAGAATGGCCTGAAATCCCATTCCTTGCAAGTCCTCCAGACTTAAATCCCCCTGCCGGCCAATCAGCACGTTGCCGTAATATTCCACATTGGGCATCTCTAAAATTTGCCGGAATTGGGCGCGCAATCCGGTCTTCATTTTGATCTTATCCGGGTATATGCCGTATTCTGCCAGCCCCCCGGGCTTGATATCCCGGTTGAACAGCACAACCTGCACTCCCTGACTTGCCAGTTCTCGAGCGGCAAACAACCCCGCCGGTCCTGCACCCACAATTGCCACAATGTGGCGGTCAGATTGCTCCATGAGTCATACCCCGGTGGACGAAGATGACGAACTGAAATTAATTATACCCCGTTTTATCCGCTTCTTTTTTGCGCCTGTGCTATATTGGTATACAAACGTGAGTCTGGCACAAGGTCAGCCCTAGCATCGTAGTCCAACCGACCCCCACCTGCACCTCCCCCAAAACCGACAAAGCGGTTTTAGGGGAGGCAGGAGGGGGCCAAGAATGCTCAATCCAATTCGGAAATGAATTTTCCCAAACTGACGTTATATAAAGTGAAGCGATGGAACCAGAAATCACCAACCCCTCTCAGCCCCCTGCTCCTCTGCGACAGATGATACGCCTGAACCGGTTACTGCCCCCATTCTGGACGATTACCGGCATTCTTTCCCTTATTGTGAACGTCATCCTCATCGCCGTTATGATCGGCCTGGGCAGTCAGCTGTTTACCCTCAAGCGCATCCTCTCCGATCAGTTGATTGAAGGGCTGTATCAAAATTTTGTGCGCATGGATGAAGCCCACATCCGCACCACCATCCCGGTGCGCGATCAAAAAGTGCGCGCCAATTTCACGCTCCACATCAAAACACCAACCACCGTCACCCTTGCCGAAGACACCCTGCTTGCCAACGCACAGGTGCTGCGCTTGAATACCGGTGGATTAACCATCTACAACGCTCCGGCCGACATCGTTCTCAAAGCCGGCACCGACCTGCCCATCTTTCTGGATTTGGAGGTGCCGGTAGATCAGGAAATACCGGTTAATCTGGATGTGGTTGTAGATATTCCGCTGCGGGAAACCGACCTGCACGAACCCTTTACCGGTTTGCAGGAAGTGGTGCTGCCGTACCGTGAACTGTTGAAGCAAACCCCCAATTCGTGGTCTGAAGCACTGTGCGGAACCCCGCCGCTGCCGCTTTGCCTGTGGTTATTCGGAGAATAGTCGAGCGACCCTTCCCATGGCTGAAGACATCCTGCGCGCCCAACTCCCCAACGGTCTGACCGTACAATTGAAAGAAATCCATACCGCCCCGTTGATCAGTCATTGGGTATGGTACCGGGTCGGCTCGCGCTATGAACAAAACGGCAAACGCGGAATTTCCCACTGGGTGGAGCACATGCAATTCAAAGGCACACCGCGTTTTCCGCCCGGTACGCCGGATAAAGCCATTGCCCGTACCGGCGGCAGCTGGAACGCCTTTACCCACATGGACTGGACGACCTACTTTGAAACCCTGCCCGCCGATCATCTGGCGCTCGCGCTGGAACTCGAATCGGACCGCATGATCAACAGCCTGTTCGACCCGCAGGAAGTGGAAGCGGAACGGACGGTCATCCTTTCGGAACTGGCCGGCAACCTGAATGAACCGCTCTTCCTGCTCAGCAATGCCGTGCAAAAAGCCTCGTTTGAACAACATCCTTACCGCAATGAAGTCATCGGAACCCCTGAAGACCTGCAAAACATCCAGCGCGATGAGCTTTACGAGCATTACCGGCGCTACTACCACCCTGCCAACGCACTGATCGCCATCGCCGGCGATTTCGATGCCCAGGAGACCCTTCGGCAGATCGAAGACTGGTATGGGGCTATCCCGGCTGGCAAACCGGCTGAAAACCCAACCACACCCGAACCTCCCGTTCCCGAAGAGCGGCATCTGGCGGTCAGCGGCCCCGGCGAAACGGTTTACCTGCAAATTGCCTACCGCTCTCCTGCCGCCGTGGATGCGGACTTTTTCTCCATGACGGTTCTGGATTCGCTGCTGGCAGGTCCCACCAGCCTGAATATGTTTGGCGGCGGCGGAATTTCCAACAAGACCAGCCGTTTGTACCGCGCCTTGATCGAAAAAGAACTGGCTGTGGGTGTTTCGGGGGGAATGCAGGCAACCTGCGACCCCTTCCTGTATGATTTGACCATCACCCTGCGTCCCGACAGCAATCCCGATGAAGTGCTGGCCGCAATAGATGATGAAATCAAGCGCCTGCAAGATACGCCTGTTTCCCCGCAGGAAATTCAACGCGCCATTAAACAGGCGCGGGCAATGTTTGCTTACGGCAGTGAAAACATCACCAATCAGGCCTTCTGGCTGGGCTTTGCCGAAATGTTCGCCGAATACACCTGGTTCAGCGGCTATCTCACCCGCCTCGCCGAAGTAACCCCGGCCGATGTTCAGCGGGCTGCCCAGCGCTGGTTACCCCCCAACCAGCGTGTGGTGGGCATTTTTTATCCACTCAATGGAGGCCAGGTTTGATGAACGGACGCGCCTCCCCCGCTGTACTCCACACCTTGCCGGGAGCCGATGACATCCAGCGATTTGAGCTGGAAAACGGCATCACCCTCATGATGCGCTGCAATCCGTTCAGTCCATCGGTGGTGATGAGCGGTTTTCTGCCGGCCGGCAGCCAGTACGATCCGCCGGAAAAACTGGGGCTGGCCTATTTAACAGCCCTGGCATTGACACGCGGAACCCAGCGCAGGAATTTTCAACAGATTTTCGATACGCTTGAAACCGCCGGGGCCAGTTTGGGGTTTGCCGGCAGCGTCCATACGGTCAGTTTTGGCGGACGCTGTCTGGTGGAAGACCTGCCCATGCTGTTGGAAATGCTCAGCGAGGTGCTCATCCAACCCGCCTTTCCAACCGATCAGGTGGAAAGACTGCGCGTCCAGCACCTGACCGGGCTGGCAATCCGCGCGCAGGATACCGCGGAAATGGCATCGCTGGTTTTCGATGAAGTCCTTTTTGATGGTCACCCCTACGGCAAACCGGAAGACGGTTACCCGCATACCATTCAAAACATCCAGCGTGAGGATTTGCTGGATTTTCATGATCAGTTTTACTCCCCTGCCGGAATGGTATTGGCGATTGTCGGCGGAATTGAACCGGCTCAGGTCGCCGAATGGGTACATCACTATCTTGGCTCATGGAAAACCCAAACGACGCCAGCCGGGGTGGATTATCCCAACCTGAGCCCACCAGCGCAGGACATCCGCCGGCATGTTTCCATTGAGGGCAAAAGCCAGACTGATCTGGTGATGGGCACAATCGGGCCGCGGCGCACCGACCCGGATTTCTTTCCGGCAATTGTCGGCAACAATATCCTCGGTCAGATGGGAATGATGGGACGCATTGGCGAAGTCATCCGCGAAAAACATGGACTGGCCTATTATGCGGCGGCCAATCTGGTCGCTTCGACTGCCGCCGGTTCGTGGGAGGTTTCTGCCGGCGTTGAACCGCAAAATCTGCAGCGGGCAATTGACCTGATTCGTCGCGAAATTGCCCACTTTACCCGTGAACCGGTCACCGAGGTTGAACTGGCGGACAGTAAGGCCAACCTGATCGGCCGCCTGCCGCTGGCGCTGGAGTCAAATTCGGGTGTTGCCGGCGCCCTGCTCAACATTGAACGCTACGGACTGGGTCTGGACTATTACCGCCGCTATCCAACCATTATCGAAAAGGTGAGTCGTGAAGAAGTGCTGGAAACCGCCCGCCGTTACCTGAACGGCAGCGGCATGGTTATTGTCAGCGCAGGACCGGATTGGAGCAATGAGCCATGATTTTACGAACCGGCGTGGATCTGGTTGAAATTGAGCGGTTGGACACGGTCAAACCATCAATCCGCGAGCGATTCTTGAAGAGAGTATTCACCCCGGCAGAACTGGCTGAATCGGGCAACCAAACCGAATATCTGGGCGGAAGATTTGCGGTCAAGGAAGCCGTATCCAAAGCGCTCGGCACGGGTATCGGTTTCGTCCGCTGGCAGGATATCGAATGTCTGGATGGTCAGCGCGGCGAACCCGTCCTTTACTTGCACGGAAATGCTGCTAAAATTGCTAAGTACCTGGGTTTGGAGCAATGGTCGGTCAGCATCAGCCATACCCGCACACATGCCGTTGCGATTGCCGTTGCTTTGGGAAGCAGCCATGAACGTCCCTTTCCCGAACGGGAGCGGGATGCAGATGCCGGTTTGGAATGAACATCCTTGCGGTCAGTGATATTGAACTGGGATTTATCTACAACGTTCAAATTGGACAGCGTTTCAAGAACGTTGATTTAGTCATCAGTTGCGGCGATCTGCCGTATTACTACCTGGAATTCATCGTCAGTGTGCTGGACCGCCCGCTCTATTATGTGCGCGGCAATCACGCCAGCAAAGTGGAAATCACTACCGCCGGCGAACGGAGTTCGCCATGGGGGGCAATTGATCTGCACCGCCGCGCCGTCCGCTCCCCGCAGGGAATTTTGCTGGCTGGCATCGAAGGAAGTCTGCGTTACAATTACGGCCCGCATCAATACACCCAGGCCGAAATGTGGTGGATGGTGCTGGGGCTTACTCCGGCTCTGATGCTGAATAAACTCCGTTTTGGGCGATATCTGGATATCTTCGTAACCCATGCCCCTCCTTGGGGTATTCATGATATGGATGATCTGCCCCACCGCGGAATTAAGGCTTTCAACTGGCTGATTAAGGTATTCCAGCCCACCTACCACCTGCATGGACATATCCATGTCTATCGGAATGATACCGAGATAGAAACCAAAGTTGGCAACACAACCGTCATCAATTGCTACGGTTATCGCGAAATCCAGTTTAATTTTCAACAAGTCAATCGGCCGCTGCCCGATATGCAAACCAGTCTGGGGCGGAGGATCAAATATGAGTAATTCATTCAATTCATCATTTTTTGAAAAAGTTGCCCGCGAAGACTTTGAACAAGCCCTTCGCAAGGGCTTTTGGCGTTCCGTGTTGGGTTGGTTCAACAAATCCACCAATCAATTGCTGGCTTTTGATGAAGTCCGCAAATATCTACCGGTGCGTGGACAGTACGATGTGGGTGTGCGCCAGATTCCGATTGAAAAAATCGTTGGCAGTGTAGGCCGTTATAACGATTTTGACCGCGCCTTCCTGCCCCGCCACCGCCATATCCGCTCCCGCTGGGTGAGTATTGATCTGGCCAAACTAAAGGAAATTGAACTGCCCCCGATTGAGGTGTATAAAATCGGTGAGGTGTACTTTGTCAAAGACGGTAACCATCGTGTTTCGGTAGCCCGCGAGAAAGGGCAAAAATTCATTGATGCTTACATTACCGAAATTGTGACCGATATTCCAATTGACGAAAACACCGATATCAACTGGCTGGTGCGGATGCACGAGAAATCGGAGTTTTACCAGCAAACACGCCTGCATGAATTGCGTCCCGAGGCCAACATTGAGCTAACCCTGCCGGGTATGTATCCAAAGTTATTGGAGCATATTCAGGTGCACCGCTGGTACATGGGCGAAAAGCGCGGATCGGAAGTAACGTTGGAGGAAGCCGTTGCTTCGTGGTATGACGAGGTTTACTCACCCCTGGTCAAGGTGATTCATGAGCTGGGGATTTGCAAAGAATTCCCCGGGCGCACTTCAGCCGACCTGTATTTGTGGATTATCGAGCATCTCTATTACCTGCGGGAAGAATTCCGGCAGGAAATCAAATTAGAGGACGCAGCCCGCAGTTTTGCCGAAGGACACTCTCCCAATCCGGTTAGAAAATTGATCAACCTCTTTCGCAAACTGACCCGTCTGGTGGCTGAAGGGTTGGAAGAGGCCTCCGATTTGGAACTGGGAATCCTGCCGGAAGAAATGATGCTGGATGTGGATGTTGAAGAAACTAGAAGAGATAAAAGTGCCAATCAACCGGATAAGGAAGAAAGTGACTTAACCGATTGATCCTGTACTCCGAGCCAGAAATGGTTGGGTAAGATTCGCCGGTTGGTTTTGATGATGATGCCGTTCCGCTGCAGGGTTTCTTCGCTCATCATACTGGGGTGAACGAAACATACATCCGGGCGCACTCCATATTTTTTCTCGTAATAATCTGCGGCGCGTTTAATCTTGGACGCCAGATCGGTTTTTTGATCGTTATCGAACCAAAGCATACCAATGTTCATTGTCAGTACCTCCAGGGGTTATATGGAATCGGGAAGATAAAAGTGATGCTCTCGATTTCCAACCCGAACCGCAAATTCTTTTCCATTCATCATTGAGCTGGAATTTAATTCCGGCAGGTTGCTTAAAGAAGCTGCCAATCGGGCATCTTTCATTCGACCGATGATGCGGGTTTTGAATTTTTCAACCCATTTTTTCTCTTCCGCCGCAGTACGGCTGTCCATCATCACAATTGGCCAGACCTCATAAAATGGTCCTTCCTGTAAAAGCCATTCAAAATTCAAGCGGACATCAAAATCCATGTAGGGAAGGGTATCAAATCCATCCAGAATCAACAGGCGGCATTCCCCTTCATTGCGTCCATGCTGACGGCTTTCTACCCGGTCTGCTTCATCTAAAATCGCCTTGGCTGCGGGATGATCGTAATTGTTGGTGAAATGGGAAAAATAAGCATTGAAATGATCGAATTCATATTTCCATTGACTGGTCCTTGCGCTGACTAGCGAAACCTGAATCTCATAAGGGGGATTGGCAAATATCAATGAATACAACAACGTTTTTACCAGGCGCATTTTGCCGGCATCCCGATCGGATACGACCAAGATCGCACCCGGTTTTGGGTCCATTAAATCAAACAGCAAAGGATTTTCATTCAGGTCAATTCCCAGCAATCCGGTGCGCAGCGGAAGTGGCAACAGTGAATTCAGATAAGCACGAAGGTTGTATTCCGGTATCCGATTACCGGAAGGATTCACACCGTTTTGCGTAATGGTTTTTGGGAAATCAACCGAGATTGTTTCACTTGTCTGAACCGGTACATCCACGATAGGTAAGGAAATCATGGCACACTCCTTTACAAACTTTTTATCATTATAGAACATTTATTCTATTTTGTCAATAAACCGATAAAATATTTAACCGGTGGTATTTTTTGCTATTTTGCGGTATCCTTAACACACCAGCAATTGCAGCAAATTGACATTCCACTCATCTGACAAGGAGGTTGCGGTGATTAAAGAAACAGTCAAAGATGCCGAAAATCGCATGAAAGGCGCAATCCAATCTTTGGAAGACGATTTAGCGGGCATTCGTACCGGACGGGCAACCCCTGCCCTGATCGAGAAACTGCCGGTGGAATATTACGGTGTACCGACCCCTCTCATGCAACTGGCCAGCATCAGCGTACCCGACGCACGCACCCTGTTGATCAAACCGTTCGATACCTCCGGCCTCAAAGCCATAGAACGCGCCATTATCACCTCCAATCTGGGCCTGACCCCCAACAATGATGGCAAAACCCTCCGGCTGAACCTGCCCCCGTTGACCGAGGAACGCCGGCGAGATCTGGTCAAGCTGGTCAATCAGCGTCTTGAAGAAGCCAAAGTTGCCATCCGCAACGTTCGCCGCGACATACTCAAAGACCTGCGCGATTTTGAAAAAGATAAATTGATCTCCGAGGACGAACTCAAAAAAGGCGAAGACGAACTTCAAAAACTGACCGATAAAATGATCGGCGAAATTGACCGCATCGGAGAAATGAAACAAAAAGAAATCATGGAGTTTTAATACCACTTATGTCTGAAACAGAGGCAATCGCCTCATCCACCTTGACCAAAATCCCCGTCCATGTGGCCATTATCATGGATGGCAATGGACGTTGGGCAGCGGCGCGCGGCTTACCCCGCCTTGCCGGGCATCGGGCAGGCACTGAAAATTTACGCACCATTATCCG
>NZ_DAOUBL010000278.1:0-7561 GCF_034432615.1 Bellilinea sp. | reverse complement strand
AGTTTTCCAGAAAGTTTGCCCCAAAGGCAAAAGTTACTTCGGCGTTGGCCAGGTCAAAGTACGGCAGGCTGGCTTCGCCAAAGGTGAGTCGGGCGGCTTCGAGCAGGGTTGTGCGCCCTTCGAAGGTGGCCAGAGCGTTATACCGCACGGGAGGCGGCGCAGTGAGGGTTGCGGTGATTTCGCTGACCAGATCGAAGAGATGATCGGGCGCAGCACCCAGCAGAAAGGCGATCTGATCCGGTGAGCTGGTCAGCGCCTGCTGGACAACGCCGACGGCTTCGTCCCAGGTGATTGGTTTGGTGCGGCCGGCATCTCCGCGTGCCTGAAAGACGGGTCCGCGAATGCGGTCGGGGTTGTACAGCCCTTGCTGGGCGGTCACCCCGCGTGAGCACAACCGCCCTCGGTTGACCGGGTGCTGCGGGTTGCCCTCAATGGTGATGGCGCGTCCTTCTTTGGTGCGGACGATGATCCCGCAGCCGGCCGGGCATTCCCGGCAGGTGGAGGCGTAATACGTGCTCAAACCGGTCTGATTGTATTCCGGCATGCTGGTATAGGGCTTGCGGACGATATAGCGAGCCATGGGTCCGCAGCCGGTCAACACGGCTGAAACGGCGGCTCCCAGACCGGTCAGTTTCAGGAAATCCCTTCGTGAAATGGTATTGCTCATGCTGTTTCCTCGCTCCAAATCAGTAATGACAGGTTGCGCAGTCTGAAAGCTTGGTCCACTGCTCCGGAGCCATCTTTTGATGACAGGAGAGGCACCAGCCCATGTTCTGGCGCGGCTGCGGCTCTGCAACGGTCATCTTGGTCATATCGCCGTGGCAGGTTTCGCAGGCTATGCCGGCGCTGACGTGGGGTTGGTGGTTGAAGTGGACAAAATCCGGTTGAATGGCAACCGGCACGCATGGAATTGGCTCGTTGTTGGCAACATAAGCAGCCAGTTTTTCCAGTTCGGGTGACTTTTTCTGAACTTGCTGATGGCACCCCCAGCATTTATCAATGCCGGGCAGCCCGGCGCTCGGTCCCCAGGCTGTGCCGGGGTGACAATAGGCGCATGGCGCTCCCAGCCCAACATGGCGGTTGTGCGGGAAAGCAATTGGCTGTTGCGGTGGAATTTGGGTCAGATATACGGCGCTGACTGCCCCGCCAAGCAAAATCAGCAACACCAGCGCGATACCGACCCGGTAACCGGCCTGTTGCCACCAAGGTTTGGGTTGCTTCATGCTCGTCTCCTTTCTCGATGTGCGTTGTTGTTCATTCAGATTATTTGCGGTTGCGGATGGACCACACAACCAGCAAGAGAATGCCTACCAGTAAACCGCCCAGCACCAACGCAAAACCCAAACTGGCTGCCATTGCACCCAGCGCGGTCAGGATGCCGGTAATCAGGTTGTTAGCCGGTCCGCCCGGCTGGCCGACTGTTCCGGAGGGCTGGTCTCCCATCGAGGGGGAGGGAGGTTGTTCCAGCCCGGCGGCGAATGTCTGGGCGTAGAGCAAGACATCCCGCCCCTCCTGCGGACTCCAGCCGAGATTCAACCCAATGGTCATTTCCGGAGCACGGGCGGTGCCAAAGCGGGTGCGGTGCAGGAAACGCCATGGGTCCTGTACTGCCAGCCTTGCCAGACTGACCGTTTGCCCTTCATAGCGGAAGGTGATTTTTTGACCATCCGCCCCGTGACAGGAAGCGCAGCCCTGCTCGTAGAGGGCTTTACCGTTTTGCAAGTCACCGCCAATCGGTTTGAGGCTGATGCGGTCAATAAAGCGGCTGTCGTCAATCACGCCTTGCCGAATAAAGACCGCCAGCGCGGTCAGGTCTGCATCGCTCAAATAAGCGGAAAAATCATGCTGGGGGTCTTTCTTGCCGCTCAGAGCGGCTTTCAACTCGTCCAGCGGCTGGCTTTGCGCGTCATAAACCCCCGGAAAGCCGGTGTAATTGGCACCAGAGGCAAAAGCCCCATCCTTTCCCAGATAATCCCAGCCGTGGCAGGAAACACAGCGCCAGGTGTCCACACCGCTGCGGGTGTTGGTGGTCTGGCGTGCCCAAATGGGGTGATTGCCCTGCGGAGGGGTTATACCGGTTACCTGTGTCCAGTCATCGTAAAGTTGTGCCCCCCGTACCAGCTGCTCATCTGCCTGAAAGATGGAATTGAAAGCCAGCGCAGGTTGGCTATGGATAGCGATTAGACCGGTTGCCAGCATCAGGATTGCGATTAGAGTGAAAAGAAAGGGTTTGCTCATTGCCAGTCTCCTGATTTTCAAAGCCACATTCAAAAACGAGCCGATATCTTTTTCCCGCCCCGGCCCTTGAAAAAATTATGCCAAAAAGATGTCGTCTGAATTGGTTCAGGCTATTTGTTATAAATTATACAATATTGGTTAAATTAAGAAACAGGTTAATGCGGGTGATTTTTAAATAACCCGACTGCCTTATCTCCGCAACTTGACTCCTGTCCTGTTTAAGTCATAATCAAATTGAAGGCGAGCATCCGTCGTTTGATGTTTGAATGCAGGTTTGAATTCTTATATAATAAGATTACTAATTGGGTTTGTTTCCTGCAATTATCTTGATTTTTCTGTTACCCAACCCCAAAAAGAGAAAGGAGATTTCCGAATGGCAACGGTCAAAAACCTGTTGAAAATCAAGGGAACGCAAGTGTGGAGTGTGCCGGTGACGGCTACGGTACGTGAAACGCTCAAATTGATGGCTGAGAAGAATATTGGCGCGGTGCTGGTCATGGAGGGAGAGAAAATTGCCGGTATCTTCTCGGAACGCGATTACGCCCGCTATGCTGCCCAACGCGAATCCCTGCTGCTGGATGAGCCGGTCAGCGAATTTATGACGCGTGCCGTGTATTACGTCAGCCCTCAACAAACGGTAGAAGAATGTATGGCGCTGATGACCTCCAAGCATATTCGCCACTTGCCGGTGCTGGATGAGGATCATAACCTGGTGGGGTTGATCAGCATTGGGGATGTGGTCAAGCAGGTTTTGGAGGAAAAGGAATCCACCATTCAGGGGCTGGAAAATTACATCCTCGGGCGCGGCTACAGTGGTTGAGCACAATCAGCCCAAGCCGGAAAGGGAGATGCGAATGGCTACCGTAAAGGATTTATTGAAGGACAAATATACGCAGGTCTGGTATGTTACCCCAACTTCCACGGTTTTAGATGCACTGAAATTGATGGCAGAGCAGAAAATCGGCGCGGTGCTGGTCGTGGAAGCCGGAAAAATTGTGGGTATCTTTTCGGAGCGGGATTTTGCCCGAAAGGCTGCGGATGGTTCAGTCAGCTTGCATTCGCCGGTGAATGATGTGATGGTCGGAGCGGTCTATTACGTCACCCCGGATCAATCGGTCGAATCCTGCATGGCGTTGATGACTGCCAAGCGCTTCCGCCATTTACCGGTGCTGGATGGCAATAAACTGGTCGGCGTGATTTCCATTGGAGATGTGGTCAGGCAGTTGATGCTCGAAAAGGATATGACCATCCAGAGCCTGGAAGACTACATCTGGGTTCACATGATTTAATGGCTTTCTCCCCTGCACTGGTCGAAGTAGAACTCCTCCGTCATACCTTTGGCGGCAGCAGTATGGGACGGCTGGCGGATGGACGGGCGGTGTTTGTCCCTTATGCTCTGCCCGGTGAGCGGGTTTTGGTGGAGTTAACCGAGGAAAAAAGGGGGTTTGCCCGTGCCCGGCTGGTGGAGGTTTTGCAGGCTGCTCCTCAGCGCATTCAGCCGCGCTGCCGGCATTTTGGGGTGTGTGGCGGTTGTCACTATCAACATCTTGCTTATCCGCTCCAGTTACAGGTGAAGGGCGGTGTTTTGCGGGAACAACTGGAAAGGATTGCCGGAATCAGCCAACCGCCGGTGGGGGAGATTCGTCCCTCTCCATTGGAATGGAACTACCGCAACACGGTACAGTTTCATCTGGATGAGCAGGGCCGCCTGGGCTACGAAGAAAGCGGCAGCAACCGGGTGGTCGCCATTCAGGAATGTTTTTTGCCGCAAGCGCCGCTGGATGAGATCTGGCAGCAGCTGGATTTTGAAAGCAGGCTGAGCATTGAACGGGTGGGACTGCGGGTTGGGGCGGACGAAGAGGTGTTGTTAACGCTGGAAAGCTCTCTGCTGGAGTTACCATCCTTTGAGGTGGATTTTCCGCTCTCGGCGGTACACCTCAGCCCGGCTGGCAGCATCGTGCTGGCGGGCGAGGACTGGCTGCCGATGGAAGTGAACGGACGCATTTTCCGCGTTTCGGCGGGGTCGTTCTTTCAGGTCAACACGGCCCAGGCGGGAGCGATGGTGCAATTTTTGCAAGAGGTCTTGCCGCTCGACAGCCGTACGACTCTGCTGGATGTGTATTGCGGAGTTGGGTTGTTTTCGGCTTTCCTGGCAGACCAGGCAGGCCGCTGCATTGGGATTGAGCAATCTCCGACGGCCTGTGAGGATTATGCCTTTAATCTCGATGAAATGGAAAATGTGGAATTGTATGTCGGGGCGGCGGAGGACATCCTGCCCGCTTTGCAGGTGAGCGGAAAAATCACGGCCATTGTTGACCCGCCGCGTGCCGGATTAGACCGCCATGCGCTGGATGCGCTGGTAGCGCTTCAGCCCCGGTGGATTGCCTACGTTTCGTGTGACCCAGCCACCCTGGCGCGTGACCTGAAACGGTTGGTTGCGGCGGGCTACTCGCTCGAACGGGTTACGCCGTTTGACCTGTTCCCCCAGACCTATCACATCGAAAGTATCAGCCTGCTGCGCCGGGTAGGTTAAGGGAACAGCCGCCGCGCTTTGACTTCGGCAACCGCATCCGGACGGTAGCGGTAGAGCAAGGCAGGGCGGCCTTCTCCGCTGCGCCGGTGAGGGGTGGCTTCGATGATGCCGGCTTCCAGAATACGGCGGCGGAAGTTGCGTTTATCCAGTTTTTCACCCAGAATCAATTCATAGGTGTGTTGCAATTCGCTGAGGGTGAAAAATTCCGGCAATAATTCAAAGCCAACCGCGCTATATTCCAGTTTGTAGCGCAAACGGCGCAGGGCATAGTCCAGAATCTCCCCGTGATCCATGACCAGCGGTGGCAGCTCCTCCAAACCATACCAGCGGCTGTTATTGTTCGTGTCCTTTGTTGCCTGCAAACTGTCTGCCGGTATCAGGGCGAAGTAAACAATTGAAATAAGGCGGCAGGCAGGGTGGCGTCCCGGATCGCCGTAGGTGTATAACTGTTCCAGATACACTTCCCCAACACCGGTCAGTTGTTCAATTTGTTTGGCGGCGGATTTTTCGAGGGTGCATTCGAGAATGGGTGCATCGGGAAGCATCCATCTTCCCGCAAAGAAAGACTCTTGAGCAGGCGCCAGCAGTACTTTCAAGCGGTTTTCCTGCAGGGTAAAAACCACCACGCGAATTTCCAGATGAGGTTTCGTTGCTGCCGTTTTACTCAATTTGGCATCTTCCTGAAAATTGCGATCTTATCACACGTAAATTCGGGATAAATCATTTTTACATCAACTTTCGAATTTTCATCCCCCTTCCGCCTCCCCCAAAATCGCCCCTGCGATTTTGGGGGAGGTGCAGGGGGGGGCATTGGCATTGCCTGCAAGGTTTTGATCTTATCCCGAACTCATGTTATCACAATAAAATTATAGCGTAGAATATTAATGGCGGTCATTCATAACCGTGCTTCTGGTCTTTGTGGAGGAGAAAGGAGTTTCGTATGAAAAGGCAACTGTCCATTGGCTTTGCGCTGCTGATGTTGTTGCTGCTCGCCCTGGCGTGCAATCTGCCCGGCCGGCAGGCAGCACCCACCCCGTCAGAACCTACCCCGAATCGGACGATGACGGCGCTCTTTGAACTGGTACAAACTCAGGTGGTCATTCCCTCGCCGCTCCCTTCGGCGACCCCTCAGGCAGCCGTGAGTACGAACACACCGCCGCCTTCGCCTTCTCCGCTGCCGACCAGTACCGCCGTGCAGCCAACCCAGCCCCCCGCCTCTCCAACTGTGACCAGTACCGCTGCACTGCGCTCGGCTGGCAGTTACACGGTGCCCTTCTTGAGCGAAGCTCCCAAACTGGATGGCGTGTGGGATGAATGGAAAACCACGGCCTACCCGATGAAACTGGTCGTTTACGGCAAAGAGAACCACACCGGCAAAGAAGATCTGGAAGGGTCTTTCCGAATCGGCTGGGATAACACTTATCTCTACCTGGCGGTTAAGGTGATTGACGACCAATATGCTCAAAATGCCAGCGGAATAGACCTGTACAAAGGCGATTCGATTGAACTGCTGCTGGATGTGGACCTGCTGGGTGATCTCAATTCGCGCGAATTGAACAACGATGATTATCAGCTGGTCATTTCCCCCGGCAAGGGCTCGACAAGCGGCGATAAAGAAGCCTATCTGTATTACCCAACCGGCAAGGCTGGCAGCCGCACAGACGTGAAAATTGCCTCAGAAGGCGGTTCCGGGCTGTATCGGATAGAAGCGGCAATCCCATGGAGCATCTTCGGCATAACGCCGGCCGACGGTCAGCGCTATGGATTTGCGGTTTCGGTTTCGGATAATGACCGTGAAGATCAAAATGTCCAGCAAAGCATGGTTTCGATGGTGCCCAACCGGCGTTTGACTGACCCGACGACCTGGGCGCTGCTGACCCTCAGGCGGTAAAGCAAAGATGGGCGGTTTTCACCGCCCATCTATTCATTTGCCAGGGTAGTTAATGGCTGACGGCTTGCCTCAAAACAGGATGCTGGCTAATTCGCGGCGGTAACTGCGGGTTTGCGGGTTTTCATCGCCGAGCAATTCCAGCAGACTGAGGATGGTCAGCCGCACGTTTTCGTTACGGCGATCCTGCCGAAGCAAATCCAGCAGGCCGTCCAGCGCCAGCGGAATGCGACCGCGGGCTGCCAGCCGGATGGCATTCCAGTAGGCAGCGCTTTGTTCATCCGGCTCATCTCCCGGCTGGTGATTGGGCAGGTTTTCCATCGCCTCTGCCAGCGGTAAAAGGGTTTGGGCGTTGGAAAATTCGCGGCTGGCCGGGAAAGCCGAAAGAATGTTGTGGGCTTCGCGGGCTTTGCCCTGTGCCAGCAGGGCACGCGCCAGACCCAGCAGCGCAAGCGGGTTGTCGGGCATTTGTTCCAGTACCATACGCAAAATCGGTTCGGCTTCTGCCCACTGTTCCTGATTGAGCAGGCTGAGGGCATGTTCCAGCGCCAAACCCGCCGGGCTGGGCGGCTGGATGCGGCTGATGAATTCCCGCAGGCGAGATTCGGGTTGAACACCGCTAAATTCTGCCACAATCTGACCACCGCTAAAAGCCTTCACTGCCGGTATGCTGCGCACACCAAAGCGGATGGCAAGATTGGGGTTTTCATCCACATTAACGCGCGCCAGACGAATTGCACCGGCAGTCTCTTTGATCAATTTTTCCAGCATGGGCGCCAGCACTTTGCAAGGCTGGCACCAGGCAGCCCAAAAATCCACCACCACCGGGGTGTTTTGGGAATATTCGATTACCTCATATTCAAAATCGGCTTCGGTAACATCAATGATGTTGTCGGGTGTCA
>NZ_DAOUBL010000277.1:0-16614 GCF_034432615.1 Bellilinea sp. | reverse complement strand
TTCGAATTTTCGTCCCCCTCCCGCCTCCCCCAAAATCGCAGGGGCGATTTTGGGGGAGGTGCAGGTGGGGGTAATAATCACTGCATGCCAGGTTTTGATCTAATCCCGAACTCACGTTAATTAAGCAAATATGGCGGGGGCAATCCCGCCATTAATTGTACCATGGTGCGTCTGCCTCAAAGAGAACGCAGGTTTTTAGGGGATGCGGATGACGTCCCCGACTTTGAGGGTGTAAGGCGCCTGCAGATTATTGGCAGCGGCAATTGCCATGGGGTCCACATCCCCAAAGTCGCAGGCAATCGAGTAAATCGTGTCGCCGGCTTTGACCGTGTAATCCGCCGGATGGGCTTTCAAGGCGCGCGGCCCCGAAGACCACGTTCCAGTGGCCGGGATCTTCAAAACCGTTCCTTCTGCCGGGCGGGAATTCATGTTGAGGTTGTTGGCGGAGAAGAAAGCGTTGAGATCCAGATTGTAGCGCCGGGCAATGCAGATCGGCCATTCACCTTTTTGCAGGGTGTAGGTTTCGGGGCGGCTGAGGGTTGGCAGAACCGGCAGGGTGGTGGTCGGTTGGGGCACCGGCGTGTCGGTGACGACAATGATTGGCGTCGCCTCGCCGGGTTCTTGCGGCGTCGTTTCCTGTGGCTGGGCGGTTGGCTGCTGGGCAGCCTGCGTCTGCTGGACGATTTCGGTCAGCCGCTGGTTTGGATCAACCGTAGCAATCGGGAACGGGATTTCGGAGGTGGCGGTGGCTTCGCCGGGTTGTTTGGTGGTGGCAGAACGGGTACAGGCAGCCATGCTCACCACAACCAGAATACTGATCAGCGCCACTACAAAAAGGTTCTTTTTCATCTTCATTCTCCTTCTGAGGTTACGAATTCCCGAATTTCGTGTGAACTTTCCTCAGGATTTCATCGCTTGCAATGATACTAGCATAAGCATTATCCTGCGTCAAGCGAAGATTCGGGGGCAATTTCATGACTCCATGCAATAAGTATGCCAGATTTTGAATTTTGAGTGTTGAAAAAATACGGGTAAAATTTAATCAAACCCATTCGATAGCAGGGATTTGCCCAAGAAAATGAATATTTACTTTTCCTGTTCCATCACCGGCGGAAGAAAGGACCAGCCGGTTTATGCAGCCATCGTTCAGGCTTTACTGGAGGACGGGCATCACGTCCCAACGGCTATCCTTGCCAGTCCGCGAATACTGGATATGGAAATCGTTGTTGACCCGCGCGAGGTGTACCGCAGGGATGTCAACTGGGTGCAGGCGTGTGATGCGTTGATTACCGAGGTGAGTACTCCCTCTCATGGTGTGGGTTATGAAATTGCACTGGCTTTGATGCTGGAGAAGCCGGTGCTTGCCTGTTACCGGGCGGGGGCGGCGGTTTCCAAAATGATTCTGGGTAACGATCATCCGCGTCTTAAAATTGGCATGTACAGGGATGTTACTGAGGCTGTCATATTGACGCGTGACTTTTTACGGGGTTTGTAATGTGAATAAGGTCATCCAAAAACTATGATGAAACACAATAACCAATGTCAGACCTTTGCGGTATCATAACGCATGGAGACGCAGACATCCGGACACCTCCAAATTTAGCTCATCGCTGTCTCCTCCTTTGGCGAATGCCTCCGCCGGGTAACCTCACCGCCCCCGGCGGAGGCTTGCTTTAAATGCAAGCAGGATCGGTTTGGTCAGCCGAAAATGAAGGTGGAGAATCAGCTTTCCACAATCGGCAGGACAATGGTGAAAGTTGTACCCTGACCTACGGTGGATTCGACCCAGATGCGCCCTTCGTGACTTTCGACAATCGAGCGGACAATTGCCAGCCCCAGACCGGTGCCGGCAACCTCGTTGTTGACATTGCTGGCACGGTAAAATTTATCGAATATGAACGGCAAATCTACGGAAGGGATGCCAATCCCTTCATCCTTGATTTGCAGGATGATCTGATTTTGTTCCATCTCCCCGTAGATTTCGATTTTTCCACCGGGTTGGGAATACTTGATGGCATTATCTATCAGGTGTTCGAACATCTGACGAATCTGCACGGGATTACCGTAAAAAGGCGGCATGGGGGATGGCAGTTTAATTTCCAGCGTATTTCCCTTGCGCGCCAGCGCCTTGCGGAAGTTATCTGCGGCCAGATCGAGAATCTGGCGCAGGTCAAAGGTTTCTTTACGGGTATCAAAACCGGCTTCAATGCGCCCCAGATTGACCAGATCATCCACCAGATGGGTGATGTTCTGCACGCTGGTTTGCACGCGGCGGATGAATTCCTGCTGTAATTCGTTGACCGGCCCCGCCCGTTCAATTAGTTCGGCGTATCCCAAAATAGCGGTCAGCGGGGAGCGTAAGTCGTGGGAAACGGTGCTGACAAACTCGCTTTTGATACGGTCGAGTTTCTTGAGGTAGGTGATGTCATGCAGGGTCAGGGCGGTACCGACATCTGGAATGGGGGTGCGCTGTGCTCCGAAGACGCGCCCATCCTCCACGACCAGTTCAGTGCGGTTGGAAAGGCTGCGCGTGCTGGTGTCCAGCAATTCCAGCAGTTCTGGCTGGCTGATGACCTCTCGGTAAGGCTTACCAACCACATTCATGTGGTGAATGCCCAGAGCGGCTTCGGCAACCTGATTGATTAGAATGATCTCACGGTTCTGCCCGATGACGATCACTCCGTCCTGAATTTTCTTCAAAATGGTTTCCAGTTTATTGCGTTCAGCCTGGGTTTCGTCAAACAGGCGCGCATTTTGCAGGGCGATCACGGCGTATTCGGCGAGGGTGGAAAGCAGGTTAATATCCCGTTTGTGGAAGGGCAAGCGGCTGTGGCGGTTGTCCACTCCCAGCACGCCGAAAACGCGATCCTGCACCTTCAAGGGCACGTAGATTAATGCGTGCACCAGATAGGAAGTTTTGATTTTTTGCGGGGTGCTTTCATCCAGAACAACCGGTTGAGAGGTGCGCAGCACCGATCCGGCCAGCGTATCCTGAATTGGCAGGCGAAACGTGCGCACAAAATCTTCCTGAAAGTTCTTGGCGGCGCGCATGTACAATTCGCCGCTCTCTTCATCCAACAACAACAGGCTGCCTTCTTCAGCACCGGTCAGTTCAACGGCGGCTTCGACAATGGCAGAGAGCACTTCATCGGAGTTGAGAGAGGAGGTAATGGACTGCCCCAGCCTTGCCAGGGTTTCCAGTTCATCCACCCGGCGGCGCAGGCGGTCCGTGGCGCGGCGAGCCTCCAAAAGCACCCAATCCCGCGACTGACGCACTTTATTCAGGCTTTCCTGCACCGAAGTGAGAATATCCTCAGTGCGCAGCGGCAGGCACAGGTAGTCGCTCACCCCCAGCCGCAAAGCTTTTTTGAGCAGTTCGGGGGTATCTTTTTGTACCAGCAACACAATGGGGATGGCAGGAAATTGATGTATGAATTTACCGGCAACTTCCAGACCTTTGCCCTGGTTGATGGTTTCACTGAGCAGAATTAGCGCCGGGTGATTGTCTTCGGTATATTGAAAGGCTGTTTCAACATCGGATTGAATCACCACCGTGAAACCGGCGGACTGCAGCACCCGTTCAAGCAAATAGGTGATCTGTGGATCGGTTATCAGGACGAGGATGGTCTGGTCTTTGTTTGGGTTATTCATGAAAGGATTCGTGCCTCAACAGGATCATACCGATTTAGCGGGCGGGCAGCATTACATGAAACTGGGTGCCTTGTCCCGGTTTGCTCTCCACCCAAATTTTACCATTATGTCGGTTTACCATTTCTTTAATCGTTCTCATTCCTACTCCCAAACCGCCGAAACGACGCGGTTGGGTCTGCTCGCTGCCCGCCTCGCTTTCGAAAAGATTGGCGGCAATTTGGGCATCCAGCCCCGGCCCGCTGTCACTCACGATAAGGTGAGCATCCTTCCCGTTGGTTTTTTCCAGTTTGATACGCACCTGTCCACCGCTGTTGCAGAACTTGATGGCATTGCTGACCAGCCCGCCAAGAATCTGGGTAATTTGACGTTCATCACCGGCTACATAAACTGGCTGGGGGGGCAGGTCGGTAATCAAGGAAAGGTTGCTCTTTTGTGAAAATGGCAAAAAATGACTGGCGGTCACTCGAACCAGCTCTGTCAGATTGACCTCACGGGCAGGCCGCTGGCTGCGCGGGGTTTGAATGGGGGTGATCGCTTCGCTTAACTGGTTTAAGGTGTCCAGCGATTGGCGTAAGGAGGACAGGTTTTCGCGCTGGGCAGACGACCAGCGGATGGTTGGGTCTTGAAGCAGGCGTTCCAGCGCGCCGTATTGAATTTCGACAACCTGTCGAAGCTCCTTTTTAACTTTTTGCAGTAATTCGATGGTTATCTTTTCACCGGTCAGGGCATTTTCAGCCAGTGATTGCTGGTGGCGGGCGCGTTCTTCCATGATTCGGAAAAGCCGCGCGTTGACCAGTGAAATTGAAGCAAAATCGGCAATCGATTCGACCAGGCGCTGTTCGTTTTCTCGGAACGGTTCGGGTTTGCGGCGGATGAGAGTCAGCAAGCCGATAACCTGTTTGGATACTTTAACCGGCACGATCAAAGCCGACTGACCCAGCGCTGCAACCTTGAAGCGTTTGAGCGGTTCTCCGTGAATACTCAGTGGTTCGCCGGACATGGCTACCAGCGAACTGATCCCATCGTCCCAGGCCTGATTCAAGCGCACCGGCAGCGAAGGGGGTAATTTGTGTTGGGCAACCAGCAAAAAGGTTTTGCCAGCCTCTTCTCGCAGCAGGAACCAGCCGATGTCGGCATGGGTGATTTGGGTGACGCTCTCCAGTATTTTCTCGAATAATGCCGACTGGTCAGTGATCGAGGTGACTGCTTTGGCAATGGAGAAGATGGTGGTCAATTCGCGGATGCGCTGCTGCAGTTCCTGATTGGTTTGCTGCAATTGAACTGCCAGGCGTTCCCGCTCGCGGCGTTCCCGCACCTGGGAGAGGTTGCGTTCCACTGCGGAAAGCACCTCCGCTTCGCGTGCCGGCCAGATCAAATAATCGGCTGCGCCTAGCCGGAAGGCCTGAATGATCTCATTTTCGGTGCCTTTTCTGGCAATCAGGATGAGCGGAATGTTGACACCCTGTGAATTCAACCCGACCAGTAAATCTTTGCCACTCAAACCGGGCAGTTCGAGATTGGCGAGGATGACATCCGGCATGATTTGCATGGCACGCGAGAGCGCCGTGGCCCCATCGCTGACCTGATAGACCTGATAGCCAGCAGCCACCAGCGTCTGACGCGAGATAAAATCTGCAATCACCGGATCGCTTTCAGCGATTAAGATTCGATCGGTATTTTCTGCCATGTATTAATAATGATAGCACGGAACATTAAAAATAAAACACCGCCGACTATTCAATTCACTAACAATTTTTGTTTTTTTTTACTGCCCGTAAAACAACGTGGGGAGCGCAGACAGTAAAAAGTCAAGCAGGGCTTCGAGGGCTATTCCACACCCAGCACACGCCGGGTAGCGCGAAAAGCCAGCGGCGGGAGATTGCTGCGTGGAAAGAAAGCAGCCTGATCGGCGTCATCGCCGGCGGCCAGCGTACCACCGATCACCACAGCGCGATAGACGATGATAATATCGGCTCCGCGTTCATGTTCCCGTCCGTTGATGACATCTACCAGCCCGGTGATTTTGACTTCCAACCCGGTTTCTTCCAGACATTCCCGCAGAGCTGCCTGCTGGGGGTCTTCGTGGGCGTCCACAAAACCGGCCGGGATGCTCCACAACCCTTGCAGGGGTTCATTGATGCGGCGAACCAGAAGGATTTGATCATCCTGTTCCACCAGCACCCCGGCAGCAACCTTTGGATCTGCAAAGTAAATGAACCCGCACTGAGGGCAAACCGGGCGCAGCTTGCCAAAGACGATGCGAGTTTCCAGTTCCGCGGCACATTGCGGGCAGTAACGGTAAATGGTTGGGCTCATGAAATCTTTCGTTTGAGCAGGATGGAAAGCAGCCATAACCCGATTGCCAGAATTGCAAAGCCAGCTCCTGCCAGCCAGGCCGGACGGATCATGCCGCGCTCCTGTTCGCTTGGTGGAACAGCCGAATCGGGTGTTGTAGAACTCAAATCAGGGGTGAACAGCGTTTTACCCTGTTCTTCCGGCTGGCGTACGCCCAGCACCGGACCACTACCTTCCAGTGGCAACGGCTCAATTTGTGTAGGGATGGGGTTGAGTTGAATGTTGCCTGAGCTGGATTCGGGTATGCTCTGTGTTTTGAAGGATTGATCTGTTCCACCGCCCATGCCGTCAGCAGGCGGATACCCGGCTGCTCCCCCACAAAAGGCATCCGGGCAGCCCGGCGCAATGCCTCCCCCTCCCCCCATGCCCATGGCAGGAGGCGGTGGGCCGCCCCAGTACACGACCGGAGGTGTTTCCTGTGACATTTCAGGAGCAGCCATTATTCTGACAGTTTCTGATTCGGTGGCTTGTGATTCCATGACCGGCTCACTGGCGGTCATCGGGCGGGTTGCCATGCCCGGCAATAACTGGCTGACGAACATCCACACGGCCACGAGGGTTGCCAGAACGGAGGAAAAGCGCAGAGCGGGGATCAAGATAAATGGACGGCGGGGCTGCTGGACGGCTGCAGCGCTGAGGGTAAAGTTGCGCGGCACTTTGCGAAGCGGAGCATTCCGTAAAACCGCCCTGGTATTCTGTAAAGATTCGTAAGTTTCTTTTGCCTCAGGATTGGATTGGAGTAATGCCTCAACCCGCGCCTTTTCGCGCGGGTCAAGCTCTCCATCCAGATAAGCAGAGAGCAGAATCAAATCACGGGAATTCAACTGCTCTTTCATTGTAATTCAGCCTCTTTCCCAAGACGAAATTTTGACGGTAATAGTTCCGCAAAGCCGGAAAGACAATCCCGCAAGCGCAGACGGGCGCGTGCCAAACGGCTTTTGATGGTGCCGAGCGGCTTTCCAATAGCCTGTGAAACTTCTTGATAATCCATTCCCTGAATATCTACCAGAATGACCACGGCGCGGAATTCTTCCGGCAGATCCTGAATGCAGTGTTGAATGGCGGCTTCCAACTCGCGGGTTTCCATCTCTTCATCCGGCCGAGGGTTGTGGTCGGCGAGCCAGGCAGGTGATTCAATTTCCTCGTCATCTTCTTGATGAATGGGCTCCAGTGCAACCGTGGGGCGGCGCTGGCGGCGACGCAACTCATCGTAACAGGCATTGGTGACCATGCGCATCACCCAGGCGCGGAACGAACCTCCGCGGTATTGTTTAAGATTGCGGTAGGCCGAGATAAAGGCGGTTTGGGTGGCATCTTCGGCGGCAGCATCGTCGTTTAACATACGGTAGGCAAGGTTGAATGCCATTTGCTGATAGGCAAGCACCAGCCGGTTGAAGGCATCCAGATTGCCCTGCAGGGCATCGCGAATTAAGGCGGCTTCGTCCATTCAGACCTGCTTTCTGGTGATCCAGGCAATCCAAATCACTCGCCAAATCAACAAACCAACAGCCGAAACTGCCATCATCACCAGGGCAAAGACCGGCATGACCACATTTTGAAGCCACAGTCCACGTAGAACGGCTCCAAACGGGGCGGCCAGCGCTGCACAACCCATTACCCGCCAAAGTTGGCGGTAATCCGTGCTGATATCCGGGTGGAACACCCCGCCCAGCCAGCCGGCAACCAGCCATCCCGCCAGCATTGGCAGGAAGGTGGCCAGCCATCGGCCGCCAGCCAGAGAAGTGCTGTGCGAAGCAAAACCGATGAAGGTGACCAACAGCAAGATAATCCCGTCCATCAGGATCAAGAAAAGGATAGAGGAATGCACCGGGCGACTCTTCACCCGTTTATCCTAACCCATCTGAATATGAACGTCAAGAAAATAATTACTTCAAGTAACGGTCAAAAAACTCAACCGTACGCTGCATGGCAAGGCTGAAACTGTTGGCAATGTTGTGATCGTCACCGGGGTAGGTGTAAAACTCCACCGGTTGACCGGCGGCCTGCATAGCTTCAGCCAGCCGCTGCGAAAAGAAAATTGGTACAACCGAATCTTCGCTGGCGTGGTGCAGCTGCAGCGGCCCGCTGATTTCATGGACAAACATGATCGGCGAGATTGAATCCCAAAAGGAGGGGTTTTCCTGCGGCAAACCGTACGTTTCTACCAGTTGTTGGGTAAAACGTCTTCCGGCAGTCGAAAGGGTGGGTATGGGGGTCGGCCGCCAACGGTACATCATATCCTCATAAGAGCCGACCACACCTGCCCAAATTACCCCGGCTTTAACGTCCGGTGTGGTCACCATTGCCCGCAGGGTAAGGTGACCGCCCATAGAATGCCCCCACATCCCGATTTTGTCCGGGTTGGCCTTGGGGTAACGTTTGATTGAGGCAACCGCATTCAACACATCCACGGTGTAATCCGGTGTGCTGTAAGCGCCGCGCGCTTCTCCTTCTGAATTGCCATGACCGCGGTAATCCGGGCGGAGGACGATGTAACCGCGGCTGGCAAAAGCGTTGACATAGGCTACATAGCGTTCCGTGGGGCGGTATTCGCGCGGGGGAATATAGCCATGATTGAAAACGATCACCGGAAAGCCCTTGGGGGGTGGTTCACCAAACGGGACGGTCATGAGGGCATAAATTTTCAGCCCATCCGAAAGATAAGAGACCAGATAGCGTTCGTAATTCCCGCCGGAAGCCAGTTTTTCTTCAAAGACGATCTCGCTACCGGGATAATCCCGCAGGCGCATGGATTGAATGGTCAGCGGATGCAGGGTGGGGGTTGGGGTAAAGGTAGCGGTGGGAGGCAACGTCGGGCTGGGGGTAATGGTTGGCGGCGGGCTGGGAGTCTGGCTGGGTTGTTGAAAATTTGCAGGCGAAGGCAACCGGTTTGGTTCATTTTGAACAGCGTTGCACCCGTTGATCAGCAATCCCAGGAGAATGGCAAGCAGAGTGAAAAGAAGACGGTTGAAATTGGACATTTATTATCCTGAATTGGATTGTAAATGGGTTTTTGGAAAGGTGTCAAGGCGGGGTTTGTGGTTTGAAACAGGTTGCGCAGGCTGACAATCTGGTCTACACTAAAGGTATGATGGTCAGCGAGCGGACGGTTTTTTTAGGAATTGACCCGGGCAGCGGACGGGAGGGGATGACCTATGTTGCGCTGGATGCCGAAAAACGGGTGCTGGCCATTGGTGGAGGAAAAATTCAGGATGTTCTGGCTTTTGCCGCCGGCCAGCTGGATGTGCTGGCAGCGGTTAATGGGGTCGTCAAGCCATTGAAAGAGCCTTCTTCAAGCGAGGTGCAGCAACGGCTTTTTCCTGAGTATGCAGATGATCTGTTTGGGCGGCTGAGAAAAGAGGCTGCTGAACGGCTGGAAACCAGCGGCGGGGGTGGAATGTCTGGTCTGGTTGAAAAAGACAGTCGCAGCGCTCGACAACGTTCGGAAATCCTTGTGCAGCAATTAAAAGAACTGGGCTATCGCGCTTTCCCCGATGAAGACCAGAAGCGGCAGTGGCTGCGTTTTTCGGCACAGGCCGCTTTTTTGTCCTTGTGCGGTGGTCGTTTGTTTGAGTCGCGTTCGCTGGAAGGTCGTTTGCAGCGTCAGTTGATTTTATTCGAGGAAAAATTGCCTCTCAAAGACCCGATGGATTTTTTTGAGGAAGTAACCCGCCGCCGACTGCTGCTCGGCAGGCTGCCCTACGAGATGATCTACGCATCCGGTGAATTGAATGCGCTGGTAGGCGCTTATACGGCCTGGCTGGCAGTTTTTGAAGAACAGCGGGTGAGCAAAGAGGAAGACGGCAGCGAAGGCGGCTGGATGCTGCCGTTACCCCCTGCGCAAGCCGAAAATTAAGTGCTCGGCCCATCCGCCCTCTCCATAAGCCTTCTGAGAATCGGCAGGTTTTAGAGGCCGTGGTTCCTGATAAAGACACAGCCCATCATTAAGATTGAATTAGAGTTTTGGGAAAAGCCTTTACATCTGGCTGCTTTCCGAGATAATAACCTTTAAGATAGAAAATGTGAGGTAATCATGGTCAACGTCAAAATGTGGGTCAAAGCCTTGCAGGTCATCCCGCATGTTGAACGGGATGAGTGGGAGCGTTTGGATGTCATTTCCAAATGGTTGATTTCCACCCGCGCAGCAGTGCTGATTATGACTTTCATCTCGGCTGCGATTGCCGGTTTGCTGGCGCTGCGTGCCGGCGAGTTTGACCTGCTGCGCTGGCTAATGCTGGTTATCGGATTAATCTTCGCTCACGCCACCAACAATTTGCTCAACGATCTGACCGATTACTCGCGCGGCGTGGATACCGACAATTACTACCGTACCCAATACGGGCCGCAGCCTTTAGAGCAAGGACTGTGGAGCCGTAAAACACACCTGCTCTATGCTGCCGTAACCGGGCTGATCGCTCTGGCAGCCGGGGCTTATCTGGTCGCCGTGAGCGGAATTTTGGCATTATGGCTGCTGCTGGCGGGTGCCGTTTTCGTTTTGTTCTATACCTACCCGCTCAAGTACATTGGTTTGGGAGAAGTTGCCGTTTTACTGGTCTGGGGGCCGTTGATGATTGGCGGCGGCTATTATGTCATTACCGGTCAGTGGGACTGGTATGTGGCACTTGCCTCACTGGCTTATGCTCTCGGTCCGACTACGGTTATCTTTGGCAAGCACATTGATAAATTGCAGCAGGATCAGGAAAAAGGCATTCGAACATTGCCGGTCATTTTGGGCGAAACACGCTCCCGCTATGTGGTGCTGGGCATGATTGCCCTGCAGTACATAGCGGTGATTACCCTGGTGGCGGTGGGGTACTTTTCGTCGGTTATGCTGATTGTGCTGCTGGCATGGTATTACCTGCCCCCTGTGATTCGGGTATTCAGCCGGCCGCGCCCGACGGAAAAACCGCAAGATGCAAGGCTGGCAGCCGGTTGGCCGCTTTACTTTGTGGCGGCGGCGTTTTATCAAAATCGGAGTTATGGGTTATTGCTGCTGGTAGGTTTGATATTGCAATTATTCATCCCCTGAGCAGGGTTTTACTGGTTGGGCAGCGGGAACTGCTCAACCGCCAAAATCTTGCCTCCAGGTAAAGGGTTTTGGGAAATTGGGTGTGCAAATGGCGTGCGGTCAACCGCGCGCCATTTGCCATTGCTAAGCAGGCGGATATTCCACAACGTTTGATAATTCAGGAATAATGTATTTGAGTTGAAGAATGCGCAGGCGACCTCGCGAATCTTTGCTTTGCCGTTCCCTGGTGAAGGAGGGGGGTGTTTTTGAGAAGGATGTTTTTAATCGAACATTAACTTGACAACGATTATTTATTGGCTATAATTACTTATAGATAATGATTATCAACAAGAGGGTTGGTTCGATGGATACCGAAGAACGCTTAAGAGATATTCTTCAAAGGTTGCAGAAAGACGGTCACCGGATGACACCCCAACGGGTGGCGATTTTGCGGGCGTTTCTTTCGGCGCAGGATCATCCTACCGTTGAACAGGTCTATCGGCGGGTTTGCCGCGATTTTCCAATGACCAGCCTGGCTACCGTCTATAAAACGGTTGCTCTGCTAAAGGAAATGGGAGAGGTGATCGAGATCAGCGGCGATTTGCAGGGAAGCCGTTACGATGCATTTCATCCCGAACCACACCCTCATCTGATCTGCACTCGCTGCGGGCAAATTTACGATGGCGAGGGCGTGGATGTCCAACCCGTGGTGGCAGCCTTGCAAGCCCAATCGGCGTTCCGTGTTTCCACCTATCGGTTGGATCTATACGGCGTTTGCGCCGCCTGTCAGACGCAGGCCGGCTGACTGAATCAACTTAAAACCAGTATTATTCGGAGGTAAAAAAATGACTACATTAAAATCCAATACAATTTTTGATGAACGACAACCCGAAATTGAAATTACAGCGTCCAATCGTGAAGCAGTTATCGAAGGGCTTAACCGCCTGCTGGCGGATGAGCACGTACTGATGCTCAAAACCCACAACTATCACTGGAATGTGTTGGGGCCGAGCTTCGACCCGATGCACAAGTTCTTTGGCGAGCAGTACGAAATGCTGGATGATATTGTGGATGATGTCGCCGAACGCGCCCGAGCGCTGGGCGGCAAGGCGGTTGGCACGATGCGCGAATATCTGCAACTGACCCGCCTGAGCGAGCACCCAGGTGAATATCCGGATGTGATGACGATGATTGCCAACCTGCTGGCTGATCACGAAACCATCATCCGTGAATTGCGCAAGGATATTGACGATAGTCTCGAAAAGTATGGCGATGTCGGCACCAGTGATTTTCTGACTGACCTGATCCGCCAGCACGAAAAGATGGCCTGGTTCCTGCGCTCATTCTTGCAGGAATAACTCCAGTTGGGCAACCCACCCTGCGCCCCTCGCAAGAGGGGCGTTTTTTATGAGAGAGAGGTTTGAGAAAAACGGCCAATACGCTTGAGGAAGGTGGCTTTTTTACAGAGTCTTTATTGACAAAGAAGGATTACCTCATACAATAGTTAGTAAAGAGTGGGAGGAAAAGGAATGCCGGGGGTTTTTTCTTATGTGAATTTAATTGCAAAACCTCGCAATTATATTCTTCATTCCTCGTTTTTGCTTGTTGTTCATTTATTCACCGTGTTTTTTATACCTGATAGTGTGGCGGGCAATTTTGGCAATTCGATTTATATCCTCTTAAATTTTTTTGTGGTCTTAATCCTTTTCAGGGCAGCAAAAACTCTTAAGGAAAAAGATTCGGTTCTAAATAGAGCATGGTTTTTTATTGCAGGAGGTCAAACAGCGGTATTGGTCGGTGACATATTATTTTCATTGATCTTTTTGGTTCGCGGTGAACCCCTTTTTCCTTCAATAGGAGATTTTTTCTATCTTTTATATTATCCCTTTCTTTTTTTAGGGATACTTCAGTTCAAATCCAAAGAAAAAATCAAATTTTCCTCAGTTGAATTAGGTTTGGCGGGGATAATCACCAACACCGCTGTAATATATATTTTAGTTTTTTTATTACTGCCTTTAACCAATGGGTCACCCCCTGATGTAATCAGTATGCTTATCTCATTTGCCTACCCAATAAACGACTTAATCCTTTTGCTTGCTCTTGTGTTTCTTTTATTTCAATCCCCTACAATAATTCATCCTTTGCCAACAGGGGTCATCGCGAATGGCTTTTTTCTTCTTCTGGTTGCTGATGTGCTCTATGGATCATTGGCATACTCAGGTCAGTATCAATCTGCGACTTTGATTGATACGTTCTATCTGCTTTCTTATATGGTTATCGGGCTTGCCGGGGTATTTCAAATTAATCTCGCCGATCAACCTTCACCAAATAATCAAAGTTTCCATAATTTTCTGACTCAAATTCGATTGTGGATCCTCCTCTTTGCAATTATGGGTCAATTTGCCTTGTTGGTTTTCATGGAATTGACCCCCGAACTAAGAGTATATCGTTGGTGGATTTTAGGGGGATTAGCTGTTACGATGGCGATGGGGATTTTTATCATAATTAAAACCCTTGAAGAAAATCGGAATCTGGTCGCACAACTTCAAATAATTAACCAACAACTTGAAGAGCGAGTTCGTCAGCGCACCGTTGAATTAGAAAAGAGTCGCCTCTTACTCGAACAGCAAGCAAATTATGATTACTTAACACAAATCCCCAATCGGGCTTACTTTATAAATTTGCTAAAAAAAGAAATAGAGCGGCGCAAAAACAAATCTGAAAAGTTTTATCTTTTGTTTTTAGACCTGGACAGATTTAAGGAGATCAATGACACTGCAGGTCATCATATCGGTGATGAACTTCTGATAAAAGTTGCCCAACGTTTGCGAAGTTGTGTACGTGAAAGGGATCAGGTTGCGAGATTTGGGGGAGATGAATTTGTAGTGTTGATTACTGAACCAGTTCATGAACAGACGGTTCAAATGATTTCAAACCGGATTATCGAGCGAATCAATGAACCCTTTTCTATCAAAACCTCACATTATAAAATCGGGGTAAGCATCGGGGTAGTGAGTTCGGAATATATGCCGGATGTAAAGAGTGCCTTACAACACGCCGACATCGCTATGTACGCTGCAAAAAATACCGGCGGGAATCGGATTGTGTACTTTAACCCGGCTACTCACAAAACCTGAGCAGCTTGAACAAAACGAAACACCATTTATCTCACCAGTAAGTCTTTGATTTTCAATGATATAAGGATATTCTCCAGCGTTCCAAAATGGATTTTTCCATCCGATGTAAATGCTGCAAATTGGTTGTCAATCCAAATTACCAGACCTAATCGTCCCTTAGGAACAAGGGGTGATTCAAAAACTGGCTTATCATCCACTTCAAAACGAACGTGGTTATTTTGCCAATCCAGTTGATAATGGTGCGGTTGGGTAAAATCCACCTTGAGACGGGCAGCATCCTGCTGAATCAACCGGCGGGCAAGCCGGCGCAACCAGCGTGCCGTGAGGGGCAGAGCAAGCAGCGGCATGACAAGTACAGCCGGTGCAATCAGAAAACCGGGAATCAACGGTGAGCGGAATACCGCTGCCAGCAGGCCGTTGGCGGGCAGGTCATCGCGCAGGCTGAGGTAATTTTGGGGGGAGGCGTAAAAGAACCATGCCGCATTTGGCAGCACCGGCAGACGGCGGGAACTGCCCTTTGCTCCCAGCGAAAAGCTGAATGGATCATTCCAGAAACCAAAACCCCAGGTGCCGGGCATGGAAGGATCAGATGTCTGTGCGGTCAGCGAGAGAGTCACCGGCGGCTGCCAGTGAAAGCGCTTGCGCGGCAGGTAACGGTAGTCATCCAGCTGGGCAACACGGTATTGACCGGCTTCGCCGGCGGGGATGGATAGTCTCCAGCATCCTTTGCGGTCGGTTTCAACCTGCCCATTGCCGGCGGTCAGGATGGAAAATGGAAAATCTGAATCATCTTGTGGCTTCATCGTGGTGATTATTCCTTATAATACCATTATGTTCTTTGGATGTGTTCGGGTTGTTCATCAAAAGGCGGTTGCTATGAACTCTTATAAGACCTCTTGGTTGCTTCTTTTTTGTTTTCTTTTGATGGGTTTCACGGCCTGCAACCGGGTTACCCCTGCTGACTTCACTCCAACACCGTCTCGCTTGGCGACAACAACGTCCTTGGTTTCCCAAAAGACAATTGTTTCCACCTCTACCCCCACAGCCAGTCAAACACCTGCCCTGCGTCCCTCGCTGACTCCCTCGGCAACCGCAGAAGTATTTGCCTGCCCGCCAACGGTCAGCGTACCGACGGAAGCCCTCTCCCCACTCAGGATATTATATGTGAATGAAAACACGGTCTGGTTGTGGGATGAAATCAGCCGCCAGAAAACTGCGCTGGAACTGCCTGCGGACGCGGTTGCGCCGCACCTCTCACCCGACGGGCGTTACATTGCTTTTTTGAGCGATGGACAGGTTGTTTCCCGCCCGGAAAAACCGCTGGAGGCCATTCCACTCCGTATTTTTGACCGGTTGGAAAACAGCATGCTAGAGGTTGGTCCATTCGCCACCCGCGCAACGCATGAAATGTACCCGCAAGCTGCGCGTGTCTATTTGCAGTTTGTCTGGCAAACAGCCGCAGAAGGGGAGAGGGTTGAAGCGCTGGAAGTGCAGGTGTTTGCTGAACCGTGGGGTTTGGGCGCGGGAAATACGGTTGGCGAACGCTTCCGCGTGTCACTGCCCGATGGACAGGTTGAAACCATTGCTCCGGATGCTTCTTCACCTGTGGCGGGGGGTGAAGGGGCTTTCACGCAAAATTTGCCGGTGATTTCACCGGACGGACGCTTTGAGGTGTTTACTCACCCGCAAGGTGTTTTAATGCGCGACCACCAGAATGGTGAAGAACAGGTGATTGCCCTTGAACCGGCCTGCCCCGACCCTGAAGTATGTTACTTTACCGGCGATCGGGCGGTCATCTGGCGGCCGGATTCGAGCGGTTTTTACACCTTTGCGGCAAAGAATGCCTACTTTGACCAGCGCGCCGAAACCAATTTCTTTTTTGTTCAAACGACGCCATCCATCCGGGTGGAGAAACTGACCGTCATCCGTGCCAATCCGTGGACTTTTTCTTTTTCTCCCGACATCCGTTTTCTTGCTTTTTTGAATCAGCCGGATGTGGATAATGCTCCGCCGAAAATGTATAACTGGGTCACATTGACATTGATGGATTTGGAGCAAAATGCCCAGCGCCGCTACACCGCCGGGTGGGTTTTGCGATTACCGGCATGGAATCCGGACAGCCGCCGCTTTTTGTTGACTTACAGCCCGTTTGGCGGGCCAAACCCGATTGTCAAACAACTGGCATTAGGAGATGTTTGCCGCCCACCGCGAGAGTTGGTTTCTGTACCCGGTCAGATGATCATGGAAACCCGCTGGCTGGATACCGAACGGTTTTTGATGTGGACAGCCCCGCAAAGCGGCACTCCCAACCGCTTTACAGCTGGAATGTACCTATACGATTTACGCAATGGAGATGAACCTGTAGAAATAGATAGGGTGATTCAGGATTATGACCAGCCGTATGGTATGCGTCTTGAATTTGTTCTTCTAAAATGAACGGGTTGTTTTCCTTGACAGGGTTTA
>NZ_DAOUBL010000276.1:0-1845 GCF_034432615.1 Bellilinea sp. | reverse complement strand
TTCGAATTTTCGTCCCCCTCCCGCCTCCCCCAAAATCGCAGGGGCGATTTTGGGGGAGGTGCAGGTGGGGGTGATTGGCTTGCATACCAGGTTTTGATCTTATCCCGAACTCACGTGGGTTTGCCCGCTGTGGGGGAGGATTTTTTTACCGTTCAGGCGCGGATTTCCTGCCGCTGGAAGAGGATGTAAGCCAGCGCAAACAGGACGATGGTGGCGGCGATCAGGCCGGTCAACTGCGGCCAGATCAGCGCCACCGATTGGGAAAGCGGCAGCGGTGAACCGAGAATGGCGCCTTCCATCTGCGTCGGCAGCAGAATGCCCAGCGAGCGGGTTTCCGGGTTGAGCAGGGCGATCATCGTTTCGGCGTACAGTGTGTTGGGCGAAAAGCGCGAAAGCGCCAGCTGCAGGTTGGCCTGCGCCAGCAGCTCGCCCAGCGTGCCAAAGCGAATCGGGCTGAGCGACTGTGCCAGCAAACCGGCAATGATGTTCCAGAATACGGTGAAGAACAACCACACTGCTGTGGAAGTCAGCGCCGCGGTTGCCGGCTGCCGGAAGATGACCGAAAAGACCATCGCCAGCGCCAGCCAGATGCCGCCGTAGAAGATGGTGGCCAGCAGGAACCACAGCGCACGTCCCACTTCTTCACCGCCGGGTGCCACCCCCAGCCGCAGAATGCCCAAACCGAAAATCAGCAGCCAGAGCGCGGTGCATACCAGCGCAAGGGTGAAGAGTCCCGCCAGAAACTTGCCCATCAACAGCGCATCGCGGTAAATGGGCTGCGCCAGCACGCGCGAGAGCGTGCGCCGGCTGAACTCACTGTTGACCGAGTCGAACGCCAGCGCAATGGCAACCAGCGGGATGAAGAAAGCCAGCAGCGCCACGAAAGCCGGCAGCGGATTTTGGGCGGTGGTGAACAGACGCAGGTACAGAAAGCGGTCCTGACTGATGTTCTGACTGATGTTCTGGGTTGCCACATAGATCGAGCCGACTGCCGCCAGCACAATCAGAATTTCCAGCACTACCATGCGCGCACTGGAGAGGTGGTCGGCCATCTCTTTGGCAACCACCGCCCACATCCCCTTCCACGGCGAGCCCTCGCGGGCTGCTGCCCGGCCGGTCGCTTCAGACCTGGCGGCTAAGGCTGGATTGGGTTGTGCCATGTTCCACCTCCTTGAAGTAGGCGCTGTAAATTTCTTCCAGACTTTGGGTCTGCACATCCAGTTTATACAAACGCCCGCCGGCCGAAACAACCGCCTGAGCGGCCTCCGGACGCAGATCGCGGGCGGCTTCCATCGTGTACAGGTTCTCGGCGGTCTGGCGGATGTTGCGGAAGCCATCCACGCGCTGTAAAGCGGCCTGAATGGCTTGCGGGTCGCCTTCGGCCTGCAGCTGAATGCGGTAGGCGCCGCCCAACACCCGCTCGGCCAGTTCGTTGACGCTGCCCTGCAGCACCATGCGGCCCTTGTGGAACAGGCCGACCCGGTCGCAAACCGCCTGCACCTGATAGAGCAGATGCGAGGAAAGCAGGATGGTGATGCCCTCCCGCTTCAGCGCGCGAATCATTTCCAGAAATTCCAGCGAGGCTTCCGGGTCCAAACCGGAAGTCGGCTCGTCCATGATGATCAGGCGCGGGTTCTTGATCAACACATCGGCTACCCCCAGCCGCTGACGCATGCCCCGCGAGAAGGTAGCCACCCGCTTATCCGCCACATCCCGCAGGCCTACCCGTTCGAGCGCTTCTTCCACGCGCGCCGGCAGTTGCTGGTTGGGTATGGCGTTCAGACGGGCGATGTAGGTCAGGTTTTCGCGGGCGGTCAGTTCATCGTAAAAACCGACCTGATCGGG
>NZ_DAOUBL010000275.1:0-12032 GCF_034432615.1 Bellilinea sp. | reverse complement strand
GCCCAGATTACGCAGCAGGTGACTGGCAGTGTTGGAGAAGGTGGCCGGCGGAGGAGGCGGTGAAGCCGGCGAGCTGGTTGAACCGCCAGCGGAGGCTACACCACCGCACAAACCGCGTGAAATGCCCAATCCCCACGTCAGGAAATTGTTGGGGTGGCGGGCAACGTACTCCACCGAAACCAGATCGCTGAGGGTGTTGAAGCGTAAAAAGCCGCACGAATCGGCTGTGCCGAGCGGGGTGCGTACATTTTGCAGCTGGGCAACCGTATCGGCATTGTCCACCCGCACGCGGAACATCAACTGTCCCTGCGGGGTGATGTTGTTGGAAGTCAGCACACTGGTGTAGGTGTTGGGCGTGCTGAGGTCGGGCAGGACAAACTTAAACGGCCCGCTGCCGCCCAAATTTGAACAGGGCACCAGATTACCACTGGCATCGAACATTTCCAACAAGAGGGTGACCAGGCCGGAGCGGCGCGGGAGCACATCGTTGTAGGTGAAGGGGGGTAATTTGTTGCCGGTGCTGTCAAAGTAGGCAAACGGGCGGTCATAAGGATCGTTGATGTTGACCCAGCCGTCACCCGGGGAGGGGTCCGGCACTTCATAAAGATTTGTAACGCCATTGACGGTTTTCGGCCCCAGCACCACCGGATTCAGGTGAATGGTGAGCGGCGAGTAGGTAATGGTCATGTAGCGGTGCGTGACGGTTGCATCAATTTGGGTGAAGTTGGCGTCGCCCTCGAATTTGTAGGACCAACGGTAATAACGCACATTGCTGAGGGTCTTCAGGCGCGGGTCGAAGTTCATTTGCAAAGCCAGTGTGCCACCCCATGGGGTTGTGCCGTTGACCAGACCGGTAGTCGAGGTGCTGATCAGCGGGTTGTTTTCCAGGTCGGTAATGTTGCGCAGGTCAATATTGCCGATAGCGGTCGGCCAGACGTACAGTTCATCACCGGGGATGGGGCGGTCGGGGTCTTCCAAACAGGCAACGGACTGTGGGTCGGTTACGGTGATCTGGATGGAAGGCGTACCATTGTAATTCCAGTAGGTGTTACAACCGATGGGAGGGCTGTAGATCAGCCGCTCGGTACCGCCGATATTCTGGGTTACGCGGAAGTACAGGTCGGGAATGTCGGATGGGCACCAGAAGCACAATTCTTTGTAAAAAGAACCGTCGGACTGGATGGGCACCTCTGCCAGCAGGCGTAAACAGTAAAAGAAATCCGGCAGGGCAATGCACAAATACGGCGCCAGTGTTACTTTATTTTCGATGATGAAACGTTGCAGTGCTTCACCCTTTAGGATGGAAAGGCGGGTACTGATGTCCGAAAGTGCGGCGGAAGTGATGGATGGACTGCTGGTTTCTTGCGGACGGGGAAGCAGGAATGCCTGCCGAAAAGGAGCCGGATCCGGCCCCGGACCGGGTGGAATGGGAGGAAATGGCGGATTGGGCTCCGGAAACGGAAAAGGAATCGGTTCTGGCAGGGGTGGGAAAGGCGGGCGGCGAAGCAGATCCAGCAAATCATCTCGCAGGCGCTCCAATTCCGGCAAGGGAAGCCGCTGCAGGTAACAGAGAAAATCCACTTCGTAGATTTTGACGGTTCCCTGGCAAATAGTGGCGTAACTACCTGAGGCGAATCGTTTGCGCACATTCCCGCGGACAATTACGCAATACCTCCACCAGCATAGATAGATGGCGCGGGAAATAGCAATTTCCAGTAAGGAGGGGCGCAGAGCGGGGATGACATCCTGTAATACGGCTTTGGCTTTGACCAGTTGTTGCAGCAAGTCCGGCGGGGAGATTTTTTCCTCGCCGAGCAGGTCGGGGCCAACATACAGACGATAATTTTGATCGGAAGGGAGGCGAAGGCTGACGGTTTCTTTGGTGAAAGGCTGCGAGTCGATCAGGTTGCCCTGGCGGTCAAACAAATAGACCCGGATAGGGGGTGTTTTTTCCCCTTCGGTTTTATCCGGGAATCGGATCTGGACACGCAGTGTCCGTTGTTTGTTCTTGCTGCTTTCTTCGACCATACAGAACCTCCTTTTGGAGAAAAGGTGTTATACCTTGACGAAGGTATAACATTGATAATATAGACTTACATTATCATAATAGCACTTAATATTGGAATAGGATACCGCGACTTTCACGATTTAACCGGAGCGAAAAAAAGTAAAAAACGCGGGCACGCATCAACCCTGATTGAAAAACTGCGGTTGGTGAGAATGTCCACTTTTTCCACCGGCGGGGTGCGCAGAAAGTTTGTCTCAGTTTTGTATAATCTTTCTCTGAAAATTTGATAGATTTTGAGTGACCTTTGGGGGTAACATACGGTAGGTTTGGTTAAAAAACCTGTCCATTTTTGATCGCCGGAGGAATTGTATACGCATGCCTGAAAAAAGTGGGGCAAAATTTTATGACCTGCCCCCCGCCCAACGAATGGAATGGGTGGGTAAGCAGGCTCAGCTGAGCGATGCCGACCTGCAGGCGCTGAGCGGTGCAGCCGGTTTGACCCTCGAACAGGCCGATCACATGATTGAAAATGTGATTGGTGTTTACGGGCTGCCGCTGGGAATTGCGCGTTATTTCATCGTCAACGGGCGTGAGGTGCTGGTGCCGATGGTCATTGAGGAACCTTCGGTGGTCGCCAGTGCGTCCTTCATGGCAAAACTGGCGCGTTCCGGCGGCGGTTTCATTGCTCAGGCCGACCCGCCGGAAATGATCGGGCAGATCCAAATTCTGGGTGTTGCCGATACCCCAACCGCCCGCCTGCGCCTGCTGGAAAAGCGCGATGAATTGCTGGCCGAAGCCGCGAAAATTGATCCGGTGTTGACCGGTTTGGGCGGCGGCCCGCGGGGTTTAGAGGTGCGCATCATCGAGGAATCGCCGATTGGCAGCTTTCTGGTGCTGCACCTGATTTATGATGTGCGCGATGCGATGGGCGCCAACGCGGTCAATACCGCACTGGAGCGGCTGGCGCCGCTGGTCGAGCGGATTACCGGCGGACGGGTGCATTTGCGCATCCTGACCAACCTTGCCGAACGCCGGCTGGCACGGGCGCGGGTGACCATTCGGCTGGAAGAACTGGCCTTCGAAAATTTCAGCGCCGAGCAGGTGCGCGATGGCATCATTGCCGCGTGGGCATTTGCCGCTGCCGATCCCTACCGGGCTGCCACCCACAACAAGGGCATCATGAACGGTGTGGATGCGGTGGTGATGGCGACCGCCAACGACTGGCGCGCCATCGAGGCCGGCGCCCACGCCTACGCCGCCCGCAGCGGACGCTATACCAGCCTGAGCACGTGGGGCAGGGATGAACAGGGCAACCTGCTCGGCACGCTGGAAATGCCGATGGCGGTGGGAATTGTCGGCGGGGCAACCCGCGTTCACCCGGCAGCTCAGGCGGCCATCCGCCTGATGGGCGTTAAAACGGCCGGCGAACTGGCGGAGATCATCATTTCGGTGGGGCTGGCGCAAAATCTGGCGGCGCTGCGCGCGCTGGCAACCGAGGGCATCCAGCGCGGACACATGACCCTGCACGCGCGGCAGGTAGCCATTGCCGCCGGCGCAACCGGCGAACTGGTCAACCGCGTGGCAGAGCAAATGGTACGCGAAAAGGTGGTGCGCATTGACCGCGCCGAGCAGATTTTGAAGGAAATTCAAGGGGAAGCCTGATTGCATCCTCTCCTAAGGAAAGAGAAGTAACCAACAAGGAGTGTTTTTATGGAAAAACCCGAAACTCAAACCCTGACGCACATCCCGGCCCGCCCGGTTGGCATCATTGGTTATGGGGCGTATGTGCCGCGCTACCGCCTGCCGGCGCGTGAGGTGGCGCGCATCTGGAAGGGCGGCAAGGACGAAGCCCCGGTACGGGAGAAATCGGTACCCGGCGCGGATGAGGACGTGATCACCATGTCCATCGAAGCCGCCCGCAATGCGCTGGCGCGCGCCCGCATTCACGCCCACGAAATTCGGGCGGTGTGGGTCGGCTCTGAATCGCACCCGTATGCCGTCAAACCCAGCTCAACGGTGGTCGCCGAAGCCATCGGCGCACCGGTCAGCGTACAGGCCGGTGATTGGGAATTTGCCTGCAAAGCCGGTACCGAGGCGATGGTGGCGGCGATTGCCATGGTTGCCGCCGGCATGGGGCGTTATGCGCTGGCCATCGGCATGGATACGGCGCAGGGCCGCCCCGGGGATGCGCTGGAATACACCGCTGCGGCCGGCGGGGCAGCCTATATTCTCGGCCCGGCGGAAGAAGCGCTGGCGGTCGTGGAGGGCACCTATTCGTATGTGACCGACACACCCGATTTCTGGCGGCGGGCCAATGAACGTTACCCCGAACACGGGCAGCGCTTTACCGGTGACCCGGCTTACTTCAAGCACATCACCGAGGCCGGCAAGCAGCTGATGAAGGATTTGGGTCTGACGGCCGGTGACATTCAATACGCGGTCTTTCACCAGCCCAATACCAAGTTCCCGCAGCGGGTGGCCAAAATGCTCGGTTTTACTCCCGAGCAAATTCAACCCGGCCTGCTTTCGCCGGTGATTGGTAACACTTATGCCGGCGCGGCGATGATCGGCCTTTCGGCCGTGCTGGACTGCGCCAAACCGGGTGACCGCATTCTGGTGGTTTCGTTCGGTTCGGGCGCCGGTTCGGATGCCTTCCTGTTCCGCACCACCGAAGCGCTGGTGGAACGCCAGCGGCTGGCGCTGCAAACCCAGGATTACATTGCCCGACGCACCGAAATTGACTACGGCATGTACGTCCGCCTGCGCGGCAAGCTGGCGGATTGAGGAGGCTGACCATGCGTGATGTGGTGATTGCCGGTATCGGTCAGACTCGGGTGGGTGAGCTGTGGGATATTTCTCTGCGCTCACTGGCCTATCAGGCGATGAAAGCAGCCCGGCAGGATGCCAACGGGCTGACCCCCGACGCGCTTTACGTGGGCAACTATCTGGCGATTGTAACCTCGCACCAGTCCAACCTGGGCACCCTGCTGGCGGATAACGCCGGTCTGACCGGCGTGGAAGCGTTCACCTGTGAAGCGGGGCAGGCTTCCGGCGGGGCGGCCTTTCAGATGGGCTTCATCGCGGTGGCCTCCGGATACGTGGATGCGGCGCTGGTGGTGGGTGTGGAAAAGTACACCGATGCAATTGGCAGCGAGCAGGAAGCAGCCGTGGCGCTTTCGATGGATGCCGATTATGAGGCCATGGTCGGGTTGACGCTGGCCGGCCAGGCCGGTTTACTGATGCAGCGTTATCTGCATCAGTACGGCGCGCCCCGTTCGGCGTTTGGGGCGTTCCCGGTGCTGGCGCACGCCAACGCGGTCAACAATCCGTTTGCCATGTACCGCAAAGCCATTCAGCAGGAAACCTATGAGAAAGCCGAACCACTGGCCGAGCCGCTCAATTTGTTCGATCTGGCGTCCTATGCGGACGGAGCGGCAGCCGTGCTGCTGACCACCCCCGAAAAGGCAAAGCAGGCCGGCATCCGCCACCCGCTGGTGCGGGTGCGCGGCTCGGCGGGGGTGATTGATACGCTGGCGTTACACGACCGCCCCGATCCGCTGGCATTTGAATCTGCCCGCTATGCCGTTCAGCGCGCCTGCGAAATGGGCGGTATTTTGCCGGGCGAGGTGGATTTGTTCGAACTGGATGATGCCTTTTCCATTTATGCCGTGCTGGGGCTGGAAGCAGCCGGTTTTGCCGAACGCGGCGAAGGCTGGCGGCTGGGTCAAAACGGCGACCTGCGGCTGGACGGCAGGCTGCCGGTGATGACGATGGGCGGATCGAAAGGACGCGGCAACCCGCTGGGGGCGGTGGGCGTGTATCAGATCGTCGAAGCCGCCCAGCAGCTGCGCGGTGAAGCGGGCGCCAATCAGGTTGCGGATGCGCGCCTGGCGCTGACGCTCAATTTGGGCGGGCCGGCTTCTTCCGCATTTGCCCATGTACTGGAACGGTTGTGAGGGTCTGATAGGTTTTGATAGGAATCTGGACTATCCTTGATAGAAATTGAAAGGATTGAGCCGATAAACTGTAGGCTGGATTGATTTACAAAGTAGAAGGAGAAATAAACCATGGAAATTCCGCGACACTGGCGATTGAAGAAACAGCGCTATTCTTTGCAGGGCGAGATTTGCCCGCACTGCGAAGGCAAAATTTTCCCGCCGCGCGATGTGTGCCCGCACTGCGGCAACGATGCGCGCACGACCTTTACCTTTAGCGGGCGCGGCACGATCTATTCCTTTACCCATGTGACCGAAGCCCCGGCCGGGTTTGAGGATACTGCCCCTTACACGGTGGCCCTGGTGCAGCTGGAAGAGGGCCCGGTGGTCACCGCGCAGTTGACCGATGTGGATGCGGATGAGGTGGAAATTGGCATGCCGGTGGAAATGGTCACCCGCAAGATTCGCTCGGACGGCAACGAACGGGGGATCATCATTTACGGGTATAAGTTCAGGCCGGCGGTAAAAGCGTAAAACAGGAAATCGGGTTGTGAACAGCGCCTTCACGCGGGTGAGGGCGCTGTTTTGTTGGGGCAGTGAGGGGGTGTTGCAGAATCAGGAGAATGGGTTGGGCAAATAACCCGCCGGGCCTGTCATTCACCCCGGAAACGGCCATAAGATTAAGGGGTTTTGGAATCAGCGCCGAATAACCAGCATCTGTGATGTAAATGTCTTGTAATTTTCCTCCGCATGTGGCGGTACAATGAACGCCAATCAATTTCTTTGCACCTCTGGACCTGCTACTCCCTTGAAATTAATCCAGCAAAGTGATCAACTGATTCTGGCAGTGGATGATCAGACGGGGCAGGCAGTGTTGTGCCCTTACCTATCCTTCCTCGAAGCGTTGGCTCAGTATTTTGGACCATTGTGTTATAAATAATATGTCTGTTCAGAATAAGGAGAGTCGAATGAGCCAGAGCAAAAGTAAGGCGAATCCGTCTGAGCGCAAATCCGGCGAAACTGATACAGGTTTTACCGCGGAAGAACGCGCCGCGATGAAGGAGCGCGCCAGTGAATTGAAAGCCATGGCGCGGGCAAGCCAGGATAAAGTGGAAGGCGAAAATGCCGTGCTCGCCAGGATCGCCGAGATGGCGGAGCCGGAACGCAGTATGGCCGCGCGGCTGCATGAAATCATCATGACCAGCGCGCCGAACCTGTTACCAAGATTGTGGTACGGCATGCCCGCCTACGCCAAAGAGGGTAAAGTGGTTTGTTTCTTCCAGAGCGCACAAAAATTCAACACCCGTTACGCCACCCTCGGCTTCAGTGATGCGGCAAATCTCGATGAAGGCGCCATGTGGCCGACTGCTTTTGCGCTGAAAGAGTTGAGTGCAGCAGAAGAAGCAAAAATTGCGATGCTCATCCGGCGCGCGGTAAGCTGAAGGTTGAAGTCCAATGCAACCATACCGAACTCAACAGGGCAGCAGCCCTGAACCGGTCGGCGGTTCAGCCGCCCCCATTCTGCGGGCAGCCGGGCGGGGAGCGCTGGTCGGGTTTGGAGCGGGGCTGCTGGCCTTAGCGGGGGTGCTGGTGGTCGTCCGGCAGTGCCTGCCCTTTTATATTGCCTATCCGCCCGCGCCATGGCCGTGGTACTGCACTCAGCCGGCTTACGGTGTTATCGGCTTTATGGCGTTTCCGGTCAATCTGTTGACCGATGATCTGGCGCAGGCGGTCATGCTGGCACCACTGTCCTTGCTAATCTATCTTCTTGCTGGAGCAGTCATTGGCGGGGGGATCAGCTGGCTGCGTTCGTCCGGCAGTCGGGAACATAATCGCGGGTGAGGGGAAAATTCTCTTAAGATAGAGCGGGTTGAGCCGTAGAACCCGTTTATTAAGGTTTTTCCTTGCCGGATTTTGTATAATGAAATCAGGCGAAGACCTCACCGCCCGGGAAAGGAGGCTGAAATGTACGTTACCATTCTTTCCGGTCACGTCAGCCACGAAAACTGGACCACCCTGCAGAAGGATTATCAAGACAAAGTCACCCGTCACCCGCCGCGCGGCCTGGTTGAATCCGCGCTGGTGCAGAGCGAGGACGACCCGACCCTGTGGCACATCATTTCATTCTGGCAGAGCAAAGAGGCTTTCCAGAAGGCCGAGGATGAGGACGAAGCCAGCCTGTGTGTGCGCCTGTTTTGCGATGCCGGGGGTGTGCCGACCCGCCGCCGCTACCATCTGGCAGCCCGTTATGTGCGGGTCTAGGCGGATTTAGATCGGCTGAACTGCAGGATGGACGGGTGGCTGGAACGGCTGGTCGCGCTGGAAAGCGAGGTGGAGTACAAAACTCCGCCGCGGCGCGGAGAGGGGGAATTTCGTTTTCAGGCGGGCAGTCTGCCGGTGTTGGTTTCTGCGCCGCATGGGGCAGCCCATACCCGTCACGGGCGGTTGAAAGAGGAGGATGATTTCACCGCCGGGCTGGCGCGGTTGTGCGGGGAGTTGAGCGGAGCATACGTGCTGTACGCATGGCGAAAATCGGCTACCGACCCGAATTACTACCCGGATGTGCCCTATAAACAGGCGCTTACCCAAATCGTCCGCCGCTATGACATCCGCTTTGTGGTGGACCTGCACGGCTGCGCAGCCTACCGCGATTTTGGCATTGCACTGGGGACGATGCAGGGGCAAAGTCTGCCGCGCGAATACCGCCGCCTGATTTTGCGGCTGCTGTACCGCCACGGTTTTCGCGCCGGGGGCGGCTGGCTTTCGCGGGTGGATGTGGACTGCACCTTCACCGCCGGCAACGGCAGCCGGCAGGAAACCATCACCCGCTTTGTGTCCCAGCTCCTGGGGGTGCCGGCGGTCCAGGTTGAACTGAATTCCTACCTGCGGGTGGTGCGCCGCCGCCCGCAGGCTTCGGAACGCGATCCGTTTGAAGGGGATGCGGTGATGATTGAACGCACCATCAACCTGTTGGTGGGGCTGGTGCGTGCGGTTGCCCGTTATGCCGCCTCGGACGGTTTTGAGCGGGGCAGCCCAACAAAATTGTAGAGCGCAGTTCGGATACTCCCTGATATAATCGGCTGCGTAAAATGAACCTGATTCGACGGCTTTTTAGCCCGGCCCAGCCGGTGCCGGTTGAACTCCGGCGTAATTTTTTGCACCTTTACCTTGATATTGCCTGGTGGGGTTTACTCAACGGCAGTATTCTGGTTTTTTTGGGGGTATATGCTTCTCGTCTGGGGGCGAGTACCTTTCAATTGGGGCTGCTCACGGCTTCACCGGCGCTGATGAACCTGTTGTTCACCTTTCCGGCGGGTGGGCTGCTGGAACGCAAACCGATTGCGCGCCTGACCCGTTGGTCGGCGCTGGCGATGCGCATCTTCTACTTTCTGCTCATTCCCCTGCCGGTGCTGCTGCCGGCCGGTACGCAGGTGTGGGTCATTCTGGCGATCACGCTGCTGATGAATATTCCCGGCACGCTGATTGCGATTGCCTTCAACGCCTTTTTTGCCGAGGCGGTGCCGCCCGAATGGCGCGGTCAGGTGGCGGGGGTGCGCAATGCCTTGTTTTCCATAACCACCATGATCACTGCGCTGGCGGTGGGGGTCATTCTTGATCGAATGCCATTCGCCACCGGCTATCAGATTGTGTTTGCGATTGGGGCAGTGGGAGCGATGATGAGCGCGCTGCACCTCTGGCTGGTGCGCCTGCCGGAAAAACCTGCAGCGGTTGAGCCGCAAACCATCGGATTGAAAAATGAGCTGCGTTCTGCCGAAAAAGCGCCCTTGAAGGCGCTGCGTCTGCAATCCCTGCGGCTGGATGTTCTGAGGGGGGCGTTTGGGCGGCTGCTGGTGCTGATTTTTGTGTATCAGCTGGGGGTTTATCTGATTGGCCCGGTCGTGCCCAAGTATCAAGTCAATGTGCTGCAATTGAGCGATGTGACCATCAGTCAGGCCAGCGCGTTGTTTTGGGTGGCGCATTTTGTCGGCTCGCTGCAAAGCCGGCGGCTTTCGCAGCGCCTCGGTTTTCAGCGCCTGACCGGCTGGGGGTTAATCATTGTCACGCTAACCCTGGTGATGTTCACCTACAGTTTTCAACCCTGGATTTATCTGGCGCATTCGCTGATCGGCGGTATCGGCTGGGCGTGGATTGCGGGCGGCCTGATCAATTTTGTGCTGGAACGGATTCCGGCGGATGACCGTCCTTCGCATCTGGCATGGTTCAACCTGATCAACAATGCGGCAGCGCTGCTGTGCGGCCTGCTTGCCCCGTTGATTGCCGGCTGGATTGGCATGGCGGCGACCCTGCTGCTGGCAGCCGCTTTGCGGCTGGTGGTGGGGGTGAGTTTATGCGTGCGCAGACCGATCAAACGTCCGCGCCTGAGCCTGGCGCAGGAGTGACCTCCGTCTGTACCGGTGCTGCCGGGTGGAAATTTGCGCATTCTTGCGGAAGGCTGATTTTTACGGGTCCGGTAAGACAGATAAATTACGTGTGGGTTCGGGATAAGAACAAACCGCGGTGAGCAGCAAAATGGGCGGCCTCCCACCTGCCCCAATATCGCTTCTGCAATATTGGGGGAGGCGCAGAAGTAAATTGCTTTTATCTTGATTGATTTTTAGAACAAATGTGTTATCATTGGGTTATCCCTGTTCGTGGAAAGATGCCTGTGTCTGCTTTGAAGAATTTTGATGCCGAGATGATTCTGCCGCGCGGTGAGGCGCGCCGTTTTATGCTCTGGCAGCAATATCTGCTTCCGGCTCATACGCTGGAGGGCAAGCCGGGGATCATGACCTACTTTCAACGGGCTGGCTGTGTCCAGTTTGATCCGGTCAGTGTGGTCGGGTGGAGCCCGCATCTGGTTTTGCAGGCGCGCGTGCGGGATTATCAGCCGCACTGGCTGGAAGAACTGTTGTACCGCGAACGCCGGTTGTGGGATGGCTGGGATAAGGTCCAGTCCATTTACCCGGTAGAGGATTATCCCTTCTTTGGCTTGCGGCGGGAGGAAAACCGTCGAAACCACTGGCTGCCGCATGAGCAGGTCAGTCAGGTTCACCCCCACGTTCTGGATCGCATCCGCCGGCATGGTGCGGTTTCTTCACTGGACTTGCAATCGGGCGATCAGGTGGATGGCTGGTGGGGGGTGCCGGTGCGGGTGGAAAGGGCGGCGCTGGAAAACCTGTACAATATGGGTGAACTGGGCATTCATCACCGCGTGGGAACCCGCCGCTATTTTGACCTGACCGAGCGTTTGCTGCCTGCCCAAATTTATGCGGCAAAACCGCCGTTTGAGCGGCTGGAAGACTACCACGACTGGCATGTGCTGCGACGGGTGGGCGGGATGGGGCTGGCTTCACCGACGGCTGGTGAGGCGTGGGGCGGCATTTTGGGCATGAAAAGTAACGAGCGACTGGCTGCCTTGCGGCGTTTGGTCGCGAAGGGGCTGCTGGTGGCCGTTGAAATTGAGGAACTGCCCGGCAAAATTCTGTTCATGCGCCGAGAAGACTGGCAGGCCTGGCAGGAAAGTAGAGGAGTAGAAACTGCACCAGATCGGGTGTTATTTCTGCCGCCGCTGGATAACCTGCTCTGGCAGCGTGAGGTCATCCGCTGGTTGTTCAAGTTCGACTATGTCTGGGAAGTGTACAAGCCGGCTGCCACCCGCCAATTTGGGGCATATACCCTGCCGGTTTTGTGCGGCGATCAGTTCATCGCCCGCTGTGATGCGGCGCTGGAACGGCGGACAAAGACGCTGCGGATTCGCGGCTGGTGGTGGGAAGCGGGTGCAGAAAGAGGGGATGCCCGTTTGCAGGCGGCTGTGTGGAATGGGTTAATGGCTTTTCAAGCCGGCCTGGGGGCGGAAAAATTGGAAAACCATGCCGGTGTTGATCTGGTTTACCCTGCCTAGGGTATCATCTGCGAGAGTTCAGCCCGCTAATTGGGGAAAGTGAATGCGAGTCGGCGCCCGACATAATTTAACGTGAGTTCGGGATAAAATCAAAACATGGCAGGCAGTGATGATTACCCCCACCTGCACCTCCCCCAAAATCGCAGGGGCGATTTTGGGGGAGGCGGGAGGGGGACGAAAATTCGAA
>NZ_DAOUBL010000274.1:0-77396 GCF_034432615.1 Bellilinea sp. | reverse complement strand
TGGCTTCCGCTTCCTGTCCCATGCTGGTCCAGGTGTCGGTATAAATGACATGGGCATCTTTGACGGCCTGATGTGGGTCGCGCAAGAAAGTCAACCGGCTGCCACTTTCGGCGGCAAATTGCTTGGCCATTTCAACCGCTTTGGGGACAATATCGTACCCTTCCGGGCTGGCGATGGTGAAATTTGCACCCAATTTCGTGCAGATGTGCATCAAAGATACGGCTACATTATTGCCATCGCCAATAAAGGTGACATTCAATCCTTTGAGCGAGCCAAATTCTTCCTGAATTGTGAGGGCATCCGCCATTGCCTGACAGGGGTGGTTATAATCGCTCAGACCGTTGATGACAGGGATGCTCGACCATTTTGCCAGTTCCAGCACGTGCTCATGGGCGAATACTCTGGCCATCATGGCATCCACATACCCGGACATGACGCGGGCAACATCCGCGATCGATTCGCGCTGCCCCAAGCCAATTTCATTGGGTGAGAGGTACAACGCATCCCCGCCCAGATGGCGCATGGCCATATCAAAACTGACCCGGGTGCGCAGGCTGGGTTTTTGGAAGATCATCCCAAGAACTTTGTTTTTGAGCAGGGGCTCGTTTCCGCCTGCCTGCCATTCTTGCTTCAGGCGGATTGCCAAATCAAGCATTCCTTGTAGTTCTGCCGGGGTATAGTCAGAAACCGCAAGAAAATCTTTTTTCATATGGGCTCCTTTTTAGGAATGGAATTTGGGGGCATACAGAGTATAACATACCCTTAAGGTTCTACCAGTGGTCTTTAGCATGTTTGCTTGGGTCTTTTGTCTTAAGTTAAACAGCGTACCAATCTATACAAGGCGCTACCAGCCCGGTAAAATAAATTGGAAAGGGATTATGATGACAATGACCAATATTTTCAAATCAATTCAATCGTTTCGAAAATATGTGTGGGGAGTTCTTTTTTACAATATTCTGGTCATTCTATGGGGGGCATTTGTGCGTGCTACCGGTTCTGGTGCAGGTTGCGGGGCACACTGGCCTTTATGCAATGGCGAGGTGATTCCCCGTGCACCGGCAGTTGAAACGCTGATTGAATTTACCCATCGTCTCTCCAGTGGACTGGTCGTGATTTTAATGGCCGTGCTGGTAATTGCAGCTTTCCGGTTATTCCCCAAAGGCCATTTGGTGCGAAAATCTGCTGCGGCTGCCGGTGTTTTCACTATTGTAGAATCATTAATTGGGGCTGTTCTGGTATTGAATGAGTTAACTGGACAAAACGACTCGATTCACCGCGCCGTGGTGATGATGATTCATCTAATCAATACATTCTTGCTGGTTGCGGCTATTTTCCTAACCGCCCGGTGGAGTGCAGATGATCACTCAAACCGGTTGGAGCTGAAGCGAGGTGGATGGAGTGTATTGATTTACCTTGGGCTGATTGGAATGATTGTTCTTGGCGCAAGCGGGGCCGTCACCGCACTGGGAGACACCCTTTATCCTGCCACTTCTCTTGTTCAGGGGTTGCAGCAGGATTTTGACCCCACTGCCAACTTCTTAATTCGCTTGCGGGTTTTCCATCCGGGAATTGCCGCTCTGATGGGGGTTTATACCCTTGCAGCGGCACTTGCATTTCGTAGAAATTTTCCTTTTCAATTGATGCAACAGGCAACCTACGCGCTCAGTGCGCTATTTGTGTTACAACTTGTGCTTGGAGTCATCAACGTCATCCTGCTGGCGCCGGTGTGGATGCAAATTCTGCATTTGCTGGTAACCAATCTGATCTGGTTGGCGTGGCTTTGGCTGGCGGAGTTATTTTTTAGCGGTCGTTTTGCGCTGCAAGGCAGACGCGACCATGCGATCCATCAAAGCGTAAGTCAATCCCTTACCTAGTAAACGGAACGCAAAATATATCAATTTGTTTTCGAAACCGGGCAGAATAATATATTTACGGCGGGCTACTCCGATGAGAATTTCCCGCGCAACCTGGTCGGGCTTGAGAATTCCTCCGCTGCTTGCCAGAACTTTGGTTACATACGGCTTGTATTGATTCTCGTAGGCTAATTGAGGGGTATCCGTATCGGGCGGATAGACAAGCGAAACCTGAATTCCGTGAGGTTTTAATTCCATTCTTAAAGCGTCCGATAAACCCGTCACCGCATATTTGGAAGCGCCATAAGCGGTGTAACCGTAGATATTCATGTAGCCAACGACGGAGGACATGTTTACAATGATGCCATTCTTTTCTGTTAACATTTCTGGCAATACGGCACGAATGGCATTTACCGTTCCAAAATAATTGATTTGCATCATATGATGGAAGATTTTTTCTTCCAATTGCCAGAACTCACCGGGGTGGGCAACTCCGGCAGAATTGATTAAAATGTCCACTTTCCCCCAACGGGATAACAAAGTGGAAAGAGCTTGATTTAGATTAGCCGAATCAGAAACGTCGGCTGTAAGACTGGAAATTTCGACATCTGGTGAAGGATGTGTATTTTCCAGTTCGCGGACGGCTTTTTGGAGATTTTCCGGAGTTCGGGCGAGAATGCAAACCTTTGCTTGATTTTGAATCAAAAGACTGGCGAGAGCCAGTCCTATGCCGCTGGATCCACCGGTAATCAAAACCTTTTTATTCTGATAAAAATCGGTGAGCGTTGCCGCCATTGCTCAATTGCCACAGCAGGAACAGGATCCACCACTACAAGATGAGCAACCGGAGGAAGAGCTGCCAGCAACCGGCTTGCCTTCTGAGGCGGCAAAAAAGAGAGATAAAGCTCTGCGGGTGTTCTGACTGAAACATTTTTTACACTGAATCGGCTCGTCGGCGTCCTTAATGGGACGAAAAGCATCAAATTGCGAACCACAATCCAGACAGGTATATTCGTAAAGCGGCATCGCCTTCCTCCTCCACAATTATCGTGGCTGGATTTTACTCCGGATTGGTGGCTCAGTCAAATGAGCCTGCGTTAAAAAGGTGAGGTGATATGCTGCGATCCCAAACGCAACAGCCACGTTCAAGGAGCGTTTGTAACCGACCATTGGGATGAAGAGCGTTTGATCGCATAATTCCAATATTTGAGGGTCAATACCGCTCACTTCGTTGCCTACTACCAGTACGAGGGCTTGATGGGAGGGAATGGATTGAATTTCAAATAATGAGCAGGCTGCCGGGGTTGTCTCCAAAGCCCACAAGATTTTACCTTCAGCCTTGAGAGATTGGGCCAATTGTAACCCGTTAGGGGCATATTCCCAAGGAACGGCAAATTCAGCCCCCAATGCAGTTTTGGAAATCCGCGGGTTGCCGGGCAGGGGAGTTAAACCGCTCAAGTATAAGTGTCGTAAACCGGCACCATCCGCAGTGCGAAACATTGCGCCAACATTGAAAGTTGAGCGGATGTTGTCTAATAAAGCCTCTAAATGGAGGGAAGGGGTTGTACTATGGCTCGATTGGCTGAGGGTGGTTTGTACTTCCTGCGCAGTGGGGACCGGTAAAAGCGGTGATTTACAGCGGGGGCAGGTCAACTGGCCCGTTTGTGCCGCCCGCCCGGCAGGTATCCGCAGGGCGCATTTTGGGTTACTGCACTGGTAGAATGGGTGGGAAAGTTGTACAGCTCTCATTCTTTCATTATAAATCCTGTACGAACATAACGGGCAGCGTGTGGATCAAGCCTTAATTCAATCAGGATTTCTTCGGGTCGGCCGGTTGCCCCTTCTCGTGCAGAAAGCTGCATCTGGAACTCGAGGCAGTTATCTGGAAGTGAGCGTAACAAGATGTTTTCAATTAACGGTCGTAAATCGTAGGTTTTGTTTCGTCGAGTACGAATGATGGTGTTGCGTTCCAGTAATTCCTTGAGGCGATTTTGGACTTCGGGAAGGTTGAGGGGATCCAGTGGAATGACGCGGTAGAGAGAAGAAAGGATTAGCGTGGGCAGACTGGGTGAGTTGAGCGCGACTGCCTTTACAGAAAGGATTTCAATGCCGGGTTGATGTGTGGTTTGGAGGTGAATAAAAAAGTCGTCTTCTTTAAACTCATTTTCATCTGCTTCGACCCACACATCAATCAAATCATTCTGGCTGAGAAAGCCTAAGGGTAGCGGAGCAGCCTGTTGAATTTTTGGCTGAGGATGAAAACCTTGCGTGTAGGCAACAGGAACGCGAGCCCGACGTAAATATCGTTCCCAAACTTTGTGCAGGTCAAGGTTCCCAATGTATTGTAATGGAGCATCTTTGTTGTACTGAATGCGGAAGCGCTGCATGGGTAAGCCTTAGGCGGTTTGTTCGATGTTGACTTTTATCGGACGACGGGGCACTTCCGGGCACTTCCAGTGACTGCCGGGGTTGTTCCGGCGGATATCGGCATACTTCGGAAGTATTCCACAGGCAAAACAACCCTGACGGCAATCGTTTTGGGTTTTTTCTATTAAAGATGCGTGGTACTCACTTAAGAGATAGGCCTTCCGTACACCGCTGAAAATGTGATCCCATGGGAAAATCTCGTCTTTGCTTCTTTGGCGATGCGTGTAAAAAGCCGGGTCAATTCCATGCATAGCAAAGGCCTGCTGCCAGACAGCGTAGTTAAACTGGTCTTGCCAGGCATCAAACTTTGCTCCCAATTGCCATGCAGTTTCGATAACCTTCGCCAAACGACGGTCACCGCGAGAAAGCCAGGCTTCCATCAAAGTTTCGTAGGGATTATTCCAGGTCAATTTCAACCCTGGACCGCGCAATTCCCGCTTTAAGAGAGCTTGCTTGGATTCAATCTGGTCGAGGGTGTCGCAGGCAACCCATTGAAACGGAGTATGCGGCTTTGGCACAAAGGTGCTGACTCCCGCGTGCAGGGTGGCACGTTTACCAATGACTTTTTTACCCTCTGCAAGTACGGCTTTACACAAATCGGCGATTGCCTGAACATCTTCGATGGTTTCGGATGGATGTCCGATCATGAAGTAGAGTTTTATGGTCGTCCAACCGCGGGCGTAAATTTCGCGTGCTGTATCCAGCAATTGCTGGGTGGAAATGGGTTTATTGATCATGTTTCGCATCCTCTCAGTAGCGGCTTCTGGCGCAAGGGTAAAGCCGCCTTGCCGGGAACCGCGCAGTTTTTCCATCAAATTGACCGAAAAGGATTCGATCCGGAGAGAGGGAAGCGAAATGGTCAGATAATGATCGCTGGTTTCGGCAGCAACGCGACTGACCAGATCAAGGATATGGGTATAATCGGATGAAGAGAGGGACAGTAGCGCGACTTCCTCAAAACCGGTTGCTTCCAAAGCTTCTCGCACAGCTGAGACGATTTCATCTACATTGCGCTCGCGCACCGGCCGAGTGACCATGCCGGCATGGCAAAAACGACATCCTCGTGTGCAGCCTCGCATGATTTCAATGGAAACGCGGTTATGCACCACACTGATTGAAGGTACTATGAAACGTGTTGGAGGTTTGGGGAGATGCGCAACCAGTCTTTTTTGCACTTGAGCCGGTGCGTTGGGATGCAGCCGATGAATAGTACGAATTGTGCCATCTTCTTTGTATTCAGGTTCGTAAAAGGAGGGGACATAAATACCCTCAATCCTGGCCAGCTCTGCCAGTAAATCCTGCCGGGAGGTTGGGTGTTCTTTCCAGGCTTGATAGGTATTTACAATGTCGTGGATAATTTCTTCGCCTTCACCAATCGCAAAGGCATCAAAAAATGGTGCAATGGGTTCAGGGTTAAATACGGCATGTCCGCCAGCAATTACCAATGGGTCACGAATGGTGCGCTGGCTGCTGTGGAGCGGAATTCGCGCCAGATCAAGCAGGTTGAGAACATTGGTGTAAAGGGTTTCATAGGGCAGTGTGATACCGAGAATATCAAATTCTGAAACAGGGGTTTTGGATTCAAGCGCGTAAAGCGGAATTCCGTTTTGGCGCATGGCGTTTTCCATGTCCACCCATGGAAGATATACTCGCTCTGCAAGTACATCTTGCCGTTCGTTGAGCAGATGATAGAGAATGGTCAAACCCAGATTGGGAACGCCAATATCATAAATGTCGGGAAAGGCAAGGGCTACATGTGTCTTAACGGAATCCCAGTCTTTATAAACCTGATTTAATTCACCACCAAAATAACGACCGGGTTTTTCAACTGTCGGTAGAATTCGCTCTAACCGGCTGACCAAAGTGCGTTTATCCATGGATTTGTCTAATCCTCTCAAACCTGTAATATGGGGACAATGCTTATTTTAACCCATTTTGTCCAATTTACAGTGTGCCGCGATAAAAACCACCATCCACTGCGATCATGCTGCCGGTGACATAACTGGCGGCCGGTGAGACAAGAAAGGTTGCAACACGGGCAAATTCGCGAGGTTCGGCCATGCGCCCCAGCGCGGTTTGAGAGGCAATTTTTTGTCTTTCTTCTTCCACACTGGTGTTGTTGGAACGAGCGCGATGCTGTAATAACTGTTCCACACGCTCGGTGGCTGTCCAGCCGGGTAAAATGGAATTGAATCGAATCCCCTCTTTGCCTAATTCGAGCGCAAGGCTTTTTGTCAAACCAACGGTGGCGGCGCGCACGCTGTTGGAAAGCACCAGTCCATCTATAGGCTGTTTGACAGAAATGGATGTAATCGTTAAGACCGCCGGTGAGGAGGACTTGCGCAGGTACGGTAAAGCCGCTCGAATCAAAAACACTGCGGAGAAAAAGTTGAGATGGACTGCGTTTTGCCAAGCCTCAATGTCAAAGGTTTCAAATTTGCCTGCCGGTGGTCCACCTGCATTGGTGATGAGGATGTCCAAACCTCCCCATTCATCAACGACCTTTTTGACCAATGATTCGGCGATTTCAGGGTCAGACACATCGCCGGGAATTGGCAGGGTGGGAATACCGGTTAAACTTTCAATTTTTTTACAGGCTTTTTCCAAATATTCTGAATTTCGACTGTTCAGGGCTACTTTTGCCCCTTCATGTGCCAGCAATTCGGCTGTAGCATATCCTAAGCCGCGGCTTGCGCCGGTGATCAGAGCAATTTTGTTGTGCAGATTCAAATCCATAGAGAAAGTTCCTTTCTGCTAAAAACATTCAATGCGGTGATCCACAATGGGCAGGTTGGGAAATTGATTTTCGACAAAGGTATGCACTTTTTGTAAAGATTGGGTTGCAAAAGTGCAGTCATTACACACCATTGCACAGGCAATTAGAGTTTCCTGCCAATGGTCATTCAATCCAATTTCGGCGACCGATATGTTGAATTCCTTATGCAGCCGAGTCAAAAGGGGTTTGAGCAGACCTCGTTTCTGCTTTAAGGAGAGAGAAACAGGCAGGTGAATATGGAGAATTAGTAATCCAATCGCAGGCATGGAGCAAACCCTGTTCTTATTGTAATCGGGCAAGTGTGGACGTCAAGCAAGTTAATCTAAATCTTGTGAAAAAGGTTTTGCTTGAGTACAATACAGTGAAGTCATTAAGAAATACTGGACAGCTGATGAACTTTGACCCGCAAGAATACCAAAAAACTCTGGATTTTCTATACAGTTTTGTTGATTATAGCCTTACTCGAAATTTGCAATTTTCAGCCGAAAAATTCGATCTCAGCCGAATGGCTGCGTTGTTAGCCTGGCTGGGAAACCCTCACCAGCAATATCCGGTTATCCATGTTGCCGGTACGAAGGGGAAAGGTTCGACGGCAGCAATGATTGCAGCCGGCTTGCAGGCTGCCGGCTATAAAACGGGCTTTTATATTTCGCCGCATTTGGAGGATTTTTGCGAAAGAATCCAAATCAACCGCCAGCATATACCTGGTTCGCGGCTGGTTCAGGTGGTAGAAAAACTTAAGCCTGCCGTCCGCCAAATTGAGCGGCTAACCACATTTGAATTAACCACTGCGGCAGGTTTTTTGTACTTTGCCGAAGAACAGGTTGATATTGCGGTTATTGAAGTTGGATTGGGTGGAAGACTGGATGCTACCAATCTGGTAACCCCTTTGGTTTCTGTGATTACTTCGATCTCATTGGATCATACGAAAGTGCTAGGAGATACACTGGATAAAATTGCTGCAGAGAAAGCCGGCATCATCAAACCAGGCCGGCCGGTGGTCAGTTCACCGCAAAAGCCAGAGGCGATGCAAGTCATTGAACGAATTGCTGCCGAAAAGGAAGCCCCACTGATCATTTCTGACCAGCCATATCATGTTGAGGTAATCGAACGGACATTAGCCCATCAAAAGTTGCGAATAATACCCCGAAAAACGCAAGATCACGACGATTTTGAAATCGTTTTGCCACTATTGGGTGACCATCAAATTGAAAATACTCTTACCGCACTTTGTGCCTTAGATGTCATAAAAAAGTACGGATGGAAACTTGAGCGTTCCGCTGTTCAACGTGGTTTCTCACAAGTCAAGTGGGAGGGCAGATTTGAGATTCTCAACTTACAACCGCCAATCGTTGTGGATGCTGCACATAACCGCTATTCAGCATTAAAATTAATTGAAACCATTAATCAATATTTTCCGAAGAACCGCTTGATTCTGGTTTTCGGCGCTTCGGACGATAAGGATATACCAGGAATTTTTGCCGAGTTGCTACCGCGGGCGGATGAAGTAATCTTTACTCAATCCATTCACCCTCGTTCTTATCATGCCGACCAACTGGTTGAGATTGCTTCGAATTATTCATTGCCCAAAATGGTATTTCTTCCGTTGGAAGCAGCAATTGAGCAAGCAATTAAACGCTTGACTTCGGACTCGATTTTACTGGTTACTGGAAGCATTTTTGTTGCAGCCGGTGCGCGAAAGTTCATCGGTGAAATCTCAAGAAAACCAGAGATTATTAGACGACTCGGCAACCGTTTGCCAATTTCATGAGTACAGGTGTATGAAAAAAGATAACTGGTTACCAAATGATTTTGAGGAGTTTTCCTCCTCTTTGCATCAGCGCACGGAGGAGCTGTATCAGGTTCCGGATGCGGAACCAGATGAAAATGGGCTGATTGAGTGCGCGGCATTAATCATGCGGGATATGGTGATTTATCCGCGCATGGTTTCCCCCATATTTATCATCCCGGGATCGAACTTACAGGCCATCGAAGACGCTCAATTTAATTTTGAGACGATGATTGCGTTAGTGTTGAAAGATTCTGAAATTGAAGACCCTAAACCGGAAGACTTTTTACCCATCGGGGTTGAAATTGCGGTGGGGCGATTGTTGAATATTCCGGATGGGAATAATTCGGCCTTGATCCAAGGCCGGCGCAGGGTGGAGATTGTCGAATTCGTTCAAACCGAGCCGTATTACCGGGTTCGCGCCCGCCCGATAGTTGAACCTTCCAAAATTGGGCGTCAAACCGAGGCGTTGATGCGCACAACTCGCGATTTGTTTGAGCGTTGTGTTCAACTGGATCGCAGCCTGCCGGAAGAAGCGCATTTGTTTTCTTTAAACATTCACGAACCGGGCTGGCTGGCCGATATGGTCGCGACGGCAATTTCATTACCCCAAAGCGAACGGCAAACACTGCTTTTACTGGTTGATCCGATTGACCGCCTGAAACGAGTCAACTGGTTGCTGGCACAGGAATTGGATGTGTTGCAGTTGGAAGATGAGATTCAAAATCGAGTTCAAAGTGAAGTAGATCGCAGTCAGCGTGAATTTTACTTGCGCGAGCAAATGAAAGCTATTCAGACAGAGCTGGGAGAGGGGGATATTTTCAGCCGCGAAGTAACCGAATTGCGCGACAAGATCCTAGCGACCCCAATGCCTGATGAAGTGCGGGCAGTGGCTTTAAAAGAAGTTGACCGCCTTTCCCAAATGCCTTCTATGGCTCCCGAGGTGGGAATTATCCGCACCTATCTGGACTGGATTTTAGAGTTACCATGGGTGCAAGAAACCGAGGATAATCTGGATGTTGCCAACGCTGCCAAGGTTTTGGAAAAATACCATTACGGTCTCGGTAAAGCCAAAGATCGAATTTTAGAATATATTGCTGTTCGCAGCCTGAAACCCAAACGGTTGAGACAACCAATTTTATGCTTTGTTGGAGCGCCGGGCACCGGCAAAACCTCACTGGGGCGGTCAATTGCGGAAGCACTTGGTCGTAAATTTGTGCGGGTTTCGTTAGGTGGAGTGCGGGATGAGGCTGAAATCCGCGGCCACCGGCGCACCTATATTGGGGCAATGCCGGGACGCATTTTACAAACGATGCGCCGGGCAGGAACCATTAATCCCCTGTTTATGCTGGACGAAATTGATAAACTGGGTTCAGATTTTCGCGGCGATCCATCTGCTGCCCTGTTAGAAGTGCTGGACCCGGAGCAGAATCACGCCTTTTCGGATCATTATCTGGAACTTCCTTACGATCTTTCCAAGGTCATGTTTATTACTACGGCGAATACACTGGCTACAATACCATCGGCTTTGATGGACCGTATGGAAATTATTGAGTTCCCTGGTTACATTGAAGAGGAAAAGTTGGAAATTGCCTATCGCTTTCTGATTCCCCGCCAACTGGAAGAAAGCGGATTGGAGGGGGAAGACATCAAATTTCAAGAAAAAACACTGCGAAAAATTATCCGAGAATATACCTATGAGGCTGGCGTCCGTAATTTAGAACGTGAAATTGGCAGAATGTGTAGAAAACTTGCAAGGTTAAAATCGGAAGGTAAATCCTTCCCGCACCGATTGCAGCCGGAACTTGTGGAAAAGTTTTTAGGTCCGCCTCAATTTTTTATGACCGAAGCGGAGAAAAAGGATGAAGTTGGAGTGGCAACCGCAATAGCGTGGACCGAAAACGGCGGAGAGATCATGCCGGTTGAGGTGGCTATATTGGAAGGGAAGGGTAATTTGCAAATTACCGGCCAGGTTGGAGAAGTGATGCAAGAATCGGCTCAGGCTGCTTTGTCCTATCTCAAGTCGCGCGCCAGAGATTTAGAAATTGACCCCGAAGCCTTTGAGAGATTGGACATTCACATTCATATTCCTGAAGGAGCGATTCCAAAAGATGGTCCGAGCGCAGGCATCACAATTGCCACGGCCTTAATTTCTGCCTTTACCGAACGCGGTGTTTCAAAAGATGTTGGAATGACCGGAGAAATCACCCTGCGGGGGCGTGTCCTGCCGGTAGGAGGGGTTCGCGAGAAGGTGCTGGCGGCTCACCGAGCGGGATTGAAAGTCGTCATTCTACCCGAAAGGAACTTAAAAGATTTGATAGATTTACCCAAGAAAGTTCGGCAGGATTTACAAATAAAACCGGTTACTCACATGGATGAAGTGCTGGATATAGCACTGGGACCCAAACCCCACAAAGAGGCTGTGCGGGTACGTAAACATGCTGCGAAGAAAGCGGAGAAAAGCGAAGAGGGAGAAGCAAAAGAAACTACCCAGACATAAAAAAATGCAGCCGCGAGGCTGCTTTTTTTGCTGTTTCAATCTTTTTCGGTTTGAATCGGGGTAGATGTCAGCGACTGTTGCCTTTCGCTTTGTAAGGCTCTTACCCCGTTGCGTACCTGATTAAGCATCTTTTCCAATTCAACTTCCAACCGCGAAAGAGACTCAAGCACGTATTCATCGGCGTCACGTTTGGTCGTTTCGGTTTCCAAACGCGCTTGTTGAATGATTTGCTCAGCCCGAGCATGGGCAGCCTGAATAATGGCATCCCGTTCAATCATTTGCTCGGCTTTTTCACGAGCCAACTGGATGGTACGATTGGCTTCTTCTTGAGCCTGAGCAAGAATCCGGTCGCGTTGAGCGAGGATTTGCTGGGCTTTTTTGATTTCTTCCGGAATGGATACCCGCATCTGGTCAATCAAGTCCAACATGCGGTCCTCATCCACCATTACTGAATGGGTGAACCAAATTGGACGGCTCTCATTGAATAATTCTTCCAAACGATCTACCAAATGCAGTATGTCCATTTTTTTCCTCCGCTTTCCAAGCCTGAGAAAGGGTGGTGCAATTTTCAAGCCAGTTAATTAAATATTATACGCATTTCAATCTCTTAGTGCTGTAATTGGCACCACAGATTGTCCATCCCCAAGTTCATTGAATTTTTTCTTCAAGGCTTCAGCAACATGAAGCGGCACCATGCTACTGATATCTCCTCCCAGTGATGCAATTTCGCGCACGGTTGATGATGAAAGGAAGGTGTGCTGCTCGCTGGTAATTAAGGCGATCATTTCGATATCCGGATAAAGGCGGTGATTGGCGAGCGCCATTCGGAACTCATGCTCAAAGTCTGAAAAAACACGTAATCCGCGAATAATTACCTGAGCGCCGACATTTTTACAAAATTCAACAGTCAAACCGCTGTAACCCACAACGGTAAATTTCGGTTCAGCGAAGAAAGTTTGTTGAACAAGCTTCAATCGTTCTTCGGGGGTAAAAAGCAGATTCTTAAGTGGTTTGTTATACACTGCAATGATAACTTCATCGAACAGGCGGGCAGCGCGGCGGGCAATATCCATGTGTCCGTAATGAATTGGATCGAAAGTTCCGGGGAATACGGCTCTGACCATGATGTTTTCCTTAGCTGATATCTCCTCGTCCTTCCCCCCAGAAAGCATTTAACTTTTCAAGAAGAGGCTGATAACGAGGGTCACTTAATTGCGGATCTTTTTCAAACAATTGCTGAGCAAGATTGCGGGCCTTCTCGATGGTGTGGACATCGGTGAGGTTGGCAATTCTTAAATCGGCAAAACCAGCCTGCCGAGTGCCTAAAAATTCTCCGGGGCCGCGTTGTTGTAAATCTCTTTCGGCAAGCACAAAACCGTCATTGGTTTCGACCATTGCAGAGAGACGTTCATTCTCTGCAGCGTCCTCATTGTCCGGAATGAGGATACAGTAGGATTTGGCATTGCCGCGCCCTACGCGTCCGCGGAACTGATGCAATTGAGCTAACCCGAAGCGGTTGGCTCCTTCAATTAACATTACTGTTGCATTCGGTACATCCACACCCACTTCAATAACTGATGTAGATACCAGAATGTGGTATTCCCGATCCCGGAATTGGCGCATGACCAGTTCTTTTTCTTCGGGGCGCATTCTGCCATGCAACAGTCCAATTTTCAAGTCAGGAAAGACCTCTTTTTGAAGACGTTGTTGTTGTTGAACAGCTGCAAGAGCGTCTTCGGTTTCGGATTGCTCCTGGTCAACCAGGGGATAGATGATAAAAGCCTGATAACCCTGGCGAACCTGAGCACGGATGAAAGAATATGCCCGTTCGCGTTCTAAGGGGGTGAAGATGCGCGTTTCAATGGGTTGCCGTCCGGCTGGCATTTCATCCATCACAGAAAGATCCAAATCCCCGTAAATGGTCAAAGCCAGAGAGCGGGGAATTGGTGTAGCGGTCATTACCAGCAGGTGAGGGTTATTGCCCTTGGCGCGTAAAGCAGAGCGTTGAGCAACTCCAAAACGGTGTTGTTCATCAATCACTGCCAGTTGAAGGTGCTTAAACTCGATAGGGTCTTCGATAAGAGCATGAGTACCTATTAACAATTTTATTTCACCAGAGGCCAGCGCTTCGCGAATCTCCTGTTTTTCTTTTTCGGGTGTATCACCGACCAGCAAGCGTACCTCTGCGGCGCTAAAAGGGGCTGAGTCATCCGTATCAGAGCGGACGAATAATTTTTGAAAACTGCGGTAATGTTGTTCTGCCAGGATGCTGGTTGGCGCCATCAGGGCTGCCTGCATGCCAGAAGCGGTCACCATGGCTATTGCCAACGCGGCTACTACCGTTTTACCCGAGCCAACATCACCTTGAAGCAGGCGATTCATGGGGCGGCCGGAGGATAAATCGGCACGAATTTCGCGGATGGCTCTTTGTTGCGCATTGGTGAGGGGAAATGGAAGCCGGTTAATTTGAGCGGTAAGCCAGTCTTCGCTAATCTCAAATATGTGAGCCGTTCGGTTCTGCCAATTTTGTTTTTGCCTTAACACCCCCAACTGGATGAGGAATATTTCATCAAAAGCCAATCGCTGGCGGGCTAAATTGAGATTTGCATCGCTGTCGGGAAAGTGGATTTGACGAAGAGCCTGTGGGAGGGGAAGAAGATCGCCAGCCGACCGAATCTCATCCGGCAGAAAATCTGCAATCCGTGTTGCCCAAAAGCTGACTGTCTGATACATCAAACGGCGTAAAACTTTTTGGCTCACACCAGCGGTCAATGGATAAACCGGCACAATACGATTGGTGTGCAGGTGTTCCTGATCCAGCAATTCCCATTCGGGATTATTCATGCATAATCTTCCAAGATACATGTCTACTTTACCGGAGAGGACAACCTGAACACCGGGACGAAGGTTTTTCTCAAGCCATGGCTGATTGAACCACGAAACACGCAATGAACCGGTACCATCTGAAATCACAGCTTCAAACAGTGTTCGGTTGCCTTTGATTTCCCGAAGCTGGGATTTTTGCACTGTACCGGCTACGGAGAGTTCCTCACCGAAGCGCACCTGGTTGATTGGCTTCATTTTTGAAAAGTCATCATACCGGCGCGGGAAGAAATACAATAAGTCTTCCAGCTTGTGAAGCCCCAATTTTTCGAGATTTTGGGCGTTTTTTGGCCCGATTCCAGGTAATACTTTTAGACTCGCCTCCAAACCAGTTGGTTTGTTTTTTGACTCATGTGGGGCAGGATTTGCCGGGTTAACCGAAAAGGTGGTTTTTTTTGCATTATTTAGAAGTGGGTAATCAATTTCTTCACCTGGTGGGGGAGAAAACGCGGGTTCCGGCGCAAAATTCGATGAATTTACTGCAATTTCAAGGATTTCTTGAATAATTTTTTCTCGCAGGTCAGTAGAAAGTGAAGGGTATTGGGATAATTTATCGCAAATTTGGCGGACTACCGTAGAGGGCAGGCCGTCTTGATGGGCTTCCTGTTCCCATGCGGGGATAATTTTATCCAGTCCGCCAACAACAGCTCGATTGTCGTAACCGCGCTCAATTTCCAGTTTGAGGAATTTTCTAATTTTTTCCAGTGCAGATGACATGAGATTATTTTACCCTATTCTGGAAAGCAGGCTATGGATCGGGTGTTTGAAAAAAAGTTATGCTATCCGTCTTCGGATACCGTTTCTGCAACAATCAGCCCAACCATTTTGGGACTGAAAAGAATGGCCGTGGTCAAATTGAGATTATGTTCACTGTAACTGGTCGTTGGATAATTTTCCAGGAATATCTGGCGCATGCTACGGGTTTCGTGCAGTAAAGGAGGGACACTTTGGACGACCGCAATGTGTTGTAAATCATCAAACTCTTCAACAAATTCGATGAAAAACTCCGTGATATTTCGGTTATTGCGCATTTTTTCAATGGGCGTCAGGCGTTCGTCTTCAAAGGAAAATACCGGCATCATTGAAAGGAATTCTCCAACAACGGCCTGAGCCGGATCAACAATCCCGTTTTGAGACAGATAGGAAAGCCCCGGGCAGCAAACGATTGTGTAGGTATGAGCAGCTTGTTGTCTGACGATGTGCTCAACCTCGGCGAGATCAGCCCCCTGCTGAATAACCTGAGCAGCCAGTTGCGCCAGCATTCCCAACCCAGCCGAAAAGGTGTTGGTATCTATTACATTAACCTGCAGCCTGCCTTGCAGGCTTGAGGCTGCCAGACTGGCATTGTAAAATGTGCTGCTCAGGTGAGAGGAATGTACCAATACCAGCACTTCGTCAAATTCGGTGCCCATTCCGGTTAAAATCTGGTTGAATTTTTCTGGAGAAGGTGAAAGCAGTTTAGGTGCATCTTGTTCTCTTGCAAACGACGGCAATTCGGAAACCTTCAATCCATCTCCCGCCGGATAGATTGCCCCACGAAAGGCTACATCATGGGTTGCAACTCGGATTAAATTCTGTCCCGGAAATGAATGGCGAGGAAATTGAGCAGTATTGTCAACCAGGACGCCAATCTTGCGCATATCGTTTATTCAATCGAAATGATTAATTGATAGTGGGGCTGCCCGCCTTCGTGAATCTCCATTTCGTGGTCGGGGTATTTCTGCTGTATTTTCTCTGCAAGTTGATTTACTTCATCCAGGGTAATGTTCTGACCATAAAACAGGGTAATTCGTTCTCTTTCTTCGGTTTTTGCGGCATTGAGCAGTTCAAAGCAGGCTTCTTCCAGATCGCTGGCTGACGCAACCAATTGTCCATTCAAAAGGGCAATGACCTGTCCTTCTTTCACCTTTACTCCATTAATTTCAACCGAGCGGGTTGCTGTAGTGATTTCACCGGTCTCCACTTCCAGAATGGACTGTTCCATCTCTGCAGCAATTTCATCCAGGTCTCCATCAGGATCATAACGCAGCATCACATTGAGCCCTTGAGGAATGGTCTTGGTGGGAATGACTTTTACCTTTTTAACTGAAAGGGAAGCGGCATTCTGAGCTGCCAGAATAATGTTTTTGTTATTGGGCAAAATAATAATTTGATCAGTTGGCAGGTTTTCAAAAGACTTTAAGATTTCTTCGGTGCTGGGATTCATGGTCTGACCACCTTCAACGATGGCATTTACTCCCAGACTCGCGAAAATTCGAGAAAGCCCTAGACCGGGAGACACCGCTACAACCGCAATTTTTCCGGGTTCACATGGTGGAAATTCAATTGGTGGAGAGGAATTCTTTTTCTCTTCCATTTGAGCCAGAAGATTCTCGATGGCCACTTTGGTGATTGTACCCAGGCTCATGGTGTACTCAATTGGTTCATAGCGTTTTTCGGTGGGGACATGAATGTGCATACGATACATGCCGTCACCTTCACCAACTTGAATGGAGGTTCCCATTTGAGAAAGATGCTCATAAAAACGGTCCAAATCCAGCGGTTGATGAGGTCGAAAATCTACCACAACCTCAAAATCCTGACCCGGCTCAATTTCTTCCATGGTTTCCTCTAAGTTCATTGCAGATAGCGGTTGTACGCTGGTAGTGGGCGTTTCCAGAGATTGTCCTTTTAGGTAGCGCAGCATTCCTTCCAATATTATGAATAAGCCTTTACCACCGGAATCTACCACACCGGCTTGTTTGAGAATGGGCAGCAGTTCAGGGGTTTTTTGTACGGATAAATCTGCTTCAAATACAATTTTTTCCAGCCATTCCAAAGTCAGAGGTTTACCTTTAAATGCTTCAATCGCGGTGGCAATATCTTTGGCAACCGTTAAAATAGTGCCTTCAACGGGTCGGACGACTCCTTTATAGGCAGTGTTCCTGGCTTCTACCAGCGCTTTGATAAGAATTTCGCCATCTACTTCTTCAAAATTATCCAAAGCACGCGCAAATCCTCTCCAAAGCTGAGATAAGATCACGCCTGAATTGCCTCTGGCCCCCATCAGAGCGCCCTGTGCAATGGCGTGGGCAACTTTTCCAACATTTTTTTCTTCGGAATGCAGGATTTCATTGTACGCGGCCTGCATGGTCAACAACATGTTGGTACCGGTATCGCCATCGGGGACAGGAAAAACATTCAAAGAATTGACCAGCTGCTGGTTTGTCTTCAACCAAAGTGTGCCGGCTTCCACTAATTTTTTCAAAGCAATTCCATCAAGTTTCCCTGCCTGTGCAATTTCCCTAGCCTGAGGCAGGGTTGTTCGATTCACATCATCACTCATAGTGCTCCAAACCAATTCAGTAGATTTCTAATCCGTGTCGCTGATGCGTAATCCGCGCACGTGAACATTGACTTCCTTCACCGGTAACTCAAGCCATTTTTCGATTTGATAACGGACGTTTTCAGCGACACTTGAAGTTACCATTTTAATCCGAGTTCCGTATTCGACAATGATGTAGAGGTCAATAATGATGCCATCCTCTTTGAGCTCAACCTCGACTCCTTTGGAAGGATCTTTGACAATTTTATTGGCAAGGTCTTCCGCCAGATTTTTTCCGGCAAGACCTACAACTCCGTAAGACTCAATGGCTGCCATATGGGCGATGGATGCAATTGCCCGGTGTGAGATAAAAATATTGCCCAGTGGATTTGGTTCGCTCATAGTCGCAATCCCTCTTTTATAAAACAATTTAAGTTGAAAAAAGATGCGCTGTGTGGTAAAATGTACCCTTGCGTCCGGTCAATGTGCGGCTGGAAGATAGTTTTGTTGCTGGAAAGGATTTGAAGATCATGGCTAAATGCGAACGGTGCGGTAAAACAACGACTTTTGGTCATAACCGAAGTTTCTCCATGCGCGCTACAAACCGCTCCTACAAACCCAACCTGCAGCGGGTGACGGTGATGGAAAGTGGGCGTAAAGTGCGCCGTGTTTTGTGTGCAAAGTGCATTCGGACATTGGTTAAGACCAAGTAGTTCAATCCTTTCGAGATGTGCGGCGTTAGCCGCGTTCTTGAATTTGCGGCGAAAGCCGCATTTTTTTTTGCAGTGCCAAACGAAGAGATTTGGCACCCTCCGCGATCCCCTGTGGGTGCTTGAATATGGCTGTAGCTGCCACAAAACAATCCGCCCCAGCCTCGGCTACAGCCGCGATGTTTTCAGGGTTAATCCCACCATCTACCTGAACTATAGCCTTGGGGTTGGATTCATCTATTAATTTTCGAATTGAAGTAATTTTGGACAATACCTGCGAAATGAAGGTTTGACCTGAGAAACCGGGATTGACCGTCATGACCAGGACTAAGTCTATGAAGGGAAGAACAGCTTCTATTGCTTGTGAAGGGGTTCCCGGATTCAGAACGATGCCTGCTTTTGCCCCTAATGAACGAATCAGTTGAAGAGTGCGGTGGACATTGGGGTTACCTTCAATGTGAATGCTTACCCAGTTTGCACCTGCATTCACAAAGGATTGGATGTGATTCTCTGGCTTTTCAATCATTAAGTGAACATCCAGTGGCAAAGAGGTGATTCTTCGGCAGGTTTCGACAATAAACGGCCCCATGGTAATATTGGGTACAAAATGTCCATCCATCACATCAATGTGAATCCAGTCCACACCGGCATCTTCTGCCTGACGGATTTGATCCGAGAGGTTTGAAAAATCTGCAGAAAGAATTGACGCCGATAGGTAATACAACCTGATGAACCCTTTCAGATGGGAGGATTAAAGGAAAACCAGACATATAACCAAAAGGGTATCAAACCACCCACAGCTAAAATTGCCAGCAGAGCCAAAAAAATGGTCAGCCAATCAATGTTCAGGGCAGCATCATCACTTTCCTGAGTTGCCATAGATGGTTGAGCAGCTGGAGGGGTTTGCAGCGGGATCAGTTGGGGTTGAGTATCTGCCTCGGAGGAGTTTGGGCGTACAAGAGGGTGAGCCTGTTGAGTTTCTAAGAAGGTGGATAAAACCCTTGCAAATTGATCTGCGGTTCGATAACGGGCAGCCGGTTCCTTTGAAAGCACTTTGAGGATGATTTGTTCAAGGGTGGGGGGGATTTCAGGGTTAAAACGGCGGGGATGAGGGGGTAAAACTTCCCGGTGCATCCGCGCCAATTCAACCGGGTCGTTGCTTTGAAAGGGAAGTCTGCCTGTGACCATTTCGTACAGGACGATGCCCAAGGAGTAAACATCAGAGGCGGGTGAGGGAGGTTCGCCGGCAGCCTGTTCAGGTGAAAAGTAAAGGGGAGAGCCCCACACAACGTCCGACCTCTCTTCAGGGTGAATGCTGGCCATTGCGCGGGCAATACCGAAATCGGTAACTTTGATGCGTTGATCGGGGGTCACCAGGATATTGTGAGGTTTGACATCGCAATGGATCAATCCGGCTCGGTGCGCATAGCCAATCCCTGCTGCAGCCTGAACAATAATATTCACCGCTTCCTGGATAGGCAAACGGGTTCTCTCCCGCAAGATGGTTTTCAGATCTGTTCCTGGTAAATATTCCATGACGAGGTAAAGACGGTCGGAATCAAAACCAAAGTCATGGACGGTTACAATGTTTGGATGGGAGAGATTAGCAGCCGCTTTTGCTTCTAATCGGAATCTTTCCCGGAAGGCTTCGTTTTTGGAATAATCTTCCCGGAGGATTTTGATAGCCACCGGTCGTTCCAGCATGGTATCGCGACCTAAATATACAACTGCCATACCCCCAGTTCCAATGGTTTGGAGCAGTTGATACCGGTTGCCTAAAATGGGTACAACGGTTTTTGAATCTTCCATGTCCGAATTTTACTGGTTGAATTATATCACACCCTCTGATGTCAAATTTCTTGTCAGGTATCGGAGTTATAATCTACATAATCTTGTTGAGGAAAATCATTATGAAATCGTTGATCTCCTATATCCAAAAACATCCCGTTCATATGTTGTTATTTGCAATACCGGTTAGTATTCTTTCAGAGCTTTTACATTGGCAACCCATCTGGATTTTTGGTTTTTCGGCATTGGCTGTTGTACCTTTGGCGGCCTTGATTGGGGAATCGACCGAGGCGCTGGCTGCTTACACTGGACCAAAAATCGGTGGATTGCTGAATGCCACCCTGGGGAATGCGGCGGAATTAATCATTACCATTATGGCAATCCGCCAGGGGTTGTTGGAATTGGTGAAAGCTTCCATCACGGGTTCGATTATAGGGAACTTATTGCTGGTCATGGGTCTTTCCATGCTTCTGGGAGGACTAAAAAATGGAATTCAAAAGTTCGATCGGCAACAAGCCGCAAACCATGCTGTAATGCTGGTTGTGGTTATTGTAGCTTTAATAATTCCTTCTTTTTTCAGCCACTCCATTGGTGCTGAGGGGAGTTGGGGGGTCGAATCGTTGAGTCTGGGGGTGGCAGCGGTTATGATTGCCCTGTATATTGCTGGCCTAATTTACACCCTCAAAATGACCAGGAGTCCGATTGCGGTAGCTTCGGTTGCAGTAGAAACTGAAGTAAGCCGGCACCGGAAACCATCACAAGCCATAGCGGTACTGACGCTATCCACCCTGGGAGTGGTTGTCATGAGTGAATTTTTGGTCGGTTCAGTTGAAGAAGTGGTGGTTTCCCTTGGTGTATCGGAATTCTTTTTGGGTGTGATTTTAATCCCCTTAATTGGTAATATTGCAGAGCATTTGGTGTCCGTAACGGTGGCGGTCAGGAACAATATGGACCTTTCCATGGAAATTGCTGTTTCGTCCAGTTTGCAGATTGCCCTGTTTGTTGCTCCTTTGCTGGTATTTGTCAGTTTATTAATGGGCAATCCCCTGACTTTAATTTTCAACCGCTTTGAATTGCTCGCCCTGGGAGGAGGAGTTGTGATAGCGGCGATGGTGGCCTTCGACGGAGAATCGAATTGGCTGGAAGGAGCCACATTACTGGGGGTGTATCTAATTCTCGGAATTGGTTTTTTCCTGCTGCCAACGGGAGGATGACCGATGAGGAATTTGCCGGCATCTGGCTGTGGGACGATTATTTTGTCGGCTTTGATAGCCCTGTTAATTGGTGCTGCCATAATTGCTGGAACACTGTTATTAAGACCCACACAGGTTGAATTGACACAGGAAGCGACAGCTGTACTGACCATAGTGCCAGCCCCAACCTCAACCATCGGTGGGCAAATGTCCCTTTTTGCTACCCCAACCGCGACCCAACCGGCGCTTTCTATTACAATAGACGGCATCCGGGTTGGTTTGTTTGTGCAAATATTCGGTACGGGTGGAGATGGATTGCGCCTTCGGCGGGAGCCAGGCACCAATACGGATATTTTGTTTCTTGGGTATGAATCGGAGGTGTTCAAAGTAGTGGATGGACCCAAAGAAGCGGATGGTTTTACGTGGTGGTATCTCACCGCGCCTTATGATGAGAAACGCAGCGGCTGGGCAGCCTCTCGTTTTCTCAGAGTAATTGATTTAGGTACCGAATCTCAACCTTGAGGGCGTAAAATAAAATGGAATATTCTCCAAAAAAGATTTCTGCAAATCGCACAACTCGTGTCTTGACCATTGAATGGGAAGATGGACATCTTTCTCGATATCCGTTTGGGCTGTTAAGGGCTGCCTGTCCATGTGCATCCTGCCGTGGCGGCCATGAAAACATGCGTTCAGAACCGGATGAAGAAGTCTTTGAGATTGATCTTCCCGAATCTGCGGCCACACGAATGAAAAAGTTGGAAGCTGTAGGCAGTTATGCTATCACCATTGAATGGGAAGATGGCCATCATTTTGGGATATTTAACTGGCAATATCTACGAAAATTGTGCCCCTGCGCAATTTGCCGCCCGTCAAATTAATCATCATAGGTCGAAGTACAATTCGATTTCGTAAGGATGGGGTCTGATCCGAATTTGAGATTCCTCGCATCGTTTGCCTCGAATCCATTCTTTAAGCATTTCCTCGCTGAAGACGCTGCCTTCAAGAAGAAACTGGTGGTCCTCTTCGAGGGCAGTTAATGCCATATCAAGGGAGGTCGGTAAGCTGAGAATTGACGCGCGTTTTTCCGAAGGCCAGGAAAAAATATCCTCGTCGATAGGTCCAAAACCGGCTGCTGATGGGTCTATCTGTTTCTTGATCCCGTCAATTCCTGCCATCAACATGGCTGCCATTGCTAAATAGGGATTGCAGGTTGCATCTGGTGGTCGGAATTCAAAACGGACTTTGTCTGGCTCAGTTGCGTATTTTGGCACCCTGATGGCTGCGCTGCGATTGCCACTGGAAAAGAAGCAGTTTACAGGTGCTTCAAAACCGGGGACTAACCTGCGATAGGAGTTGGTGCTGGGATTTGTGATGCCTAAAATGGCAGGGGCGTGGGTAAGTAATCCGCCAATGTAATATAGGGCGGTATTGCTGAGAAGGTGAGGGCCGGCAGGGTCATAAAAGACATTGGTTTCCCCTTTTCGAAGGAGTTGGTGAAAGTGCATTCCGTTTCCCGCTTCGCCAAAAAGTGGTTTTGGCAAGAAAGTGGCGGTCTGCCCCTGTTTCAGTGCCACCATTTTGGTAACATACTTTATCAGCATTGAGGCATCGCCGGCTGACATTATATCTAATAAAGGAGTTTCGATTTCGCATTGGCCGGGTCCACCCACTTCGTGATGATGATACTTGATCTTTAACCCAATTTCTTCGAGAGTTGTGACAATTTCAGAACGAAGATTATACAGTTGATCGCGCGGCGGGATGGCGTGATAACCACCGTGCAGGGGAATGAAATGGCCATGACCACCCTGAGCGCTGTTCCAGTTGGATTCGATCGAATCGACACGATATACAGATACATTAACACCGTTTTCAAAGGTTACTTTGTTGAAAATATAAAATTCAAATTCCGGTCCCCAAATGGATTTATCTGCAATTCCTGATTCGATTAGATACTTTTCAGCCCGTCGGGCAATCTCGCGGGGATCAAAAGCGAAAAGTTCTTTGGTGTCTGCTTCCATGGTGTTGCAAATAAAACTGAGGGTGGGGGTTTCCCAAAATGAATCCATAAAACCTGTAGAAAGATCTGGAATGAGTACCATATCGCCGGCCCGAACGGACTTGAATCCGACACTTGAACCATCAAACCCCACGCCGTTTTCCATGAGCGAAGGGTTAAATTCGGAAACCGAAATGGTTACATGATGCCAGCGCCCCCATAAGTCAATGAATTTTAAATCAACCATGCGGATGCCGTGTTGTTTGACGAAAGCCTGAGCCTGATCAATGTTAGCAAACATTTCCCTCTCCTGATTGGATTCTTGCCTTTTGATAATAAATACGACTTTCCCTCAAGGTGAAATCCTTGAGAAAAAGCCGTTTATTTCCACTGATTGATCGCATCGTTGATTAAATTCTAACCAAAAGTTTAGGGGAAGTCCAGTTTGCTTGACAGGCAATTTTAAATTTGTTTGGTGAATGCAAGGGCTATTTTTGTTGCAAAAAGAAGTTTTGTAGATATAATTTTAACAATACGTAAGGCTGTCAAAAATCCCAACAAAATACGAAAATCATCAGGGTTATACTTGTTCATTATTACTGAAAAATTCAGGTTTTCGGGGGAAAGGTGATTTAGGTCCCGGGAGGTCAAACTGGATACTCATCGTATCACTCAAAGTTTTAGTGGCGGACAAGGACCTGTCAAACAATTGCAGACAGGTTTCGTTCTGGTTGATCGGTATTTGATTCAGGACGTAATTGGTGTTGGGGGTATGGGCTCTGTCTATCGGGCGCGCGATCTGCATTTTCCTAATGTGATCAAACTGGTAGCAGTCAAAGAGATGATCAATCAGGCGCGGGATCCGCTGGTGCGCCAAACGGTTGTGCAAAATTTTGAACGGGAAGCCAATATTCTCGTCACGCTAAACCATCCCTCGATTCCGAAGATTTTCGATTACTTTTCTCACGAAGAACGTTCATATCTGGTGTTGGAATATATCAATGGCAAGGATTTAGAGGCGATACTCAATGAAAGTGAAGGGCCGATTGCCGAAGATAAGGTAATTGCCTGGGCTATTGAAATTTGCGACGTGCTGGAATATTTACATAATCACAAACCCGAACCGATCATTTTCCGCGATATGAAACCTTCGAATGTCATGATCAATCAGCAAGGTCATGTTGTGCTGGTTGATTTTGGGATTGCAAAAATGTTTCGTGAAGGTCAAAAAGGAACCATGATCGGAACGGAGGGGTACTCTCCACCTGAACAGTATCGAGGTGAAGCTTCACCACTGGCGGATATCTATGCACTTGGGGCAACCCTGCATCACCTGCTGACAAAGCGAGATCCGCGCATGGAACCGCCATTTTCATTTGCCGAACGGCCAATCCGTCAAATCAATCCGGCGGTAAGTATTGAGTTGGAAACCGTCATCCAGACTGCCTTAAAGTATTCCCCGCAAGAACGTTTTCAATCGGCGGCAGCGATGAAAGAAGCGCTTTTAAATGCTGCTAAGAAAACTGGCGCATTGTCCAGAATCAGCTTGCCGGCGGTGGTTTCTGAACAGGTTGTCAAACCGATATGGATCTTTCGTTGCGAGGATGAAATTCGAGGTTCGGCTTCCTACGATAACGGTATCATTTACGTGGGTTCTTATGATCACAATTTATATGCCCTGGACGCAGCCAGTGGTGAATTCAAGTGGAAATTTCCCACCAATGGGGGAATTGTTACCCGGCCAGCGATTACGAACGATTTGATTTTTGTGGGTTCGGAAGACGGAAATTTATATGCCATTCTCCCAAAGACGGGCAAAATGGCATGGACCTTACCGCTGGAGAGTCCAATTCGCAGCTCTCCAAGAATCGTTGAAGGGCATGTCTTTTTTGGATGTGATGATGGTTTCTTTTATGGTGTGAACATTGTGTCCATGCGGCGGGTGATGAAAGTGGATGCCGGTATGGCAATTCGTTCCTCCCCAGCCGTTGCGAATGATTTGATTTATTTTGGTAATGAGGGTGGTGATTTCCTGTGTGTGGATTTTCGCGGTCAGCTAAAATGGCGGTTTCGCGCCAAAAGAGCAATCACCTCTTCTCCTCTTGTTACACAGGGAATTGTGTATTTCACCTCGCTAGATGGCTCGGTTTATGCTCTGGATGCGAAAAGTGGTTGGGTAATCTGGCGGTATCGAATGATGAAAGGTTCGGTTTCTTCGCCATACCGGGTTGACCATTACTTATTATTTGGGTCAGCAGATGGAAATATTTATTGTATTGACGCCAATAATTCCCGCGAAATCTGGAAGTACCAGACCAATCATCAGGTCAGTGGTTCACCGATGGTGCATAAGGACATCGTTTTTTGTGGTTCCGCGGATGGAAATCTGTACTGTTTGGAACTGAAAACCGGGCGATTAAGGTGGAAGTTTGCGACCGAAGGTCCGATTACCAGTACGCCCTTGATCTTCAACGATACCGTCTATTTTGGATCTGCAGACCATATTTTCTACGCTATTTTGGTCTAAATGGCGAGAATTTTTTGGAGGAATTGTGCTGAAATTTATAAAGAACCTCTTTGTTCGAGAAAAAAATCAAAATATTCAGACCCGCCCTTTAGCGGAAAATATTCAAACCGCTCCTTTGACTGAGGAACAGTTACAGGTTGTTTCAATACCTACCGTTTCCATGTCTCCGCCGCATTTTCTGGTGGGTTGTGGTCAGTCTGTTGGCAGACAGCGAGAACATAACGAAGACGCCTTATTTTCGCTTTCGGCAACGCTGGCAGATGGAAATAATGAGATTCCCTTTGGTTTGTTCCTCGTTGCGGATGGAATGGGAGGTTATGAGTATGGCGAGGTGGCGAGCAGTGTTGCTGCAAAAGCAGTTGTTGAAACCATATTAAGCAAAATTTATCTTCCCTTCATTGGGATTGATGGGGAATCAAGCGGTGAAAGCCTCCAGGAAATCATGGAAATTGCAGTTACAAGGGCGCAACAAGCGGTTACCCGCCGCGCGCCTGGCGGAGGGACAACGCTTACGGCAGCACTGGTGATTGGGGAACAGGTAACGATAACTCATGTGGGGGACAGCCGGGCATATTTCATTTTTCCTGATGGACGAATGCAATTGATCACTCAAGATCATTCTCTTGTACGGCGTCTGGTAGAACTGGGGCAAATTACCGAACAGGAAGCCTCCGTCCATCCCAATCGAAATGTGCTCTATCGAGCGCTTGGGCAGGCAGAGCCATTTCGCCCCGATATCCAATCTTTGCCCATGCCTCACCCGGGATATTTAATGATTTGCAGTGATGGTTTGTGGGGAGTAGTACCAGAGGCTGAAATTTTCCAAATTATCGCCAGTGCGAGAAACCCCTCTGTGGCTTGTAAAAATCTTGTAGATGCAGCAAACCTTGGTGGAGGACCGGACAACATCAGTGTTGTGTTAGTGCAGTATTTCTAAGAGTTTTGGGATGAAGACGAGTTTTTATCAAGTCCTTGAAATTCCTTTCAATGCCAGTGCGGAAGATATCCGAACGGCATATTTCGAGGCTGCCCGGCGTTTTCATCCGGATGTGAACCCCGATCCATTTGCCAAGCAAAAATTTTTACAAATTCAAGAAGCCTACGAAGTACTCTCCAATCCCAAAAAACGTTTGGCTTATGACGAACAACTACCGGCGGAGTTTAAAGAACTACCCGAGGTTAATATTTCCATAACCTACGGGCGGTCGCAAATTCCGCTGTTAGATGAACCTCAACTCTTTTATGTTTTACTGGAATTGGATACACCCAAACAACCAGACCCCAAAGATCTGCCACCCATCCATGTGTGTTTAATTGTTGATCGGTCCAACTCCATGCGCGGTGAGCGAATTGAGATGGTGCGGCAGAATATCGTCCTTTTAACCCGAAAATTAAGACCCAAAGATCGGCTATCCATTGTAGCTTTCAGCGATCGGGCAGAGGTAATTTTACCTCCGAAGGAACTTGAAGATCCAGCATCTGTAGAGAGTGTGCTGGGTAAATTACAGGTCGGTGGAGCAACCGAAATTTTTCAAGGACTTTCTACCGGTTATGACTTGATTCAACGATTTAGCCGGGAAGGAATGATCAAGCAGTTGATCTTGATTACAGATGGCCATACCTATGGGGATGAACAAAACTGTATCGATCTGGCTGCCCAGGCACGCGAGGAAGGGGTGCCGATTAATGCCCTGGGGATAGGGGATGAGTGGAATGATATTTTTTTGGATCGAATAGCGGCATTAAGCGGAGGTAATGCGGTATACGTCAACCGCAATGAAGACCTTACCCAATTTATCGAAAGTAAAATGCAATCCATTTCGGTCAGTTATGCAAGAAAAATTGAGTGGTTCTTCAATTTGGAAGAAGGGATAGAACTGCGGTATGTTTTTCGTATTCATCCCGACATCACCCCGCTGGGCAACGAATCGCCCATACCTTTGGGTACAATTGAATATGGAAAAAAAACCAGTATTATATTAGAATTCAAACTACCCCCGCTCGCCAACAATCGAACCGAAGTTGAACTCTTGAAAGGTTTTATTCAAATGCAAGTTCCATCCCTGGCCAATCCATTTGGGCGCTATGGGGTGCATCTTTTCCGTCAAACCAGAGAAAACTGGCAGACGGAAAAGCCACCCACGTCAATCCTTCAGGCAATGTCAAAAATTACGCTGTATCGTTTGCAAGAAAAAGCCCGGTTGGAAGTGCAATCAGGAGATATTGGGAAAGCAACGCGGCATCTGCAGCATTTAGCAACTCATTTACTTGCCCAGGGTGATCGTGAACTGGCAAAAACCGTTCTGGTTGAGGCCGATCACATCCAGAGAACTCATTCTTTCAGCAAAGAAGGGGATAAGAAAATTAAGTATGGTACACGCGCGTTGTTTTTGTTGCCCAGTCCGGCGAGGAGGGAGCCATGATTCGTTGCCCTAATTGTCAGCATCAGGAATTACCGGGTGCTTTGTTTTGTAGCGAATGCGGCGCACAATTGACCTCGGTTGATACGTTAACTACTCAGAATTTAGAAAAAGTCAATTCTGATATGCTCAACGGTAGCGCTGTTTTTTCCAGCGTCCCTATTCCAGAGGTGAAAATTGAAACGGCGGTTGTTGAAGGCGCTGAGCCGGTCGTTTCATTGCACATGATCGATTCGGGGAGAACAATCCACCTCACTGGCCGCTCCGAGTTTTCGCTCGGACGCATTGCTGAAGGGCAGCCTATTTTACCGGATGTTGATTTGTCTGAATTTGAAGCTTATACTCAGGGAGTATCCCGGCTGCATGCTGCAATCAAAATCGGATCGCAGCGCGTTTCGATCATGGATTTGGGGTCGGCGAACGGGACACGGGTAAATGGGCAAAAAATTGTCCCACATGTGGATTACCCTGTGAAGCATGGGGATGTAATTGCATTGGGAAAGCTAAAATTTCAGTTGATCATTCATAAATAAATGGAATGGTGCAATGCCAACCTTAATTCTCCACATCGTAAATGAAGATCCTGTTGTTGGTGAGGTGGATACTTTGCCGTCACCGGCTGACAATTTGGTAATCCTCAAAAATCCTAGAAAGAGGGACGGGAAAGATTTACATTACCTTGAACCAAATGTAACCATGGTCATGTGGCCTATGAGTCGCGTAACCTTCATCGAGGTTTTACCAACCAGCGAGGAAGAGGAAATCATTACCTTCGTAAGGGAATAAACCCATGTCTCAAGATGAGGATTTTAAGAATCGCGTAATTCTCGTAGTGGATGATGAGGAACGCATGGCGCGCTTCATCCGCTTAAACCTGGAACACGATGGTTTCAGGGTGGTAGAAGCGCATCGGGGTTTGGAAGCCATCCATCAACTGCGAGATGCGATGCCGGACGTTGTCATTCTGGATGTGATGATGCCGGATTTGGATGGGTTTGAAGTGTTAAAAATGATTCGTGAAATCAGTAATGTTCCGGTGATCATGTTGACCGCTAAGGGAGAAGAGGATGACCGCGTGCGGGGGCTTGAATTAGGGGCGGATGATTATGTAACCAAACCATTCAGCCCAAGAGAATTGGTTAGCCGTGTGCGGGCCGTCTTGCGTCGAACTGAAGCCAGTGGTTTTAGTTCGAAAGAAGTTTATGAGATTGATGATCGGTTGAAAATTGATTTTGGCAGGCGTGAAGTCTGGGTGGATGGCAAGCTGGTTAAGCTGCGACCAACCGAATACCGTCTGCTTTATCACCTGGTGCAAAATGCTGGCTGGGTGATGACCTATGATCAATTGCTTTCAAAGGTGTGGGGTTATGAATATCGAGATGAACCCCACTATGTACGACTTTATATCAATTACCTTCGTCAAAAATTAGAAAAAGATCCGGCAAACCCAAAGTATATTCTTACAGAACGAGGGGTAGGCTATCGGTTTGTGGATTTTACCCGCGAGGGATCCAAAAAAGATTCAGATTAAGCGGCAATGTTTTTATAAATCTTTAATATTTCGTTTGTCATATTCTTATCTTTATGTTTTATACAAAAGGATAAGCCGACTTAATGATCAAGGAGGTGGAGTATGGCAGACTTGACCCTGTTTGATCCCTTCCGAGAGATGGCAACTTTACGTTCGATGGTAGATCAAGTTTTTGACAACATGTTAAGCCGTCAACTGGAAGGTTGGCGCGGATATGATTGGATGGCTGTGGATATGTACCAGACCAATGATGAAGTGGTAGTCAAGGCCGTCTTGCCGGGTGTAAAACCGGAAGATATCCAGGTGTCCGTGGCTAACCAGGTGTTAACCATTCGCGGAGAAGTCAAGGAGGAAAAAGTCCGGGAGGATGCCACCTACCATATCCGCGAACGGCGCAGCGGCTTGGTTACCCGTTCCATCCAATTGCCGGTGGATGTGGTTGTAGAAAAAGCCAAAGCCGAATATGAGAATGGTATTCTCACGCTGGTATTACCCAAAGCCGAGGAGATGCGTCCGAAGACCATTTCGGTAAAAGTCAAGTGATTTTCAGGATCAGGTTTTAAGGATTGTTTTCAGACCTCTCGAAATCTGAGAGGTCTGATATTTTATGCAACTTTTGAATTCACTCAGCATCAAAATTAGCATGAATTTTTTTCAAATGGTATACTATATCAAAACTGATGAGAGGAGAAAGGAATGATTAAAGAACCAGTACACGTAACGGATGCAGCATTTGAAAAAACGGTACTTCAGTCAAATTTGCCGGTGATTGTTGATTTTTGGGCACCCTGGTGCGGCCCCTGCCGCATGGTTGCCCCAATCCTGGATAAAATTGCTGCGGAATATGCTGGAAAATTAATTGTCGCGAAAGTGAATACCGACGAAAATCCCGAATGGGCAATGCGTTATGGGGTTCAGGGCATTCCTACGATGCTATTTATTGCCAACGGCAAGGTGATTCACCGTCAGGTTGGCGCCTTACCCGAGGGAATGCTGCGCGAAATACTGGATCAATTTTTAGAGGTAGTACAAAACGCTTCTGCCAAGAAGAACTAAAACAGATGATCATCAAAAAATCCCGAAGGTTCCGGGATTTTTTGATTTGTTATTCAACCACTCGTTGGATGTTAGCGCCCAAGGCTGCCAGCTTCTGATCTACTTTCTCATAACCACGGTCAATCTGTCCGATATGGCGAATGACCGATGTGCCTTTCGCCGAAAGGGCAGCCAGTACCAGCGCCATACCGGCGCGAATATCGGGACTTTCCATTTTTTCGCCGTAAAGTTCGGTAGGTCCCTGAACAATGCATCGGTGCGGATCACATAAGACAATTTGAGCACCCATACCAACGAGTTTATCGGTGAAGAACATACGGCTGGGATACATCCAATCATGGAAAAGTACGGTACCTTTCGATTGGGTGGCTACCACAAGAGCAATGCTCATCAAGTCGGTTGGGAAGGACGGCCAAGGCATTACGCTGATTTCTGGAATTGCATTCCCCAAATCGGGCTCAATAACCAGTTTCTGCTTCGAAGGGACGAAGATATCATCTCCACTGGTTTCCCAGTGTACGCCCAAACGTCCGAAAACCAATCGAATCATATCCAGGTACTGGTTGCCGGCATTGCGAATCCAGATTTCACCATGGGTAACAGCGGCAGCCCCAATGAAACTGACCACCTCTAAATAATCCGGTCCAATAGTAAATTCACCGCCATGGAGTTTTTCAACACCGGTGATGTGTAACGTGTTTGAGCCGATATTTTCAATTTTTGCACCAAGGGTATTGAGAAAATGACACAGTTCCTGAATATGGGGTTCGGAAGCAGCATTACGGATGATGCTTTGTCCCTTGGCGGTTACACAAGCCATAATGGCGTTTTCGGTTGCAGTAACACTGGCTTCATCCAGTAAAATGTCGGCCCCGGTTAAGCCGTTGGCTGAGAAGTAAAAATAACGATCGTAGGTAACCTTAGCGCCAAGTTTGGTAAGCGCAAGGATGTGGGTATCCACCCGCCGGCGCCCGATGACATCACCCCCCGGCGGGGGCAGGCGCAATTCACCCATGCGGGCAGTCATTGGTCCGGCAAGCAGGATGGAGGCGCGGATCTTTCGAGTCAGGTCGGGATCCAAATCGGCAGGGCGGATTACTTTTGCCTGAATCCGCCAGGTGTGCGGTTCGAGTGGGTTGATTTCTACACCCAGGCTTTCCAACAGGGCGCGCATGGTGCGCACGTCCAGAATATCAGGGACATTGCGTAAAACAATCGGTTCATCAGTCAACAAACAGGCAGCCAGTAAAGGCAGTGCGGCATTTTTATTGCCGGCTGGGGTTACTTCACCGTGTAAGGGATGTCCGCCTTCAATAATAAATTTTTCCATTTGTTCCTCCATAGGTGTTGATAGTATTATAAACTTGATGAAGCAAGATACGAGCTTAAAATTGTGAAAAACAACGCAATGGGAGGGACTGCATGAATATTATAGACGAGGGTCAACAAAACGGCTTTCCAGTTCTTTTACTTCATGGTTTAGGGGCCAATGCTGAGTCATGGTATCTTCAGATTCCTGCGCTGGTGGAAGCGGGTTATCGTGTTCTCGCGCCAGATTTACCGGGATTTGGCAAATCCCGCTTTGATGGGAAGCGCTGGGACTTCGATTGGGTTGCTGAATCTTTGATTAAACTTCTACGTTCAAAACAAATTGAAAATATCGGGGTGCTGGGAATTTCGATGGGCGGGGTTTTGGGGTTAAAGTTGGCAGCTGAGCATCCTGAATTTGTCAAAATGTCTATTTTGGTGAATACCTTTGCTGCGTTACGACCTAAAGGATGGAGCGAATTCCACTACTTTACACGCCGGGGACTGCGGGCGTTTTTTCTTTCACCACAGGCTCAGGCAGAACTTGTCGCTAAGCGGGTCTTTCCAGGGGAAGATAAAAGTCTTTACAGAGCGATGTTTATCGAAAGTATTAGACTGGCTGATCCAAAGGTTTATCGAAAAGCGATGCTTGAATTGAGTCGTTTTGATGGTCGTAAACTGGCAGGCAAAATCACCAATCCGGTGCTGGTAATCAGCGGTGAAAGTGATACAACCGTCCCGTTGTATTTGCAGCGCCGCCTGGTTGAGTTATTACCCAATTGTGGGCATGTCATTATTAAGAATGCTGGTCACGCCTTACCAGTCGATCAACCACAAGTATTCAATGAAGTGATGTTGCGCTTTTATGCAAACCCTTCGGAAATGGTGCGGCTGTATTCTTCTAAATCTACCAAAGGTTGTTTACAGGCAAAGTTTTGACAGATATAGGCAGTCGGGAGACCCTGTAAAGCCGGTTTGTGTTCCAATACGCCGGGTGCATTTTCTGCAAGGGGCAGGGAAGAATGTACCAGAATGCGGCGGGGATGATAAGGGGTCACTTCGGGGTCAAACCATTCTAAATGGGGTTGATTTTTCGAGGTTGGGTATACCAATGCAATTTGTTGAATCGGGCCAGCAGCATAATCCTGAACTTGCAGCCAGTAAGCAAAGGCTGTGGGATATTCCGCTGCGGTTTGTTGTAAGGTGGCCAGCAATTCGAGGGCTAAATCCATATAAGGGGAATTTTCCTCAAATGCTGAGTAGAGCATGATGGCATGAGCTGCCAGCGCATTTCCCGATGGAATTGGATTATCCTGTGGATATTTTGGCAAGACAATGGTGTTTGAAGATTGAGTGGAGGTATCAAAGAATCCGCCGTTTGGATCTCTGAAACGGGTGATCATCCATTCCAGAATCTTCTGCGATTCGGAAAACCAGCGGGAATTGCCGTCAAATTGATAAAGAGTCAACAGGGCAACTGTCAATCCGGCGTAATCTTCCAAAAAAGCAGGGGTTGCAGATTTTTCATTGCGCCAGGTGCGATAGAGAAAATCTTCAGAAACAAGGTTTTCCAACAGAAAGGCGGCGTTACTTTGGGCTGCTTGTAAAAAATCGGGCCGCTGCAAAAAATGACCTGCCTCAGCAAAGGCGCGAAGAGCAAGGGCGTTCCACGAAACAATCACTTTGTCATCCGTTTGAGGTCGAACACGATTTTCGCGAAGAATGCGCAATTTTTCCAAAGGCTGGTCTAAGTGCTTAAGGTAATCCTGGATTGAAAGACCGAACTGATTAGCCAGCGTCTTGAGGGGCAGCACACTTTGTAAAATGATTTTGCCCTCAAAATTACCTTCTTCAGGGAGGGAAAAAGTGGATTTGAAAATTTCTTGTTCTGGAAGTTTTGAAATAGTCTCCAGAATCTCTGCCTTTGTCCAGAGGTAATATTTGCCTTCCTCACCTTCCGAATCGGCGTCCAGACTGGAGTAGAAACCTCCGGATGGGTGGGTCATTTCACGTAAAATAAATTCCAAGGTTCGTTCGCAGGTGCGGCGGTAGGAGTAATCACCGGTTAACAGGTAAGCATGAAGGTAGGTTTGAGCAAGCAATGCATTGTCATAGAGCATCTTTTCAAAATGTGGCACTAACCACCGGCTATCTGTGCTGTAGCGATGAAAACCACCGCCAACCATATCCCATAAACCGCCTCTTTGCATGACATCCAAAGCGTGGCGTGCAGTTTCCATTGCTTGAGGTTGGTTTCTCAAATGACGGTGGAGAAGAAATTCTATGACCATTGGTTGGGGAAACTTTGGCGCTCTGCCCCAACCACCGTTTTGGCGGTCATAATGCTGGATCAGTGCGTGTGCAGCTTGTTCTAAAAAGTCGGTTTGGATTTGGGGTTCGGCGAAGGTCCTCCATTGATTAGTTTCCTGCAGATATTCAGTGACTTTTTGGGCAACTGAATCAATATTATGTCGGTTGGTTTGCCAAACATGCTGTATGCCCTGTAAAACTTCCAAAAATGATGGCATACCGTAGCGTGGAACCGGTGGAAAATAAGTTCCACCATAAAATGGTTTCAGGTCTGGAGTTAAAAATACACTCATCGGCCAACCACCCTGACCGGTCATGGAAACTACTGCGCTCATGTAGAGGTTATCCAGATCCGGGCGCTCTTCACGGTCAACTTTTATGGGGACAAAATGTTGATTGAGGTAACTGGCAGTAATCGAATCTTCGAAGGATTCCTCTTCCATGACATGACACCAGTGGCAGGCTGCGTATCCAATGGACAGAAAGATGGGTTTATCTTCTAATCTGGCTTTTTGCAAGGCTTCATCGCCCCAGGGATACCAGTCCACCGGGTTTTGGGCGTGTTGCAGGAGGTAGGGGGAAGTTTCGTGAATTAAACGATTGGTCATGAGAATACCTTTTTTATCAATAATACCAAAAATATCTAATAAATTACAGAGCAAAAATAATTTCGAATGATTTTTCATCTTGTTGATTAGGAGAATCGGAGTATACTCAATCATTAGTTTTTCATTCATCATTTATACCCGCGAGGTGAAAGATGATTTCAATTGAAAAAGTGGATTTATCCAGCAAGAAAGCGGTCAATGAATTTGTGGAATTCCCATTCAAAATTTACCGAAACATTCCTCAGTGGGTTCCCCCGATACTGAGTGATATCAAGTTAATGCTGAATCCCAAAAAACACCCTTTTTATGAGCATTCTGAAGGGGAGTTTTTTGTTGCCCGTATGAACGGCGAGATGGTCGGCCGGATCGGTGCGCTAGAGAACAAACCCTTTAATGAGTATCATGACACCCGTCAGGCTCAGTTTTATTTGTTTGAATGTGTTGATGATCAGGAAGTGGCAAATGCACTTTTCAACCGGGTGTTTGAATGGGCGCATGCGCGCGGCTTGAATGAAGTCGTCGGCCCAAAGGGTTTAAGTCCATTTGATGGCTACGGTATCCAGATTGAAGGATTTGAACACCGTCAGATGATGGTGATGATGAATTACAATCCTCCTTATTACGTCAAACTGGTCGAGAACCTTGGCTTCCAAAAGGAAGTGGATTTTGTTTCCTGCTACCTTCATCGAGATTCTTTCAAAATGCCCGAAAAGGTGCATCTGGTTGCTCAACGTGTGAAGGAAAAGGGTACTTTTCGGGTGGTAACCTTCACCAATAGAAAGGAATTGAAAGCATACGCCTATCAGATCGGAGAGGCTTACAATAAGACTTTCGTAAACAATTGGGAGTATTACCCCCTGACTCAACGGGAAATTGATTTTGTGGTTCAAAATTTGTTAACCATTGCCGACCCACGTTTGATCAAAGTTATCCTTTACGGGGAAAAAATAGTAGGTTTCCTGTTCGGTTTCCCGGATGTTTCTGCTGCCTTGCAGCGAGCCAAAGGACGACTTACGCCGTGGGCAATTATTGATTTACTGGCAGAAATGAAAAGAACCAAGTGGGTTTCATTAAATGGTGCTGGAATTTTGCCAGAATATCAGGGGCGGGGTGGAAATGCCCTGTTGTATTCTGAAATGGATAAAACCATTAAAGAATTTGGATTTGAACATTTTGAGTTAACCCAGGTAGCGGAAACTGCGGTTCAAATGCGGAAGGATTTGATCAATGTGGGCGGTATACCCTATAAAAATCATCGGGTTTACTATAAGCATATTTGATAGGCGAGATGATTTAGACTTCAATTGTTGGGGATTGATTTTCTGGCATGGTTTCAGGTTTTGAACCATGCCTGTTTTTATTTAAATCTACCATTTCTTACTTTTGGCGCTATTCACGCTTAGATGAATTCCGCTGGTGATAGCGAAAGCCATAAATATGGTCAGGAAAGGTAACAAGGGAATGTAGTAGCGTTGAAACGAAAGAGGGATGCCTGTGACAATACCGGCCAGTTGCAATGCGAATGTAATCAAAAGAAGGATAACAGGATTATCAAGTTCTTGCCTTGAACGCCATGCATCACGAATCATCCAAATCAGGCCAATTAGTGAAAGGGCAAAAAAGAATCCCCCAATAAAAAATCCATTGGTTAAGTTGTTCCATGGGCGGGAAAAGTAAATTTTGGTTTGCGTTTCGGTAGCTGCCAGATAATTACCTACATCCGCAATGGCTGGCGGGGCAATATACACCTGAGCAATGAATGCTAAAAGGCGGGCCGGAATGGTTTGCGGGGTTTGGGCTGGATTGTATCCGCCAATGGCTGCAGTTTGGGCAAATAACAAAGACTGGCGTTCTGTGAAAGCAGCCTTAATGGCTTCAAAGGGAGTGGACCACAGTACGGGGTTGAGAAGTAAGGTAATCAAAACAAAGATGATTGAGTATAATACAACGCTTTTCAGGATTTGACGAATAGGAACTCGCAGTTTTATGGGGATCAAGAGGCAACCAATCAAACCCGCCAGGAATAATGGTGCTGCGGAGTATTTTGCATTGAATGCCAGCGCAACAAAACAAGCAGTTACCCATGCAGACTTTTTCTCTTTAATAAAAAAATAAATTGAAAGACTTGTGAAAAACAGGAGCAGACTCTCCGCCATCGCGCGGCGGGTGTGAAGTAAGATAAGCGCATTGGTTGCAGTAAAAGTGAGATTCAGCCATGCAGTTGACTTGCCACCAATTCTTTCACCTGTGCGAAAAGCGAGAAAAAGTAATAAAGGGAAAACGAAAGATACTGATAAACGAGAAATAAACAGGTTGTCTTTGGATGGCAATGCTCCATTTTGTAAATTTTCTTCCCAGGTTCTTGACCAATCCCAATCGGATGGAAGCGGCGGTAAATTAAAAATCAATTGCGCAATACCGATGACCCATCGGCTGAGAGGTGGATCGATCAATCGGTATTTTTGGCGCAAATGTTCGGGGTGGTCTGGATTGTAAAATAATAATGAAGGTTGAGATAAGAATATCTGGACATCTCGACTCATGAAAATTTGGGTGCTTTCGTCCGGATGAAAAGGCACTTCAATGATTCCCAAAAAGTACAAGATGCTGAACAGAAAAATGATGAAGATTAGTGGGGCGTTGGTCTGAAAGTTTTTACTCATCCGATTTTGCCCTGACAAATGTGTTTGGCGTAGAAACCCAAACCTGAATACAATAATATAACCATCTTTCTAAAAGGGAATACTCGAGTTTTCCATTATTCCAATGAAACGATATTTTCTTTTAGGTTTTGTAATTTTGCTTGGTTTATCCTTAAAAATTGCTTTGCTCCTGGCGGATGTCTTTCCGTTCAACGCAGACGAGGCGATTGTTGGTCTCATGGCGCGCCACATTTTGATGGGGGAAAAACCAATCTTTTTTTATGGTCAGGCATACATGGGGAGTTTGGATGCTTTTCTTGTGGCGGGTGTTTTCAAGATATTTGGTCAGGGTGTGTGGGGAATCAGGCTTGTTCAGATAATTTTATATCTTTTTACCATTTTAACTTCCTATTGGGTGGGTTATCTATTTTTCGATTCTTATCGCGCGGGATTGATCGCGGCCTTCCTGATGGCTGTTCCGCCGGTAAACACCACACTCTACACCACAGTAAGTCTCGGCGGTTATGGAGAAGCATTATTAATTGGGAACTTAATCCTGATCAATACCCGTATGTTGCAAGAGAAGAATAAAAAGAACTCGGCTTGGCTATGGTTTACATGGGGTTTTCTGTGCGGCTTTGGATTATGGGCAAATGGATTAACCCTTGTTTACAGTATTCCAGCGGGGGCGTGGTTATGCTTTCATATTCTACAGGGTAGGAAATGGCGATTTGAAGTTGCCATTATCCTCCAGCTGGTGGGAGGATTATTACTTGGGTCTTTACCATGGTGGATTTTTGCTATACAGAACGGGTGGAGCAACTTAATTACTGAGCTGTTTGGCGCTGCGGTAGCGGTTGAAAGCGAACCTTTTTTTCTGCGGTCACTCAACCATCTTTTCTACTTCATTGTGTTAGGGTTGCCGGCGGCTATGGGATTGCGTCCGCCTTGGGATGTCAGCTGGCTTGGCTTACCTTTAATTCCCTTTGTATTGATTCTGTGGGGAAAAATATTGTGGAATTGGTTTAAATTGCCTCAGAGCTCATCATTGAAGTGGATACTTGAAGGTGTTTTTCTGACTTTGTTCATTGGTTTTGTGTTCACTTCTTTTGGGGTTGACCCAAGCGGCAGATACTTTTTACCCTTATGGATGATTATGAGTCTCTCGGCAGGGAAGGTTTTCGATGAGTGGGGGAAGAAAAAAAACTCAAGTCTTGCTTTGATCGGCGTGATTTCGCTGTTTAATTTTTGGGGAAATATTCAATGCGCGTTAATAAACCCTCCCGGTCTGACAACGCAGTTTTATGCGCCCGCACGGGTAGATATGCGGGCAATGCCTGAAGTGATTCAATTCCTGAAGGAACAGGGAGAAGTAAGAGGTTACTCAAATTATTGGGTGGCTTATCCTCTGGCATTCCTCACGAACGAGGAAATTATTTTCAGCCCTCGATTTCCATATCACCCCGATTTACGATATACCGAGAGGGATGATCGTTATCCTCTCTACACCAAGCAAGTTGAGGCATCCGATAAGGTGGCGTTAATCACTACCCATAATCCTGCATTGGATGAAAAACTGCGTTGGCTATTAAAAGACAAAGGAATCGGGTGGAATGAAAAACAAATTGGTGATTTTCTGATTTATTATGACCTATCTCGTCCCCTGAGAATTGTTGAATTTGAAAAACTATTTGTTCAGGCAGGTAACCAGAATTGATGAACCCCACTGAGGCCAATCAAAAAAATCTAGAAAATCTAATGTTTTGGGTGACACTCTTGTTGGTTTTCATTATTGCGATTCGCGTACCGTTGGATAGTGACACATGGTGGCATTTAAAAGCTGGGGAATACATGCTGGAAACGGGGGTTCCACTTCTAAGAGATATATTTTCCTTTTCAAGGCAGGGGGAAGTGTGGATTAATCATTCGTGGTTAGGGGAGGTAATCCTCTACTGGTTTTATAAAAATGGCGGCTTTTGGGGGTTGGGATTTGTTGTTGCCCTGACTGCGACCGCTACGATGGCTATCCTGTACCGCACCATACGGGGAGGGGCTATTTTCAAGGCGTGGTTTGTCATACTGTCTGCAATCATCAGTTCCTTCATCTGGTCACCTCGACCCCAAATTTTTTCTCAATTGATGTTCACCATTTTACTGGGATTAGTTTTGAAATACCGCGATCGATCAGGCGGCCCAGCGCTGGGATGGATGTTTGCTCTGTTTGTTCTTTGGTCGAATCTGCATGGTGGCTATGGTTTGGGTATTCTATTGTTGATTTTCCTTTTTGTTGGAGAAATTTTTCAAACTTTTATATTGTCTCCTCGCCGTAGCCAGGAAAATCTCCACAGACTGAAAAAATTCTTTACCTGGATTTTATTGGCTGGTATTGGGGTTGTGATCAATCCTAATGGGTTTAATACCTTGATCATTCCATTCAGGACCGTGGGAGTAGAAGTGCTGCAAACCTTAATTGACGAGTGGGCTTCTCCCAATTTCCATCAACTTGCGATGCAGCCATTCGTTCTGTTGTTATTTGCGGTTATTTTTTCCTTTGCGCTTACCCATAAGAACGTAAGTGGTTTTGAGTTAGCTGGCTTTTTAGGGTTTGCTTATCTGGCTCTGGTTGCGAAGCGCAATTTTGCCCCATTTGCGGTTTTTTCTACGCTGGTTGTTGCCAATCACCTGCCGGAAATTTTGACGGATATTGGTAGTAACCTGAAGCAAATATGGATTGATAGGTTTGGCCATAAAATCATTCGTCAATCAACCCTGTCAGCGGGCTTTCGTTATACAGTAAATTTTTTGATTGTCGGATTGTTGGGAGTGATTGCAATTCTGAAATGGTATTATGTTACTCATCCAATTGTAATGACAACCTATGAAGCTCAATTTTATCCTCAAAGAGCGGTTGCATACTTGAAGGCAAAAGGTATTCCGCCAGGAAACATGTTGAATAGTTACGGATGGGGTGGTTATTTGATCTGGAATTTACCTGAAACTGCGGTCTTTGTGGACGGAAGGACTGATTTATTCGGTGACGACATTCTCATCGAATGGCTGAAGATTGTCAATGCCAATGATGGATGGGAAAAACTTGTGGAAAAATGGGAAATTGGATGGTTTTTGATCGAACCTCAACAACCAGTTGTAACAAGGCTGATCGAAAGCGGATGGAAAGAGTATTATCGGGATGCGGTCAGCGTTGTGATCGTTCGTGAACAGAGTTCGACACCTTAGATAAATTGATTAAACCAACGCTTATATAAATCATCCCTGCGATCCTGCCCGGAATTTAAGTGTTGTTTGACCTCCTCGATGAGATCAAAGTTCATTTCGGCAGTAATTAATTCTTCTTTGTCGGGGCTACCTTCCACCAGAACATCTCCCCAAGGGGAAATCACCGCGCTATACCCAGCCAGAGAATTGTTGCCAACCATTCCAATGGCATTGACCGCTCCAATGAACAATTGATTTTCAATTGCTCTGGCTTTGAGGAATGTTCGCCAGTGTTCCGCTCGTTTTGCCCCCCATTGGGCGACAATCAAAATGCAAAATGCACCGCTTTTTGAATAGAAGCGAAACAGTTCAGGGAAGCGAAGATCGTAACAAATTGCCAGGCCGGCCTTCCCCCAGTCAAAATCAACGCTTACGAATTGGTTGCCCGCCTTAAAATACTGATGTTCATCCAGCAGACGGAACAAATGGACTTTATGGTAAGGAGAAGTTACGGATTCATCGGGCAAGGTAATCAGAAAAGTATTGTGGCAGCCCGCTTCGTCGCAGGTGATATAAGAACCACCGATGGCGATATTAAACTTCCGCGATAGCAATTTCAGCCGATTGATGATATCTTGATTGATGTCCACATAATCCCGGCTGTTTTGAAGGTCGTAACCGCTGCTCCACAATTCAGGCAATAAGATTAATGAAGATCCATAACTGGCAGCCTGTTCTATGTGTCCCAAAGCAGTTTGAAAGTTTTGCTCGGGCTTTCCGATTTGAACTTCAAATTGGGCAAGTGAAATTTTGGTATTCATTCTGGCGTGAATTATAATTGATCAGGGGATGTTGAGCACTTTGAGGAGAATCCAATACAATGTCACGAAATTCATCCTTCTTAATTATAGTGCTTTTGGTTCTGGGCATTGGCTTATTTGGTTTGTTGGTGTGGGGTAATTACCGTTATACGACACAAAATCCAGGAGGTAATGATTTCCTGGTTCATTGGATGGGGACAAAATCATTTTTTGAGGATGGGTTAAGCCCCTATTCGGATGAAGTAGCTCTTCGAATTCAAACAATGGTGTACGGTCGAGCCGCACAACCAGGTGAACACGAATTACGGGTTGCCTATCCGCTTTATTCGATTTTTATCTTTTTGCCCTTTGCAATGATATCGGATTACAACCTTGCCCGCGCTGTGTGGATGGCAGTTCTCGAATCTGCTTTAATTTTAATGGCATTCCTTTCTTTAAGGTTGGTCCGCTGGCGACCCAGACCGCTTATTCTGACCATCTTTTTACTCTTTTCGGTTTTTTGGTACCACGCCTTGCGACCTGTGATTTTGGGAAATGCAGTCATATTGATTGCTTTGGCAATTGTGGCAATTTTACTTGCCGTTCGTGCGGGCAACGATGAATTGGCTGGCATCTTAATGGGATTAATTACCATCAAACCTCAGGTAGTATTGCTTGTTATTGTTTTTTTGTGTATTTGGGCTGCCAGTCATCGGCGTTGGAAAATTATCGTGTGGTTTTCGATCAGTATGGGTTTTTTGATTGGGCTTGCGGTAATTTTGATTCCAGACTGGATCCTCCAGAATTTACGGGAAATACTGCGATATCCATCCTATAATCCGCCCGGCACCTTACCGGCTGCGATGGAGGCAATCATTCCGCAGGGTGGTGAACGCCTTGGCAGGGTCATTTCGGGGGTTGCCGTGTTGATTCTGATCTTGGAGTGGTTCATTAACCGGAAAAGCGAGTTCCGGGCTTTTGTGTGGACTGTTTGCCTTACCTTGACACTCAGTTTTTGGGTTGGGCTGCAAACCGATCCGGGTAATTTCATTGTGGCTTATCCGGCACTGGTATTGACTTTCGCGGTTTGGGTTGAACGATGGCAGAATCGGGGAGTTGTGATTTCCGTCATTGCCATGTTCCTGCTTTTTATTGGAATCTGGGAGATTTTTCTCTCTACTGTAGAGATGAATTATCAACCGATCCAAAGCCCGGTCATGTTCTTACCTTTACCAATATTTTTATTAATCTGTCTTTACTGGAATCGTTGGTGGGCGGTCAGGCCGCCACATTTATGGTTTGATTCGCTTCAACAACAAAACGCCCCCTAACCAGTGGCATGAATAAAAAAGAGCAGCTTTTCTTCATTTTTGCTTTTTTGCTGGCAATTGGATTGCGTCTGGTTGGAATTAACAGTCGGGAAATCCAATATGATGATGCATTCAGCATCTTTCTTGCCCGTCAGAGTTTGGGAAACATCATTCAAGGGACAGCGGCTGACACCATGCCTCCCTTGTATTATTTTTTACTTCATTTTTGGCTGGGTTTGAGCAGCGAGCTGGCGGTTTTAAGATTGCTTAGTGTTGGCTTATCCCTAATTGGTTGGGTGATAGCCGTTGATCTTTGCCGGCGGATGTTTGGAGTGCGCGCTGCGCTTGTCGCCAGCCTTTTACTCGCCTTTTCGCCTTTACAAATTTATCACAGTCAGGACCTGAGAATGTATGCCTTACTGATGGTAGGGCAGATGGCCTATTACTGGTTTTTCTATCGAATATTCGAGGAGAAAAATTCACGAAAATTACTTTGGATTGGGTTGATTATCAGCGGAATCATTGCCCTTTATAGTCATGCGCTGGCAGGGTTTGGTTTGATATGGGGTAACATTTACTTGTTGGGGAAGAAGCGGTGGAATGATCACACTCAGCTGATCAAAGCTCAACTGTGGATTGGATTGGTGTACTTGCCATGGGCTTTCTTTCTACCCGGTCAAATTGCCAAAGTTCAACGAGCGTTCTGGACTCCACGGCCGGGGATTGTAGAAATTCTTCAATCGGTGATCTTGTTTCATGCTAATCTGCCCCTGAAGGGTATTTTACTTCCAATTGTTGCGGTAGTCAGCGCCCAATTATTTTTTGTTATCCTCTGGGAATTGTGGAAAGATCGGAATAATCATTCTTTCATTGACTTGGTGGGTCTGCTTGTGATAGGGTTTCCACTGACATTATTTATTCTTTCTTATCTAATGCAACCAGTCTTTGTTACGCGGGTTTTTATTCTTTCCAATGTCATTTACTGCCTTGCTGCTTCACGATTTATTATTCTGAAATGGAAGCGAGGAATCGGCGCGTTCCTTCTCGGTGGTTATCTGTTAACTGCGCTTATTTCCTTGCCTTCTTTTTATACGTTCAACGAATTTCCGCGTTCACCTTTTCGCCAGGCAGTGTATTATCTAAATCTTCCGCAAAACAGCAGTCTGTTTGTTTTGCATGATAATAAACTCAGTTATTTTCCGATGCGATATTATGATGAGGAGCGTGAGGCTGCCTTTCTGGCAGATGAGCCGGGTTCTCCTAATGATACTTTGGCTATGGCTACTCAACATGCGATGGGAATCTATCCGGTCAAAGATTTTTCAAAGGCAATTGAGGGGAAAGATAGTTTCTTTTTTGTGGTCTTTAAAAAAGCGATTGAAGAATTTGAGCAAACTGGACAACAACATCCAGTGCTTGAAGCGCTATCCAAAAATTACCTGCAAACTAACCTTACTCTGATCGGTGATTTGGAAATTATTCAATTCAGGGAAAAGCCATGAGGGGTTGGAAGGTTGTAAAAAGAGTCCTTTATACCTATTGGTTTTGGTATTCAGCGGGAGTGTTTTTTGTCGCAATCAGTTCGCTGTTTCAACAGGGACCGGGTTACATGGATGTGGCTTATTACACGGTTGGCGGTCTGCAGATCTTTGAAGGAAAAGGTTTTGTCGAACCGTATCTGTGGAATTATTTGTCCGAGCCAAAAGGTTTGCCATTTCCAGCCTTTACTTACTGGATGCCGTTGCCCTCTTTGCTTGCTTTTTTCGGCATGTGGATTGGGCGTTCGGCTCTATTCTTCTGGGCTAAACTGCCATTTATATTATTGACCGGTTTGCTGCCCGTGTTGAGTGTTTATATGGCAAGATGCTTATTAAAAAACCCGGGGTATGCATGGATTGCAGGCGGGCTGGCGGTAATACCCGGAATTTACATAATCTACCTGCCGCTGCCGGAAACATTTGTTCCGTACATGATTGGAGGAGGTCTGTTCGTCATCGTTGCCTTCCTGGCGAATTTCAGGTGGTTGGGAAATTGGGATAGTTTACAAAGATTTTTCCTGTTGGGTTTGATAGCCGGATGGATGCATTTGACGCGGGCAGACGGCTTGCTCTGGTTGTTTGCAGCAGCGGGGATTGTGATTGGGAGGACATATCCGTGGAATTTGCCAGATAAATTGCGCGTAGCCATAATGGGGACTGTTGTTTTACTTGCTGGATATCTTGTTTTGACCGGAGCGTGGTACTATCGAAATTGGTTGTTTTTTGGGGGATTGTTCCCGCCCGGCAATACTAAAAGTCTCTGGTTGACTGATTACAATGAACTTTATTCTTATCCAAACGATCATTTGAATTTTTCATACTGGCTGAAATCGGGATGGGAAGCCATCTTCAAGGCGAGGGTGAATGCGTTGGGAATAAATCTTCAGAACTTCCTAGCGGTTCAGGGGTCAGTAGTCCTTGTTCCACTCATTTTATTGGCGATTTGGAGCAGAAGAAAACTGGCCATGGTAAAGTTTGGAATACTAATGTGGGGTGTAATTTTAGGAATCATGACGATTGTTTTTCCCTTTGCGGGTTCCCGCGGTGGTTTTTTACATTCTGGTGCAGCGACTCAGATTTTCTTCTGGGTCATGGCAGTTGTTGGTCTTGAACAATGGATTTTGTGGATGAGAAAGATCCGTGGCTGGAATTTATCCTTTGCGATTTCCTTGTTTGGTTTTTTTCTGATTTTGGTAAATACCGGCATCTCAATCTGGTTTTTCCAACAACGTGTATTGGGGGGTGGGAATGATCCGATCTGGAATCGAAGTATTGAGCGATATCAGAAGGTCGCACAAAGATTAGGCGAACTTCGTATAACCAACGATGCGTTGGGTATGGTCAACAATCCGCCCGGTTATTACTGGGCGACCAGGATGCCCAGTATTGTCATCCCTGATGGGGATATAAACCATTCGCTTGCAGCGGCCAGCAAATTTGGCGCCAGCTATCTTTTATTGGAACAGGATCAGGAAAATTTGATTGACCTGTATCAAAACCCGAAAGATTCCAGCAACTTGCAATACCTTGAAACTTTTAATAATGTCCATATTTTCCTAATACTTCCGCGCGCGGATTGAGTTTCATCTGGCAAGGAATTATTCTAAAAATTTATAACACCAATCGCAGGTTATGCTATACTTGGCATGATTTTCAAGTTGTTCAGAAAAGAGGTTTTCTATGAGTGATCATTTGAGCAGCCAGGATTTTCAAACTGAATATATTTCTGAATTACAAGCGGTGGACAGCAAATACCAAGAAAAATTAAAAGAAAATGAGTTGATGCTCAATCAACTAAATTTAGAACTCAATAAGTTAAGTGAATTAAACAGGCAAAAAACGGCCCAATTGAACATGGTTAAAGCCCAACTTGACAAAATGTCAAAAGAAGATATTACCAGGGCGTATGATGAAATGATCGATTCGCAGCGAAACATGTTCATCAAAAAAAACCAGTTTGAAAAACTGCAAATAGAAAAGAAAAATTTGGAAGAAATCCTGGCTTTTATTGAGAATACAAAAAAATTCCTGGAAGAAGGTACTGGCAGTTTTGGTGCCCAACGAGGTACTGCATTGCTGGAAAAATTAATTGATGCTCAGGAAGCAGAGCGTCAGCTACTTGCAAGGCAAATGCATGACGGGCCTGCACAGGCACTTTCGAACTTTATCGTTCAAACCGAGATTGCCAGCCGATTGTTTGAAATTGATCCGACTCGGGCCAAACAGGAATTAGAGAATCTCAAGGCTTCTGCATTGAGCACATTTCAAAAAGTCCGTTTGTTTATTACGGATTTGAGACCAATGATGCTGGATGACATTGGCTTATTCCCAACGCTGAGGCGATACATCGAGAATTTTCAAAACGAAAGCGGAATTGAAACAAAACTTGATGTCATGGGGTCAGAAGGGCGTTTAGAACCCTATATTGAAGTGTTGATTTTCCGTTCCTTGCAGGAAATCATTGGAAATGCCGCACGGCATAATGCGGATTTACCCCGTAAATTGAAGATTGAAATCTCAATCATAATGGAACCAAAATTGATCAAGGTACAGGCGAGAGATGACGGAAAGGGATTTGATCCTTCCAAAGCAATGAGCGGCAGGGGGTTGGGGCTGAAGCTGATCAAAGAACGAGTTGAGATGCTGGGTGGTTATTTTAATCTTGAGTCTCGTATTGGGAGCGGCACAGTTGTAACCTTCCAGATTCCTTATTCTCACCAAAAGACATCATAAGACATTATTATTTTTCCATGTGGAGGTAAACATGACAAAGACTCTCGGTATTCTGACCGGCGGTGGTGATGTGCCGGGATTGAACCCCTGCATTAAGGCGGTTGTGATGAACGCTTTAGAGCAGGGTTACCGTGTAATCGGTATTCGACGAGGATGGGCAGGATTACTGCATTACAACCAGAACGAGCCTTCCACACGCGAGTATTATGTGCGGGAATTGCATGAGGAAGATGTTCGCACCATAGACCGAACAGGTGGAACTGTTTTACATACTTCCCGTACGAATCCTCAGCGAGTATCACCAAAAGATGCACCGGACTTTCTCAAAAACTCCAGTTACGGCAAAAAAGTTGCCGGTGAAGAAAAAATTGATTACACCGATTATGTGCTTGAGGTGTTGGAAAATTTAGGGATTGACGTGTTGGTGCCGATTGGCGGGGATGATACCTTATCCTTTGCAGTCCGATTGCACAAAGAGGGTTTTCCGATTGTGGCATGCCCGAAGACGATGGATAACGATATTTTTGGCACTGATTACTGTATTGGCTTCTCAACTGCAGTAACCCGTAGCGTTGAGTTTATCACCAATATGCGTACCTCGGTTGGCTCTCACGAGAGAATCGGCGTGGTTGAATTGTTTGGGAGAAATTCTGGAGAAACCAGTCTTATCACAGCCTACCTGGCTTACGTTGACCGTGCGATTATTTCTGAAGTACCGTTTAACATGCAAAAGTTGGCTGATTTCCTGATGGCTGACAAGCGCCGTAACCCCTCCAATTATGCAATAATGACAATTTCCGAAGGGGCAGTCATGGAAGGCGGGGAAGTTGTCGAAAGCGGAGAAGCGGATCCCTTTGGGCACCGCAAATTGGGGGGGATCGGTCAGATTGTATGTGAGGAGATCAAACGCCTGACCGGTCAACATACCATGTATCAGCAACTGGCATATTTGATGCGTTCAGGTGCCCCTGACTCTTTAGATCGAATGGTGGCAATGTCTTTCGGCACGATGGCAGTGCAACTGATTCGACGCAATGAAACCGGTAAAATGGTAGCCTTACATGGTGGAAAATACACCACCGTACCGATTGAGATGGTTCTGGCGGGTAGAAAACGAGTGGATGTTCCTGCCTATTATGATATTGAAAATTACAAACCAAAAATTCGGGATTTTATGGGCGTTCCCATGTTCTTGAGTTAAAACTCATCATGCCCAAAAAAGACCAAGGTGTCAGCAACAATCGGTTTCGTATAATCCCGCGTACATTGATCTTCATTACACGGGGAGACCGATTGTTGCTGATTAAAGGCCATCCACAAAAGCGAATTTGGGCGAACCTGTACAACGGCATTGGGGGACATATCGAGCGCGGAGAAGATGTTCTCGCCGCAGCCAGGCGCGAACTGAAGGAAGAAACCGGACTGGATGTAGCGGAACTAAGGCTGTGTGGAATCGTGATGGTTGATGCAGGGGAGGATACTGGGATCGGATTATTTGTTTTTCGGGGGGAAACCGATCAACAATCTCTCCAAAATTCCGAAGAAGGTAAATTGGAGTGGATACCCGTGGATCACTTGACCGAATATCCTTTGGTGGAAGATTTGCCGATTCTAATCCCCAAAGTATTAAAAGCCGAGCAGGGTGGAGAAATCTTTTTTGCGCATTACTGGTATGATGAGCACGAGCGTCTGAGAATCGATTTTTCGAATTGATTACTTCTTGCTTTTTTCATAAAAAACAAGCAGCGTGCTGCCGTAACGACGCTGATCAAACTCGCTGAAGTTATTGAGAGCCAGTTCTTCATACTCCACAGGATCTATTTGAACGATCACCCAGCCATCACTGGCCAGCCATTCGTGGTTTTGATCCAGTTTGAATAAAATTTCTTTCCAAAGATTTTTATATTGCGGGGGGGCGATAAAAATATAGTCAAATGGTTGTGAAGGGACACCGGAGAGAAGGGAGAAAGCATCCTGCTGGCTTACTTTTGCGTTTTCTTTGAGCCGGGTGTGTTCCAGGTTGGCACGAATGGTTGCAACAGCCAGCCGATGAATATCATTCAGGTGAACAAAGGATGCCCCTCGACTCAGAGCCTCTATGCCTACACTGCCGGTGCCGGCAAATAAATCCAGTAATGATGCGTTTTGGATGTCCGTTCCAATGATATTGAACAGGGCTTCTTTCACGCGGTCAGTGATCGGCCGTGTGATGTTGCCCGGCACACCCTGCAAGCGCATTCCTCTCGCTTTCCCGGAAATAATGCGAGGGTTACTCATTGCCTTTGCGTTTCGACTGCGCGCCGGGCGGCTAATATATTGCCATGAGGAGTTATTACAGGAATTACACAGCCTGTACCCAGAATAAAACGCCTGGCTGAAGTTTGGGAAATAGCCTCTTTCGCTTCCTGTAATACTGCTTCGGGTGTACCTAAAACCATCGTTTCCCATTGTTTTAATCCCCCACAAACAATCCCCTTAAAATGATTTTGGGCTTCGCTCAGTGAGGGTAGGGTTTGGCGATCATGCCAGTTGAGTACTTGCACAGGGTAATCGTCAACCTGATTAAACATGATATTTTCGCCGTGAATATGACCTATGTTTAACCAGAGGGATTTAGCTGCGTCGAGAATCTGTAAATCGTAATAACGCCCAAAGGTTTGAAATTCTGCAACCGATAAGATATTGTATTGAGCATGTTGAACGGCATAAAAAATCCCATCTATACCAATTTTCTTCAATTCTTCCACAAATGCCAGCGTCGTCTGCGTGATAATTTCAAGACCCTTTTCGACCGCCTCTGGGCAGGCGCGGATATGATATAACAAATCGTGCTTGCCGACTAAATTTTTGGCTTGCGAAAGAGGGCTGAAAATGGTTTGGATGATTGGGGTTGACTTTGAAAATTCCTTGATGAGCAATTTGAGACAATCAAGCATTTGGCCCAAATATCCCTGGCGCGGATTTAACACCTCTAATTTTTCCCAGTCTTCAAAATTCTTAATGACTGGTTCTTGATAATCGCGGGTGCCTTCCGGGTTGCCGCGCCACACATCCGAAACCCCCCAATCCTTGATACAGTATGAAGAAGCCGGCGTCACCTTGATAAAATCGAAATCATAGATGTTTTGAAATTGGGTAATTGCAGCTGCAAGAGATTCGGGTTTCTGATCATCCACAGGAAAATGCCGCCACAGAGCTACCGGAGGACGATCGGCAAGGTCGCCGCTTAGACAAATTTCCATCCGATTTCGATGTGAAATTTCGCTCATTCTCAACCCTCTCTAATCGATTCTTTTATTACTTCACTAATTTGCTTTTCAATTTCCTGTTCTTCTTCTTTTCGTCCCTGAAAGTAATCATTCATAAAACGGGAGCGGCGCAAACGCAATGCCATTGGGGCAACCTGACGCAAATCCTCACTGGTTACTATCATTCGATTATCGGCAGCTGCGTAAGCACGGGCCGCTTCAAATAATGTGATTTCGGCGCGGAGTGAGTCTATTTGCATTTTTTGAATCAGTTGAATGCCCTGTCTGGCAACCTCCTCTGGCAGTTCAACACTGGAGAGAATTTGTTTGGCAAGTGCAATTTCTTCGGCTGCCAATGCCGATTCGGCTTGATAGAGGGAAACCATCTTCCGCGGATTTTGGCGGTATAGATGTGTACGGCGATAGGCTTCCAGTCGTTCTTGGGGTTCATCCAATCCTTTGACGATCACTCGCAATCCAAAGCGATCCATGATTTGTGGGCGTAGATTGCCTTCTTCTGGATTCATGGAACCAATCAAGGTGAATCTTGCCCGGTAAGTGGCGCTGACCGGGCCGCGACGAACGGTGTAATTGCCGCTGGCCGACGCATCTAATATGGCGTCAATAATCTCATCTGCCAGAAGGTTGACCTCGTCAGCATAGAGGATGTTCAAATCGGCATGGGCGAGGATGCCGCGCTTTAATTTCAATCGGTCATGTACTGCGGCCCGTTCATCAATACCGCCAATCACGTCTTCCAGCTTGGCATTGAGCGGTAGTTCGACCAGTTTTACGCGGTCTTGAATGGTTAGCGGTTTACCCTCGGCAAATTTTTTGGCACAATCGGGACAAACGCCATCCATTCCAAATGCCTCAATGTCCTCGGGCAGGCAGCCATAAAAACAGGCACTTCGTTCAATTGGCGGCAACAAATCGATCAGGGAGCGAACGGCGGTTGTTTTACCAGTACCACGCGGACCAATGAGCAAAACCCCGCCAATCTCCGGATTGATAAGTGTGAGGCAGAGGGCAATTTTCATTTCCCTTTGACCGACCAATGCCAGAAAGGGAAACGGTAAAACTTCGGCGTAGCCAGCATCTTCTTGGGGAATCTGTTCTTTGATGCTCCTTCCGGAAACAAGATCAATTAATTCCCGCAAGGAGCGAATATTGGTAGGGGTGAAAGAAGAATTATCAGCTGGCGCTTCCGTCATTTTGATCTATTCTTTAAGCATTGACATCATTGTAAGTCCAATATCGGTTGGCAATGAAGTTCCATATCATTACCGTTCCAATAACGACCGCCAAAGCGATATTGTGTGCAATCACAACAGGCGTTACCGTATCTTTTGGAAACCAACCTGAAATCAAGCGTATCAAGAAGCCTTCTAACCATAAGAAGATTGGAGTGCGGATCGTTAAACCGATTACACTGACAATCACAAATTGTGTCCATTGTCGAATGAGAGATTTGCTACGAGAGTCCGGGTAGGTCCACAGCCGATTCCAGGTAAAGTTACTGAAAACGGCCAGGGTAAAGGAAATTGCCTGTGCAAAGACCGCGTTATCGCGAAAGTAAGGAAAAGAATGGGTGAGAAAATTAAAAACGCCAAAATCAATGACTGCCCCAACCGCTCCAACAATCGCAAAACGAATGAAACGGGTCCGTTCACGGGTATTTGTCAAAATCATTCCAATCCCAGTTTCTTTTTGAAGTAAGGAATTGTTTTTTTGATGCCTTCTTCCAATGAAATTGTTGGCTGCCATTTCAAAATTTCCTTTGCTCGGGTAATGTCGGGGCGGCGTCGTTGGGGATCATCCCCTAAACGCAAGTGATCTTTCCTGATGATGCCAGCCTGGTTGCCGACCAAGCGGTTTATGGTTTCTGCAAATTCTAGTATTGTAATTTCAGCAGGATTGCCAATATTTACCGGTAAATGTTCATCGGACATTAATAACCGGTAAATTCCCTCAATCAGGTCGTCCACATAACAGAAACTACGCGTTTGTGAACCATCCCCATAAACCGTGAGGGGTTCTCCACGTAAGGCTTGCTGGATAAAATTCGGAACAACCCGCCCATCGTCCAATCTCATTCTTGGGCCATAAGTATTAAAAATGCGGACAATTCGGGTATCAATTCCGTGGTAGCGGTGGTAGGCCATGGTCAGTGCTTCGGCAAAGCGTTTGGCTTCGTCATATACTGAACGGACTCCAATTGGATCTACATGTCCCCAATAGGTTTCTTTTTGGGGATGTTCAAGGGGATCACCGTAGATTTCACTGGTTGAAGCGAGCAGGTAACGTGCATTTTGGGCACGTGCCACTCCAAGGGTATTGTGAGTGCCCAACGCTCCAGCCTTCATGGTTTGAATGGGCAGGTTGGTATAACCGTAAGGGGAAGACGGGTTGGGGCTGGCAGGTGAGGCGAAATGTAAAACGGCATCAATTTTACCCGGTACGAAAATAAAATTTGCCACATCGTGACGGATAAACTCAAAACGGGGATTGTTGGCAAGATGGGCAAGGTTATCTGGACTGCCGGTAATAAAATTGTCCATTCCAACTACTGAATGACCTTCACTGAGCAATCGTTCACAAAGATGGGAACCTAAAAATCCTGCTGCTCCGGTTACTAAAATTCTCATGGGTTTGAAACCTTTCTGATCATAAATTATTTCCAGTCAATACGGGTAATCAGGTTATCACCGGTAACCTGTCTGGGCTGCCAATCTTCCGTGGAGATAAGCCAGACATTTCCTTGATAGATAAAGCCGACAAATGATTGAATCGAAGAAGATGTTGCGGGTGACCAAACGACTTTTTGTGGATCTAATCCGGTACCCCCTTCGGTTGGGAAAATTACCTTACGGTTTGAGCCATCAGGTTGCATGACAACCAAACGATAACGGCTGTTTTCGCTCTGCTCTGGAAAAATTGCTTCCAGGTATGCGAGCCAGGTTTGGTTTTCTTTCATGACTTTAGACATGCTCGGGTAAGCGAACATACCCGTTTGTGAAACTAATTTTACCAGTGGTCCTGATGGAAGGATGTACGCATTCAAATCAAAAAGTGGAGAGGATTCAGGTTCGTTGATGCCAGACATTGGGGCATGGTTGACCAGAAAGAGGACTTTTCCATCTGGACTCCACTCTACACCGGGCACCCATGCCCAGTCGGAGCGCGTTTGAAAAGGTAATAGGGTGATGAGAGGGTCGAGGGTGCCATCGGATTCGTTAACCAGTCCAACAGCATCTGGCCGCGAATAAGCAATTGAATTTGCCGACGGAGAAATATGGAAAGAAGTACCCCACCATCCGTAAATACCCCCTGCATTTGTTTCGATGATGCTTTCATCACGAACTACCCTGCCAGAAGCGTTGAACACCAATCGTCTCAAATCATTGTTGGCCTGCCAGCCGGGTGCGGTTGGGCGGGGTTCAACAGTAGAGTACAAGATAGTAGCCGTCCGATTAGGCAGCCATTCCGCAAAGTGAATGATATTTGCTGCATTGAGATTAATGGGTTGGGCATTTTCCTGGTCTAAATTGATTACCCAGAGAGAGTTAATTTCATTTTCTGTGTTTGATTTACGGGTAAATAAAAGCCATTCCCCATTCGGGGATAAGCTGAATACCCGTCCGTCTAAATCGCCAGAGGTTATAATGGGACGCCGTTGACGAGTGTCTCGTTCAATGAGCCAGGCATTACCTGCGGTCAGGTAGGCAAGTTTTCCCGGAATTTCTATTGGAACGAATGGTGATTGAATGCCAATCATTAAAATTTCTGGTTTGGCTTCTTTGATAATTTCGATCTTAAAGATGGAACGAGAGGTTTCTACCTCGTTTTCAATCAAACGACGATAAGTTACTTGCTGAATGCCATTTTCACCCGGTTGAACCAATAAGGATTCACCCTCCGGGAGGTTTTCATTTTTTACGGTTTGCCGTTCAAACGGAATAACAATTTCTTCCTGCTCAAATTCTTCGCGAACGCGGGTAATTGTGATGGTCACCGGTTCAGTTATAAGTGAAAATGAAGGCGGGTCAGTTCGATCCAGTGCACCCAGCTCAATTTTTGCAATTTGCAAGGCGTCTAAAACAGATGACCCAAATGGAACACCTGCTTCAATGCGATTGTTGATGTCCACAACCGTAACCGAAACCCTATCAGCGGCATTGGTTTGAGGTGAGTTACAGGCCGTCAAGGAAAATAGCGTAACTACCACTCCGAAGAAGTGGAAAAGGAAATAATTCAGCCCTCTGTTGAGTTGAGTTTTGGTCACAAGACTGGCAATCGTATTCGTTTTTATCTGATTCAAGTATAATCAGCCAAGATTAATTGAACAGGCATATTATAGCATGAGTGAAGCGAACCTACCCAAGGATCAATATCCGTTGGAATCCAAACTGGAAGCCTTGTTGTTCGTTGCACCTTCGCCAGTGAATGTCCATCAGCTTGCTGAGGCGATTGGGGTAAGCACAGAAGAAGTGGAACAGGGTTTACGAAGGTTGTCGCAAACTTTTCAGCAAGGGCGTGGGTTGCGTATTCAATTTTTTCAAGGAAAGTATCAACTGACGACAGCTGCGGATCTGGCATCCTTAGTCGAGCGATTTTTAGGTTTAGAGGCAACCAGTCGCCTTAGCAGGGCGGCCTTAGAAACCCTGGCGATCATTGCCTACCGTCAGCCAATTACACGTCCGGGAATCGATGCAGTGCGAGGGGTGAACAGCGATGGTGTGTTGAAAAGTCTGCTTTCAAAAGGGCTGGTCCAAGAAATTGGCCGGGCAGAAGGTCCAGGACGCCCGATTCTTTACGGCACGACGATGGATTTTTTGCAGCACTTTGGTTTGAATTCATTAGATGATTTACCTCCCTTCGAGCTGCTTGAGCAAGAAGGTGTCAGTCCAGAAGAACAAAGATTGTTGAAGGATTAATCAATGGCGGAAGAAAGAGTGCAAAAAATTTTATCCAGAGCAGGTTTCGGATCAAGGAGAGCCTGTGAGGTATTAATTGCCGATGGTAGAGTAAAGGTCAATGGAGAATTGATTTCGCTTGGTGCAAAAGCAGATGTTGAAAAAGATGAAATTACTGTAGATGGACAACCAATTCCAAAACCAAGTGGAAAGAAAATTTACATTGCCCTGCACAAACCGCGCGGAGTGCTCTCGGATGATGTAAAGGGTACCGAAAGAAAGACGGTGTTTGACCTTGTTCCTTTGCCGGAACATTTATTTGTGGTGGGGAGACTGGATTACGACAGCGAGGGATTGATTCTCTTAACCAATGATGGTGAATTGGCCAATCGGCTTACTCATCCGCGATACGGACATGAAAAAGAATACCGGGTTTTGCTTTTCACTAAACCCGATGAAGAGCAGCTGGAAATCTGGCGACGAGGGGTTGTTCTCCCGGATGGAAGCCGTACCGCTCCCGCGCAGGTTACTGTTGAAGGGGAAGCAGGAAAAGGGGTCTGGCTGCGCGTAATCATGCGTGAAGGTAAAAAGAGACAGATTCGCGAAATCGGGAAAACCATCGGTTTGCCTGTGAATCGGATTCTCAGGGTTCGGATTGGCAACCTGAAGTTGGGAAATCTCAAACCGGGCGAATGGCGATACCTCAACCCGGCTGAGGTGAGAGAACTTACTGGAACCATTCAACAAAGACGAGAAATCCCCCAAAAAGAGGGATCTCCGAAATACAAATTTACGAGAGAAAAAAAGCAGACTCAGTCCAAATCCTCCTCTGGTAAACCTTTTTGAATTTGCTGGATAAGAGAAAGTACAACCGGCTTTTCCTTCCCTTTTTTACGAATGAAATCTTTGAGTTTTTCTAATGACAGGGCGGGAATTGGAGAATCGCTGGTTTCTAATTTGGCTTTGGGGTTGGTGAAAACCAGGATGGGTTGAATTTCTGGAATTTCCAACTCGGGAAATTTTTTCTTGAGGAATTTGGCTAAATCGCTCGTGGTGTATTGAGCATCCACCTCGGGTCTTCCCAATCCTTCCTGACCAAAAATTTTCAGGTAAAGGTTGCCACCCTTTTGACGAAAGCGGTTTTTACTTTCATCATAAATAATTGTTCCCCCAACCGAAACAGGAATCAGCGCAATAATACCGGCCGGGCCGATGAGTGCGTGCGGGATATCGGTGACATAATGATAGAGGGTGTACTTGTCTTCAAGACCCTTTAATCCAGAGGTGAGTAATTCATCCGGACGGGGGGATCTTCCCCACCGATTGCCAAAGTAGATTCCGATTTGGGTCATCAGAAAGCCGAATAAAAGAGCCCCAAACGTTATGGTAATTTGTTCGGGTTGGGTGAAAGAAAAGTACAAGCCGATGGCAAGTACCAATAGGGCTCCTATGGTCAAAAACTGTCCAATTTTTTTGTTGCGTTTAATCAACTTGGTGTTGGAAACTATCTTCATGGATAAACCTCGATTCAGGATTGGTTCAAAGTATTTCTGGAAATAATTTCGACCATTTCAAGGCGTTCCTGGATTGCGGAACGTAAAGCAGGTAACAGATCTGATTGGACAGCCTGTTGAGCAATTCGAATGGCGCTGTACATGGCGCGGCTGTCGGAGCGTCCATGACCCACAAAAACCAGTCCATCAATGCCTAGGAGTGGGGCAGCGCCAACTTCGGACGGATCCATCATGGCTTTTAGTTTTTGGAAGGCGGGTTTGGCTAACAAAGCGCCGATTTTGGTTATTGGAGAGGAAATCAATTCTTCTTTCAAAGTATCCGTGAGTAATTTGGCAACGGCCTCGCTGGATTTTAGGAGGATGTTGCCTGTGAATCCGTCCGTAACAACTACATCGGCACCACCACCAAAAAGTTCCTTGCCCTCGACATTACCAATGAAGTTGAGACCGGATTTTTCCAAAATTGGATAGGTGTCTTTGATCAATTGATTACCCTTGCCTGCTTCTTCTCCGTTGGATAACAACCCAACTCGCGGATTCTGTTTCTTGAGTACCTTTTCTGCGTAAATGCTGCCCATGACTGCAAACTGAAGCAGAAACTCGGGACGGCAATCCGCGTTGGCGCCAATATCCAATACTACACAATGCCCACCTTTTACAGGAAATAAGGCGGTCAGTGCCGGGCGTGCCACACCTTTGATTCGGCCAAGTGTGCGCAACGCGTTGAACATTGCTGCTCCAGTGTTGCCGGCAGTGACAAATGCATCTCCTTGACCTTCTTTGACAAGGTTAAGCCCAACTGCCATCGAGTTTCGAGGTTTACGTTTGGCAGCTTCAACTGGTTTTTCCCCCATTTCCACTAAATCGGGGGCATGTTCGACTCGGATAGGAAGATTTGCCGCATTCAGCTCCTTCAATCTGGGTGTGATTAAATTTTCATCTCCAACCAGAATAATTTCTTCTGAAAATTCTCGAGCTGCAATGACAGCCGCCTGAATTTCCGGATGTGGGAATTGATCTGAGCCCATTGCATCCAAAATTATGGTCATAGCTTCCTCCGTTGGGTTGGGTGTTTATTGGCGGATTTCTTGACATACCACCAGAGCAGATTATAATATCGAAGCCGATTGCGCTGGTGCTGGAATTGGCAGACAGGCATGGTTGAGGGCCATGTGCCGAAAGGCGTGTGGGTTCAACTCCCACCCAGCGCACAAGCCACCTCTAGTTTTAGGTGGCTTTTTTCATTCTCGGGTTATACTTCCCGCCGGGTGATGTAAAGGGTCAGTTCTTCGAGATGGGTTCTTTCAGGACAATGCGGGAGTTTTTGCAAGCAGTGAAATGCTTCTTGACCATAACGTTCCGCTTCCAGAATGGATTGCTCAATAGCATGGCTGTTGCGGATGCGCTCAACCAGTCTTTTGATATCCTCTTCGTAATGTGGGCAATTCCCTTCCAGAATTTGTTGAACCAGTTCATCTTCTTGATGTTCTTCTATATAGTACAGAGTTGGCAGGGTAATCAATCCCTGTCGTAAGTCGCTGCCAACGGGTTTGCCTAATTTGGAAGGATCACTGATAAAGTCCAGAACATCATCCATGATCTGGAATGCCATACCGATGTTGAACCCATACGAGCGGATGGTTTGAATCGTATCTGCCGAAACTGGACTGATCAGCGCGGCACAAGTGGCCGAAGTTTCAAATAAGGAAGCGGTTTTGGCGTATATGCGCTGATAGTAGCCTTCCCGGTCAGCCTGACAACGGCTGGAGAACAATTGGGAAATTTCTCCGTTAACAATGACGCTTAGCGTATTGGAGAACAGACTCATTACCGGTATCGATTCGGTATCGGCAGCTAGTTTTGCAGCCCTGGCGAAGAGAAAATCTCCAGTCAGTACAGTTGCGCCGGGTGACCACTGAGAATTAAGGGTCGGAATCCCACGCCGGAGCAATGCACCGTCAATCAAGTCGTCATGGACGAGGGTGGCTGTATGCAGTAATTCGATGGCTGCAGCCAGTGTAATTAATTTTTCCTGAGGTGCTCCAAGCATTCTGCCCACCAATAAAGTTACTGTTGGCCGAATACGTTTTCCTCCGGATGCCAGCAAGTGTTTGAGGGCTGCCTGTAAGTCAACGTGGTGACCTTCTGCTTGAAATTGCATCAAGTTCTCAACTTGATGAATTTCCTCCTGTACGGGTATGAAAAAGGATGTTGTAGTGCTCAATCGGACGATCTCCATCCAAATAATTGATTACCGTTATTTGTTAGCGTGTTTGCAATTTCTTCCAATGAAAGTGCTTTAAGTTTTGCGATTTTTTGAACAACCAGACTGACCCATGCCGGTTCATTTCGTTGACCTCGATGAGGGTGCGGAGCGAGAAATGGAGAGTCGGTTTCTGCGATCATTGCCTGGGAAGGAATTTCCCGCGTGATTTTCTGGCGCTCTTTTGCATTGTTAAAAGTGACCGGACCGGCAACCCCGATATAAAATCCCAACTGAATCGCTTGATTGGCAGCAACTACGTCGCCCTCATAAGAGTGAAGGACTCCCGGCTTGTTTGCCAGTTTATTGCCCGTTCTCTGTAAGGACTTTACCCATTCTTCGAGAAGCGGCATTAAATCGGGCAGAGCATTTCGGTTATGAATCACCAACGGTTTTGAACTTTCGGCAGCCAGCGCCATTTGAGCCGCCAAAATTTCCTTTTGAAGTGCCGGTTCTACGTAATTCCGATAGTAATCCAAACCAATTTCTCCAATTGCAACCACCTTTGGGTGGCCGATAAGTTCCTTCAAATTTTCGATACTATTGCTTTGCCAGGTGGAGGCACTGTTAGGGTGAACACCTACTGCCGCGTACACGAATTCATATTTCTCGCTGATTTCAACTGCCTTCCGACTGGTTTCTAAATCAATTCCCGGAACCAGAATTCGATCAACGCCTTCCTGTTGAGCGCGGTAGATGACCTGCTCCAGGTCATTTTCGAATTGGTTAAGGTTCAGATGACAATGAGTATCTTGGTAGGCAATCAATTTCGCAATCCAACCAGCTTGAGTCCATCTTCCAAAATCGGTTTTACACGATCTTGATGGGTGGTCTCGCAATAAACACGGATAATGGGTTCTGTTCCGGAAAAACGAATTAATAACCAGCCGCCATCCTCCAACATAAACTTAAAGCCATCCATTGTGTTTAAGCCTGTGACCTTCAGGCCTCCAATGGTTTGAGGTTTGGCCTCGAGAATCATTTTTTCCTTTTCGGATCGGTCGCCAGTAAAACGTGAGTCAACCCGGTCATAGTAGTGTGCACCCACTTTGGAGAAGAGCATGTCAATTAATTCAGATGGTTTTTTATTCAAGCGTACCATCATGTCTAAAATGTACAAACCGGCAAGGATCCCGTCTCTTTCGGGGACATTACCGCGAAAGGCATAACCGCCCGACTCTTCACCCCCAATTAAGGCATTGGTTTCAAGAAATTTGGGGGCAACATACTTGAACCCAACACCGGTCTCATATACGGGAATATCGTAAATCTTCCCCAGCTTTTCGAGCATGCTGGTGGTCGAAAGTGTTTTGACGATTGGTCCGCGCTCTCCGCGAACCTCCAATAAGTACAAGGCGAGGAGCGCATAAACCTGCAACTGATTGATGAAATGACCTTTTTCATCACCAACCCCAACCCGGTCTGCATCGCCATCGGTAATAATCAAGACATCGGCAGATTGTTTGACTGTTTCATTCAATCCAGCGTCAATGTTCGGCGGGATTGGTTCCGGGCGGGTCATTTCCGGGAAAATGGGATTGCGCTGGTTGTGAATTTCGATTACCTGAGTCTTACCGCCGCTTAGGAGGTGAGTGAACCAACCTGCGCCATTTCCCCACATGGGGTCAACGAGAATTTTCAAGCCGGCATCGCGAATGGGCTGTAGATCAATTAAGGATTGCAGATGCTTGATGTAATTTGGGGCAGGATCAAAGCGCAGGAGTTGACCGTTCTTTTCGGCCTCTTCGGCAGAAAGATGCTTTACTTCTGCTTCCGAATCTGGAATAAGTGCCTCAATTTGTTTGAGGCCTTCAGGATCAATTGCACCGCCGTTTTGGTCTCTGACCTTGAATCCGTTGTCTGTAGGCGGGTTGTGAGAGGCGGTGATGTTAATTGCTCCTGCAGCCCCTTTATTAACAACCGAAAAAGCAATCACTGGTGTCGGAGTGGCTGATTGCGTCAGATAAACCTTTAGACCATTTCCGCAAAGCACTTCTGCAGCTGCGAGAGCAAAGTTCTCTGATAAAAACCGTTTGTCATGACCGATTACGACCCATTGCCCTTGCTTGCCCTTTTCGATTAAGTAACGGGCAAATCCTTGTGCGCAGCGACGCACGTTAGCAAAGGTATAATCTTCGGCAATAAAACCTCTCCAACCATCGGTTCCGAACTTGATTTTTTGCGGCATGAAGTTCTCCTCCCGAATCAAGCATGTGAGAATAATAACAATCTTCCTCAATTATAACAGGTGATTAATCAGACACAAAATGAATGTCTAAGAATAAGCGTGCTATAATCTACACGGATTGTCTGAATTAGGATTTGATTGATGAAACCATCAATGAAAAAGATTTACATGGATTACGCCGCCACAACACCGGTTGATGAACGGGTGCTTGAAGCGATGCTTCCCTATTTCAGCGGTCAATTTGGCAATCCCTCCTCAATTCATTTGTATGGCCAGGAAGCAGAGGCAGCGCTTGAGGATGCCCGGGAAATCATTGCTCAACAGATGGGTGTTCATTCCAGTGAAATAGTATTTACCGGATGTGGCACAGAAAGTGATAACCTGGCTTTGCGGGGTGTGGCACTGGCTCGAAAATCTAAAACCAGGGCTGACCGCATCCTCATTTCACCGGTTGAACATCATGCGGTTAGTCATACTGCTGAGCAATTAGCCGATCATTTTGGTTTTCGCTTGGAATATTTGAAAGTGGATTCTTATGGGATAGTTGATCCTGATGACTTGCGTAGAAAGATAGACCGGGATGTGGCTATCGTATCGGTAATTTATGGAAACAATGAAATTGGCAGCATCAACCCGGTAGAGGAATTGGGGCAGATTTGCAGGGCAAACGAAATACCATTTCATACAGATGCCGTACAGGCAGCAGCTCACCTTTCAATGAAAGGACTCGGTAACTGGTGCGATCTGGCATCCTTCGGGGCGCACAAGTTTTATGGGCCAAAAGGAGTGGGGGCTTTATTTATTCGGAAAGGCACATCTATCCTGCCAATACAAACCGGCGGTGGGCAGGAATTTGGATTGCGCGCAGGCACACAGAATGTTCCCTACATTGTCGGAATGGCAAAGGCCTTTGAGCTGGCTCAAATGGAATTGCAAAATATGCAACCCTTCCTGATGCAATTGCGGGATAAGATTATTGTCTCGGTGCAAGAATTTATTAAAGGGGCGTATTTAACTGGGCATCCTGTTGATCGGTTGAGCAATCACGCCAGTTTTGTTTTCGAAGGGGTGGATGGCAACCAATTGCTGATTCACCTTGATGCTGCTGGTTTTGCATGCTCATCCGGCTCTGCCTGTAAGACTGGTGATCCCAAACCCTCGCATGTGTTGTTGGCGATGGGCATTTCTTCACAATTAGCGCTGGGTTCTTTGCGGGTTACGGTGGGAAAATATACAACTCCTGATGAGGTCGAAAACTTTGTCAACTCCTTACCGGTGGTAATTCAAAACTTTAGAAAGTTGAATGAAGGAATTGGGAAGCGTTGAAGATGAAGGGTGCGACAGTTGCGGTAGCGATGAGCGGCGGAGTAGATAGTTCGGTTGCGGCAGCTTTACTCGTGGAGCAGGGCTTTCAGGTATTTGGGGTAATGTTAAGGTTGTGGAGCGAGCCGGGCAAAGAGGAGAGCAATCGCTGTTGTACACCCGATGCAATGGCACAGGCCCGGCGTGTTGCAGCGCAGTTAAAAATCCCTTTTTACGCGGTAAATGCCCAAGAAATTTTCAGACAGGTAGTTGTAGAGCATTTTTTTGAGGGGTATCGGACAGGTATTACTCCAAATCCGTGTCTCCTTTGTAACCGGTTCATCCGCTGGGATTATTTGTTGAAACATGCCCAGGCAATGGGTGCTGAGAAGATGGCTACCGGACATTATGCCAGACTTCGTGTAGCCAATAATGGGCTTGTGAAACTTCTTAAAGGTCTGGATGAGAATAAGGATCAGTCCTATGTATTGAGTGTTTTAGGTCAGGATCAATTACAGCATACCCTATTGCCTGTAGGGGAGTTCACGAAGCCGCAAGTACGTCAAATGGCCAGAGAGTTTGGTTTGCCTGTTGCAGAAAGGCAAGACAGTCAGGATCTGTGTTTCCTTGCCGGTCAAGATTATCGGGATTTTCTTCGAAAGCACGCGCCTGATGTTATTCGTCCGGGAAAGGTAATAACGACCGATGGCCGGGTGGTGGGAGAGCATCAGGGATTAGGGTTTTACACAATCGGTCAGCGGAAGGGCTTAGGGATGCAGGCTCCTCGTCCCTTCTATGTTGTCGGTAAAAATGTCGAAGAAAATGTTTTGATCGTGGGTGAAGAATCGGAATTGCGCTTTGGTGGTTTAATTGCTGATGGTGTAAACTGGATAGCAGGAACACCACCCGCTTCCCAATTTCAAGCAGATGTCAAGATTCGCTATAAGGCACGCCTGGTTCCTTCTTCTATAGAGGTGATAGATACCCATACCATAAGGGTTCAATTTGAGCAATTCCTGCGAGATGTAACTCCCGGACAGCGAGCGGTATTGTACCATGGCGAGGAAGTTATTGGCGGAGGAATGATTCGCAAGGCGATTCCGGTTTTGAACGGAGAGGAGACATTCTCATGATTCTTCAATCTGTTTTATTTGGGATGGTTATCGCAACTTTATATGGGGCGGCGTTTCACCTCTGGCGAGGTGGGAGTTTCATGCGCTTTGGGCTTTATCTTGTTTTTGCCTGGACTGGTTTTTGGGGCGGTCATTGGCTGGGGAATCTGATTGGATGGGAATTTATAAAGGTAGGGCAATTGAATCTTGGGACAGCAACCATTGGAAGTATCATCGTTATGGGTATTGGATATTGGTTAAGCCTGGTGCAGGTTGAGCCAGAACGTAAGGCCGGGAAAAAATTGTGAGGGCACTTTGAGCTGGAATTTACACGGTACAACCGTCAACGATGGAGATCTAGCCCAATTGGTTGGGCTTCGCCATAAGAGTTTCATTGTAAGAGTAAAACAAGGCGGTGAGTTGCAGACTCATCGAGGGGTTGTTAAATTTGATGACATCATCGGTAAACCATGGGGCAGCCGAATCAGAAGTCACATGGGAAATCCCTTTTATGTATTGCAGCCTGCACTGGGAGACTTGCTTAAAGAATTACCTCGAAATACCCAAATCCTTTATCCAAAAGATATTGGTTTTATTCTTGTTCAAATGGGTATTGGAGAAGGACAGGTTGTTCTTGAGGCTGGTACGGGTTCGGGATCGTTGACTTCAGCAATGGCATTTGCGGTTGGCAGTCGGGGAAAAGTGATTACATATGAAGCCAGGGAAGAAATGCAAAAACTGGCACGAAAGAACATCAGTCGCCTGGGGCTTGAAGAACGGGTTGACTTTAAGTTAAGAGAACTGACTCAGGAGCAAGGATTTGATGAGGAGGGGGTGGATGCACTATTTCTTGATTTACCCAACCCCTATGATTACATTCATCATGCCCGAAAAGCACTGAAGATGGGCGGTTTTTTCGGTTGTATTCTGCCAACAGCCAATCAGGTATCAAAATTATTACTGGCATTGAGACAATTTGATTTTGCGTTTGTGGATGTTTGTGAAGTGTTGTTGCGTTATTACAAACCTGAACCGGACCGCCTTCGACCGGTTGACCGAATGGTTGCTCACACCGGATTTTTAATTTTTGCCCGTCCGGTTCTGATTGAAAATGGAGACGAGCAAATTAATGAACTGGAAGAAACTGACGAATTGGAAAATGATAGCGAAGACTGATTTGTTGGTGATTTGGCCCAAATGGAAATTTCATTAACAGCCGAAAAAATTAAAAGTTTGCTAAACTACAGGGCGGAACTTCCAAAAATAAATCCCACTGGTAAGGGAAAACAGGCGGCAGTCTTAGTGCCTTTGATCCTGGACCAAAATAAATGGAGCGTGCTGTTTACCCGCAGGTCCGAATCAGTTAATGATCATAAAGGGCAGGTTTCGTTCCCTGGCGGAGCAATTGAGCCTTCCGATGAGAGCCCAATTACGACTGCTTTGCGAGAAGCATATGAAGAAATCGGTTTGAAACCAGAGTATGTCCATGTTTTGGGTGCAATGCACCCCCACGAATCGGTAACCGGTTACACCATTTTTCCTGTCGTTGCACAGATCGAATGGCCTTTTGTTCTTCAAATAAATCCTCTAGAAGTTAGCAGGGTTTTTACGATCCCATTAGACTGGCTTATCCGCAAAGAAAATTATCACATTCGTGACTGGCTTTCACCTTTTGGTATTCGTCAGGGTGTTGTATTTTACAGACCCTATGATGGCGAGCAATTATGGGGGATTTCCGCTCGCATCCTGTTAGATTTACTGGAAAAACTTGGCTTGATCCCCAACCAAACCTAAGAATCGGATGGTTTCAGGAAAAACTCAAGCTCATTAGCCTTTACGGGCTTGCTGAAATGGAAGCCTTGAATCATGTCGCAGTGAAACTTTCTTAAGATGCTCAACTGTTGTTCGGTTTCAACACCTTCTGCGATGACACTCAAACCGAGACGATGTGCCATTTCGATCATGGATTGGATGATCAGGTCATTTTCTTTATGAATTCCAATTTGAGAGATGAAATTCTGGCCAATCTTGATGGTGTGAACGGGCAAGCGTTGAATTGTGCTCAAGGAAGAATAACCGGTTCCAAAATCATCAATCGAAATTTTTACACCCAATCCACGCAGTTCCCATAACATCGTTTCAAATTTCTCGAATTGAGAAAAATTTCGACTTTCGGTAATTTCAATGACCAATGAGGCGGGATCAAGTTGAGTTTGAAGAAGGGCATCTCGAACCATGGATGGCAGATCGGTCTGCTGAAATTGACGAGCCGAAAAATTTACCGAGACTTTCAGGTTTCTCATTCCAGCAGCTTGCCATTTTTTGAGCTGGGTACATGCCTCCCGCAAAACCCATTCTCCAATTGGCAGGATTAAACCGGTATCCTCGGCGAGGTCGATAAATTGATTGGGTAGAACTATACCATGTTGGGGGTGATTCCAACGGAGTAAGGCTTCAATATAAACCACCCTTTGTGTGAACGCATCTACAATGGGCTGATAATAGACAACCAGTTCACCTTTGGAAAGTGCCTGTCGTAAATTGGTTTCCAAATTCAACAAAGAGACAGCCTTTGCATGCATTATTTTGTCAAAAATCATATACCCATTCCCACCCTGGGCTTTTGCTTCGTACATGGCTGTATCGGCATCCCGCATCATGGCTTCGGGGGATTCTGTTTCGGGATTAGCCATGGCAACCCCAATGCTGCATGTGGTGAACACTTTATTTCCTTCAACAAGTACCGGACGATTGACTTCTCTTTGGATGCGGTTGATGATTTGAATGATTTCGTAGGGGTCGTGGAGGTCGCTGAGCAAGACAGCAAACTCATCACCGCCCAGACGAGCAATGGTATCTTCAGCCCGCAGACAATTATCCAATCTCTGGGCTATTTCAACAATCATCTGATCGCCTATCCGATGCCCCAGACTGTCATTTACGATTTTGAACCGATCCAAATCCAATAACAGAATGGCAAAGGTGGGTTGTTCATGTCGTTTTGAACGCTTAATTGCCTGGTCAAGCCTTTCGATGAAGAGGATGCGGTTCGGCAATCCGGTCAGTCTGTCGTAAAGTGCTTGATGAATCAGTTGATCCTCGTTGACCTTTTGACGGGTGATGTCAGTCAAAGAGCCGGCAATGCGGTGTGGATTTCCGAATTCGCCTTTAACCGCCATTCCGCGTGCTAAAACCCATCGGAATTCGCCATCGCTGTGACGAATGCGATGTTCGCACTCAAAGTGGGGAATCAAACCAGACAAATGAGCTTCTAAATTCGATTTTAAATTGGGGAGGTCATCCTGATGAACCCGGGTAAACCACTCTTCGGGCGAGTCAGAGATTTCCTCGGGAGAAAAACCGAGTAATTTTTTCCAGCGGGGCGAGTAATAAATGCGATTGGCGAGCAAGTCCCAATCCCAGATACCATCATTCGCTCCTTCGGAGGCCAGTTTGTATCTTTCTTCACTTATTTTCAAGGCAGTTTCCGAGGTTCGTTGTTGGGTTACATCGTTGAAAATACCAACAATATATTGAGGCTGCTGATTTTCATTCTTAATTAGCGAAGCTGAAATTTTCAAAATCAATTTACTTCCATGCGGAGTCATTGCCGTGAATTCATCTTCCAATGAATTAGCAGAAGCAATGATTTCATCGAAGTATCGAATAGCGCGTTTCTGATCTTCCGGGACGATAAATTCCAGGGCATTTTTTCCGATGATTTCATCCTTGGACTGAACTCCCAGCAAGGAGATTAAAGCCGAATTACAATCAATGAAGTTCCCGTTCAGATCGGTCAATACAATTGCATTCGGTGAATATTCAAAAATACTTTTGACTAGTTCGTGTTGCTTTCGCTGTTCCGTTTCTGATTGCTTAATCAGAATAGCATTGGCAAGATGTGGAGCAACGAAGGTCAGAAATTGCAGGTCTTCCTGAGTGTAGCGGACATCATGCTGATAACTTTGTACTGCCATTGCTCCAATAATTACTTGCCGGGCAAGGAGAGGTACCCCTAACCAGTCTATTGAAGGCGCGCCAATTGATTCTACTTCACCGGTTTTGATGAGTGCTTCGAAAATTTCTGGAGTCACCAGAAGCGGTGTTTTTCGACGAATTACATAATCAGTCAATCCTCTGCCAAGCGGCTGGGGTGGAGGAGGGGAATCAAATTCATCGACATAGTAGGGGAAAGAAATCTGGTTTTGATCAGGATTATAGAGCGCTACATAAAAGTTGCTGGCAGGCATAATTTGATTGATGATCTGATGGAATTCCACTAACAATTCCGATAGGTCTTTGCTGGACGCAACACTTTCGGAAATCTTGACGAGCGCCTCCTGCATTTTTTGCCACTTAAACTGCTGGGTTAGATCTTTTATGATTGCAATCGTTACCGTACCAAGATTTTTATCTTCAATATTTTTTAGTCGCATTTCAAGGTGGCAGTATTGTTTGCCGATTTTGAAATTTCTCAATCGGATAATGCTGCCGCTCCGAGAAGTAATCACATCACGACTAGAAGGAGCAAAGAAAAACAATCGCTCGAGGAGGTTTTCGTCAACCGATTCTCCAGAAAACAGATCAACTACTTTGTGATTAAAGCCAATGAGTTTTTTGTTGGATGGCGAAAAGATCAAAACAGCATCATCACTTACTTTTAGGAGCAGATCAATTAGGGTTGGGTACGGGCTTTGATGAGACATTTGTGAAAACCTAAAATATATATGATTTATGATGATTGTGAAGGTGCAAGGATTGTGCCGTAATTTAAGCGGTTTAATAAAAGAGCAGCACAAAAATGGATTTGTGCTGCTCCAATTCCCGACAAAAAGAAGTGTCAGTCTTCGATTTCCTCTTCTTCCTTCTTGCCCCGTTCAATTACTTCTGGCTCGGAAATTTCTTCAGATACTTCCTCTTCGCTGATTTCTGGCGCAGCGCCGGTAACAATGACGACAACCTCATCGGGCTCGTTTAGAATTTCAATACTGCTGGGTACATTCAAATCCCGCACAAAAACGGCGTCGCCAATTTTTGTCAAACCGGATATATCCACAACAAACTTATCCGGCAAGTCCTGCGGAAGAGCTTCAACCTCAACCTCATCCAATTCCTGTACGATGACACCATTGAAATCTTTTACGGCAGGAGAGGTTCCACTAAGTTCAATGCCTACACTTGTTCGGATTTTTTCAGTCAACGAAACGACCTGGAAATCCACATGCAGCAAGGTGCCTTTGATAAAATCACGTTGCTTTTCGCGAACCAGAGTGGCAAATTCTTTTCCATCCAAATTGATAGTAATCAATTGAGAAGAAGAAGCATGGGCGAGTACCCGACTGGCTTCACGTAACTCCATAAGAATTGGAGTGGAATCGATTTGATAGCCGTAAAGAATGCCGGGCAACTTGCCATCTCTTCGGAGTGCTCCGACTTTTTTGCCGGTCACCGATCGACGGGTTGCTTGAATTACGAGCTTTTCCATTTTTATTTCCATCCTCGAGCGCCTCTCACCTTTATCAGGTTACCCTCGCTCTATAAATTAGAATATTGTGTTAGACAACCGAGGGATTATTTTAGCCGTATGTTGGTGATCAGTCAAGGAAAATTCTATTCCTGACAATTCTAACGAAAGGGTATAAAGGTGTAAGGGATTTTTTTGAAAAATGGCGGAAATTTGTTCTTGACATATCCTATCAAAGGTGCTATAAAATTGCTATGTTTTTCCAGCCAATTACTAAGCGTAACCCAAAGAACCGAACCTGCCCACAGGGAGCGGTTTTTGGCGCTTAGTGTTCATGGTTAACTCCATCTTTTTCAAGAACTAAAAACCCTCCCAAACCGGGAGGGTTTTTTATAACCCAACCCCATTAATTCTGGAGGTGTGAAATTAACAAAAATATGTGATTGAAATTTGACAAAAAATATCATAATATAAATTATTCGACCAAAGGAGGCAGAAATGAGAAATCGATTATTAAGAATTGTTGTGATCAGCGTTGTTTTATTGGTCAGCGCATGTACGAGCCCTTCGGAAACGAACACACCCTCAACTGAAAGCGGAAATGTGACATCACCCGCGAGTCCGACCTCCCAAGCTGAAGGTTGTTTGGGTTCAGCAGAAACTGCAATTGTTGATTTGGGCTGCCGTAAAGTTACTATTGCCGTTGAAAACGCCTATCTTCCTTTCAACTATATCTCAATCCAAACGGGAGAACCGGGTGGATGGGATTACGATGCGTGGCGTGAAATATGTACCCGCTTGCATTGTGAGCCTGTTTTCGTTGAAGCCGCTTGGGATGGGATGATTCAGGCGGTTTCTGACGGCCAGTATGATGTTGCTGCGGATGGTATTACCAATACACCTGAACGGCAGAAAATTGTGGATTTTTCAATTGGTTATATCCAGATTCAACAACGGCTGCTAGTGCGCAAAGGGGAGAACCGCTTTTCAAGCATTGAGGAGTTTGCCCAGAACGATTCCCTGATTATGGGCACACAGGTCAGCACCACAAATTACGAAACTGCGGTTAAGTTTTTACCCGAATCACGGATCAAGGCTTTTGAACAATTTCCATTTGCCATTCAGGCCTTACTCGCTGGTGACGTGGATGCAGTTATCATTGATGAGATTGTTGGAATGGGTTATTCGGGTCAAAACGCAGAAAAGTTGGAATTGATCGGTCCTTCGATTTCCAGTGATGAGCTTGGGTTTGTTTTTCCAAAAGGCAGCGAACTGGTCGAGCCGGTAAATAAAGCCCTGGAATCCATGAAATTGGATGGCACCCTGGATGCTTTGAACGAAAAATATTTTGGACCATCGTTCAGCTTAACCGAAGAAGACATTAAATGATTCGGGATTTGGGGGCTTTGGCTGTTACCCCATTTGGGTGATGGCCAAAGCCCACGAGAGGAAACAGGTATGGCGGTGAAAGAAACTCTAGAAGCGAAACAACATATTGCTTCTCCGTCATTGGCTGGGACGGACTTTAAGGAAAAACTCCGTCTTTTCCCATGGTGGATTATTGGGTTGGTGGGTGTTTTTGTGTTAACAGCTCATCTCATTCTGACTCGCCCCAGTTATCAGGACGCTTTTAATTTTATCCGTGCTGGAATTGGGGTTACGGTTCAGACTACGCTGATTGCGTACGGGCTGGCATTAATTCTTGGTTTGTTGACCGGTTTGGGGCGCATTTCACATAATGTTGTGATTCAAAATTTAGGAACGTTATATGTGGAACTGATTCGTGGCGTACCAATGCTGGTGTTGATATTTTTTATTGCCTTTGTTGGTGTTCCTGCCGGGGTCAGTCTACTGAATCGCCTTGGTGAATGGTTTTTGCAGTTGGGATTACTTTTTATTGCCCAGCCGCTGATCCAGATTGAAAATAATGCCGTCCCCATGACTACCCGGGCTATCATTGCCCTCTCAGTGACCTACGGAGCATTTCAGGCGGAGATTTTCAGGGCTGGGATCCAATCCATCGGGCGCGGTCAGATGGAAGCGGCTCGCGCACAGGGGATGACTTACTGGCAGGCGATGCGCTATATCATATTACCGCAAGCAATTCGGAATGTTCTGCCGGCTCTTGGCAACGATTTCGTATCAATGCTGAAGGATTCGTCACTTGTTTCTGTACTGGCCGTGAGAGATATCACTCAAATTGCCAAATTATATGCCGGCAGGTCTTTTCAATATCAGGAGGCCTACGTAACGCTGGCTGTACTATATCTGATGATGACGGTGGTCTTGTCGGCTCTGGTCAAATGGCTGGAAAGAAGGGTGAGGCAAGATGAACGAAGCACATGAAATGATTCAGGTAATCAATCTTAGAAAAAGGTTTGGGCGTTTGGTGGCTTTAGATGGAGTTAATTTGACTGTTCGCAAAGGTCAGGTCATCGTCATTATTGGCCCAAGCGGCTCTGGAAAATCCACCTTGTTGAGATGCATTAATCATCTTGAAACGCCTACAGAAGGTGAAATATGGATTGAGCGGCAAAAGATTACCGGCAATCAAAAACAATTGAATTCTATTCGTTCGCAAATTGGAATGGTATTTCAGCACTTCAACCTTTACCCACATTTAACCGTTTTAGAGAATGTAACGCTGGCGCAAAGAATTGTGCGAAAAATTCCAAAATCCCAAGCCGAACGGATTGTTATGCAACACCTTGAACGAGTAGGAATTGCCGATAAAGCGCGTTCCTACCCAGCTCAACTTTCGGGCGGGCAGCAGCAACGGGTGGCAATTGCCCGCGCACTTGCTCAAGATCCGAAGATCATGTTGTTCGACGAGCCTACCAGTGCGCTTGACCCGGAAATGATTAAAGAGGTGCTGGATGTCATGCTGGCGCTGGCTGATGATGGGATAACCATGGTTGTTGTGACTCATGAAATGGGATTTGCCCGCGCAGCAGCAGATGAGATAATTTTTATGGATTACGGAAAAATTGTTGAACGGGCTACGCCGGAGAGGTTCTTTAATCAGCCGGCGCACGAGCGCAGCCGAGCATTTCTTTCACAAATCTTGAGTCATTAAGAATAGGAGGGGATGGATTCGAAATGAAAATCAGGGAGAAAATCCGAGAACAAATACCGCAATGGATGGAACGCATTCAGCGCTTGAAAAAGGATCATAGTGATTTTGTAGTCGGGGAAGTTACGATTGAGCAGATCCTGAGCGGTATTCGCGGCGTGCAAATCAGTATCAGCGATATTTCATATGTGGATCCCTATGAGGGAATTCGTTTGCGAGGTTATACAATCCCTCAAGTTTTGTCGTTATTACCCAAAGCGAAAAATTCTGAAATGCCGTTGGCAGGCGGGTTGTATTATTTGTTGTTGACGGGTGAATTACCCAATCGGGATGAAGCCGAAGAAGTCGAAGACATCTGGCGAAGCCGTTCGGATGTTCCGCAATATGTATGGGATGTCATTCGCGCAATGCCGCGTGAAACCCATCCAATGACGCTGTTCAGTCAGGCAATCATGGCGCTTCAGCCACAATCCCTTTTTGCAAAAGCCTACCTTGAGGGGCTGCCAAAGTCGCAATATTGGGAATATTATTTGGAGGACAGCCTGAACCTGACCGCAAAAATTCCGAAAATTGCTGCCTTTATTTTCTGCTGGAAGTATAAAAATGGGGAGATTGAATCGCCCGATCCAGATTTGGATTGGAGCGCCCGTTTTGCCCAAATGATTGGAAAAGGAGCGGACAGGCAATATCAGGAATTAATGCGTTTGTATTTGGTCATCCACTCCGATCACGAAGGAGCCAATGTCAGCGCACACACCTCTCATCTGGTCAGTTCAGCACTTTCGGATATCTACCTGTCTTCTGCTGCGGGTATGAACGGATTGGCGGGCCCTTTGCATGGACTTGCTAATCAGGAGTGTATTCGTTGGCTAATCAATGTGTATGAAGTCTTTGGAAGATTGCCTTCCGATGAGGAATTAGAAGGATATATTCGCACTCAATTATCTGCAGGATATGTGATTCCGGGTTATGGACATGCTGTTCTGCGGGTGACGGACCCGCGATTTACAGCTCAAATGGAGTTTGCGGAACGCTATCTACCCAACGATCCATTGTTTCAACTAGTCAAACAGGTTTACCGGTTAGCGCCTTCGATTTTGGGAGAGAATGGAAAAATCAAGAATCCCAGACCAAATGTGGATGCAATCAATGGTTGTCTGCAGTATTATTACGGAGTGCGGGAAGTTGATTTTTATACTGTTCTGTTTGGTGTGAGCCGTATACTTGGCTTGACTGCTCATGCAGTTTGGGCGCGCGCATTAGGTAAGCCGATCGAGCGTCCGAAGTCATTGACTACCCGTATGTTAGAAGAACGCGTAGGAATTATTCAAACCGAGCCGTAAAATTCAACGGTTAAACTTATCAGGCGAGGAAAAAAATGGAAGCTTTAACTTATCAAATGTATGACGGCAAAGTTGTATTGCGATTGCGGGGAAAGATTTGTGAGAATTCGGAAGAATTGTTGACAAGTTCTCTTTTTCGGGATGTGTTATGGGATTTTATTCGCAACTTGCAAAAAAGGGATTCCCGCTTTTTGAATATCTTCCCAAATCGTCAGGTTTCCGAAAAAGCGGTCACGGAGTTGATCGACACCTTTCGCTTTTTGGTCAAGTTACCGGCTGAGCTGGTGATCAAGGTGAATGAGCCAGCAAAAAAATTCTTAACAGACAAAGACCTCATATATGACTTTGTGGAGAATTTATATAATTACTGGCGCAGTCTGCACCGGGTTCTGATCTGTGATCGAACCCTGGATGAGATGGACCGGCGTCCTTACAGGACTTTTGCAGAAACGGTGGAACGCTTAATGCATGTGGTGCGGAGTACCTACCGGGACATTCAAGAAAACATTACCGGCACTCACCCGCGTGTGTATCGGCAGGTCAGCGCTGGGGTTGAAATTGGAGCGATTGCTTTGCCGGCGCCTATACCTTATCCGAACGGCGATTATGCAGCTTTAAAAAATATATCTCTTATCCGACAAATCATGATTTATCCGCCGATGATTTTTAACTCACCTTCCAATAAGAGAAAGGGAATCTTCGAGCGTGTGAATTTCAATCCGGTGCGAGGATTGCATCTGGATCCAGAAGAATGGGTGTGTTACCCGGCTAAAGTGGGTGATCTGATTATTATGATTTATTTTTCAATGCGCTTTTTTGAATTGGGTTTCTCGCTGTGTAATCTCTTTGAGCTAGCGGAGAGCGATCAAATTCTTCAACAACCAGATGCAGTTTATTTGTTTGGCGTTCCGGAGATTCCTGGTTTATTGGAAGGACAAAGTCAGACCATCTTTTATGACGATGAAGAAAATCACATGCTGGTGGCTGCTATACCATATCGTGAGGAATTTGGCTATTTCGGCTATCTCAAAAAGATGGTACTTACCCTTCACAATATCATTGTGATGAAGAGAGGGCGGCTGCCATATCATGGGGCTTATTTCCATATTCGGATGCGCACGGGTAAAGAATCAAATGTTCTGATCATTGGTGATACAGGCGCCGGTAAATCTGAAACGTTGGAGGCTTTGCGTCAAATTGCAGGAGACGATGTGGAAGAATTAATTCCCATTGCGGATGATATGGGTTCCCTCCAGATTGATCCAAACGGGAAGGTGTTGGGGTATGGAACCGAGATTGGCGCATTTGTTCGGCTGGATGACCTGCAATCCGGCTATGCATGGGGACAAATTGACCGAACGATCATCATGAACCCGGATCAGACGAATGCCCGGGTGGTCATTCCGATTACCACCTATGATGAGGTAATGCGCGGCTATCCTGTTGATATTCTGTTGTACGCCAATAACTACGAAGTCGTTGATCAGGATTACCCGATTATCCGCCGTTTTGAAAATGCCCAAGATGCCCTCGAAGTCTTCCGTTCCGGGGCTGTGATGAGCAAAGGAACCACCAACACCAAAGGACTGGTGCACAGTTACTTCGCCAATATCTTTGGCCCACCCCAATATCAGGATTTACATGAGGAGCTGGCTGTTTGTTATTTCGATCAGTTGTTTAAGCAGAATGTTTTTGTTGGAGAATTGAGAACGCAATTGGGTGTGCCCGGTAAGGAACATGAAGGGCCCATTCTGGCTGCCCGCGCCTTGTTGGACCTGATCTCGTAATACCCGAACAAGAATGAATTATCAACGCGTCGTGATAAAAGTAGGATCTTCTACCCTGACAGCTGGGGGAAGGCACATTTCACTCCCGCGGGTTGTGGATCTTGTCAAGGCGCTCTGTCAGTTGAAGCAGAGCGGTGTGCAGGTTTTACTGGTTTCTTCGGGAGCAATTGTTGCAGGCAGAGAGGCATTGGGTTTCCCAGAATTACCAAAATTTATTCCTGCCAAACAAATGCTGGCTGCAATTGGACAACCCCGTCTGATGGAGATGTACGAGCGCTTTTTTGCCATTTATGAGGAAAAGGTGGCGCAGGTATTGCTTACAAGAGCAGATTTAACTGACAGAAGACGTTACTTGAACGCCCGCAGCACCCTCGAAGCATTACTCAGCCAATCGGTAATTCCCATAATCAATGAAAACGACACCGTAGCAACCGAGGAGATCCGCTTTGGAGATAACGATAACCTCTCTGCCCAGGTAGCCAGCCTGATTGAGGCGGATTTACTCATTTTACTGACTGACCAGGATGGCGTATATGATCAAGATCCGCGGCAAAATCCACAGGCTAATCTCTATCATCGAGTGGACAGTAGTGAAATACCGTCTTCCATGTGGGCGGCAGCCGGCGGAAGTGTAAGTGGAGTTGGCACGGGTGGAATGCTTACCAAACTTCAGGCCGCAGATCTGGCAAGGCGATCGGGTTGTGCGGTAGTGATTGCATCGGGTACCGATCCATTTAATATTATGCGTATAGCCAATAACGAATCAACAGGTACATTTTTTTCACCTATTTCCAATAAAATCGAAGCAAGAAAACGTTACATATTGACTGCCGGAAGGCGCAACGGGCAGATCTTTATAGATGCGGGTGCAGAAAAAGCGCTTTTACGGGGAAGAAGTTTGCTGCCGATTGGTATTACCGGCGTAGCAGGGGATTTTGAGCGAGGGGATGCGGTTGAAATTGTATGCGGGCACGAAAAACTGGTCGCAATGGGCATCACTAATTACACGGCGCGAGATTTGGGGCAATTGATTGGACGTCAATCTTTTGAAATCGAGTCCATTTTAGGGTATACCTATGGAGATGAGGTTGTCCATCGAAATAATCTGGTGATGATTCAATCTGCCGAGAGGAATTGTGATGATTGACTTAAGTGTAATTGGAAGAAATGCCAAAACCAGTGCAAGATCTCTTTCGATAGCTTCTTCCCGCCAACGAAATGATGTTTTGCTGGAAATTGGTCAATTGCTAATAGAAAACGAGGCGAAAATTTTAGCAGCCAATGCCAGAGATGTTGAAAGCGCTTCGCAGCAGAAACTTTCCGAAGCGATGATTGACCGTTTATTGATCACACCTTCACGGCTGCGTGGAATGGCAGCCGATATTCAAAAGATTGTAGAGCTACCCGATCCAATCGGTGAGGTTTTTGAACAACAAACGTTGCCAAACGGACTGAGGGTTCACAAACAACGTGTTCCCATAGGAGTATTGGGGGTTATTTATGAATCCAGACCAAATGTAACTATAGATGTATCCTGCCTGGCGCTGAAATCTGGAAATGCGGTTATATTAAGAGGAGGTAGTGAAACGATCGAAAGTAACCGAACGCTCGTGGAAATCATTCAGCAAGCGTTAGACCGGCATCGTTTGCCACTTCATTCAGTTCAATTTATTGACAGCCCTGAGCGCCGCTATGTCCTAGACTTGCTTAAATTACATACTTATGTGGACTTAATTATTCCACGCGGTGGTGCAAAACTACATCAATTTTGCAAGGAGAATAGTCAGATACCGGTAATCACCGGTGGTGTCGGAATTTGTCACTTGTTTGTGGATGAAACTGCCAATATTGAAAAAGCGGTTGAAGTAATTTACAATGCCAAAGTGCAGAGACCGACAGTGTGTAATGCCCTGGACACTTTACTGGTGCATCACAAGGTGGCTGAAAATCTTTTACCCAAGGTAT
>NZ_DAOUBL010000273.1:0-2325 GCF_034432615.1 Bellilinea sp. | reverse complement strand
GGCAGCTTGCTCGGGGCTGTGAGCCGCTTCACCGGCGACCAGCGGGATGCCATACGCCCCAAATACCGGGCGAGTCTGCGCCTCACCCAGGCCGGGCTGCCCGGCGGCTTGCGCCAGTATTCGTTCTGCGGTGGAGCGGTCAATTCCCTCCAATTCGACAGCTTCAAAGGCTGGCTGTGATTGCCGGCGGGTGTATTGCAGCATGGCGCCCAACACCCGCCCGGGAATTTCCGGGAAGACGTACATGGGAATGCCGCTGGTGTGCAGCCGCTGGCGGGCTTTTTCAATGCTCCATTCGCCCATGAAGCAGGTCAGCACCGGTTTTTGGCGGGACGCGCTGACTTGAATAATCTTTTCGGCCACTTCCACGGGGTTGACCAGCGCTTGCGGTACGAGAATGACCACTGCCGCATCCACATTGGGGTCGGCAAGCGCCAGCTGGAGGGCAAATTCATACTCCGGCGGTTCGGCCCCGCCCAGCATATCAATCGGGTTGGCTACCTGAGCAGCCGGGTTGAGCCGCCCGCGCAGGACGGTGCGGGTTTCTTCCTGCAAATCGGCGATCTGCAAGCCGTGTTCTGCCAGACTGTCGGAGAGGAGGGCTGCCGGTCCGCCGGCATTTGTGATGATTGCCACGCGGTTGCCTTTGGGCAGCGGCTGATGGGCAAGTGCCATGCTGATATCGAACAAATCGCTGACCGTTTCAGCCTCAATCACCCCCGACTGTTGAAATACTGCCCGGTAGGCGGCGTGTGAACCGGCCAGCGAACCGGTGTGCGAGGATACCGCCCGCGCCCCGGCGCTGGTGCGTCCGGCTTTGAGCAGGACAATCGGTTTGTGCGGAGTCACGCGACGGGCAACCTGCATGAAACGCTGGCCGTCGCGGATCATCTCCACATACACGGCGATCACCCGCGTGTGTTCATCCTGGCTGAGATATTCGATGAGATCGGTTTCGGTGAGGTCGGCTTCGTTGCCGAGGCTGGCAAAATTGGAAAACCCGATCCATTTATTGCGGATGTAATCAACCACCCCGCCGCCCACCGCCCCGGATTGCGAGATGAAACCAATGCTGCCCTTTTCGGGTACGCCCTGGATGAAAGTGGTATTCAATCCCGAGTACAGGTCCAGCGTTCCAACGCAGTTCGGGCCGATCAGGCGCATCTGGTAACGGGCGGCAATTTCCAAAATCTGTTTTTCCAGGGCTGCTCCCTCTTCGCCTACTTCTTTGAAGCCGCCGGAAATGATGATCACCGAGCGTATACCGCGCTGACCGCAGGCTTCCAGCGTGGCAGGAATGACCGGGGCTGGCAAAACAATTACCGCCAGTTCAACCGGATCGGGCACCGCGGCAATTTCAGGGTAACACTTCAAACCGAGGATTTGATCGGCTTTGGGGTTGACCGGGGCAACCTGTCCCGCATAGCCGTACAGGGTCATGTTTCGCAATATACCGTAACTCAGTTTATTGGGCGCGGCCGATGCGCCAATGATGGCTACCCCTTGCGGGGCGAAGAAAGGTCTTAACCCGTGCGGCATGGTCTCCTCCTGAGATCATTTTGAGATGGCTACTCTATTGTAGCCAATTCAGGGACAGATGGTTAGTGATGAAAATAATCAGCCTGTACTCAGCGTTCTTTGAAAAGCAGGGTTGTATCATGAATCTGAATCGAGTCGCCATCATTGAGCGCGCGCGAGGAAAGCACCGGCTGTTGATTGAGCAGCACGGGTATATCACTGAACATGATTTCCAGATAATATCCTTTACGGGCTTTTCGAATCCACAATTCAATGTATTCCGAGCCGGAAAGAGGAATTTTGACCGGAAAGGCGGGATCGTTGCCGATGCGGACGATGCCATCGCCGGGCAGGGGTTTTTCGATGCGGCTGTTCCCGCTGACGGGGATGAGCAGGCGAGGGCGCTGAATGCTGCCGCGCCGTGACATGCGTAAGGGTTTTGCAGCCGGGCGGCGGGTTAGACCTTTGACCAGCCAGTTGCTTTGAGCAGAGAATAACTGCCCTGTTTCCCCCTGCGCAGTGCGTCTTGCTCCGTTGGTCAGACGGCTGGCAAGACGGCGGGGATTTAAATTGATGGAAAGCGGTTTCCAGAAGAAGAGCAGCAGGGCAGCGGCGATCAGCCCTGCCGAAAGCGTGAAGATTGCGGATTGAGAGCGCCGAATCCATGCGGCGGCTTTCAGCCATAGCGAAAATCCCCAAACCTGATCCTGCCGGTATACCGGCTCGATTTCGTACAAGACCTGATTGAGGAGGTAGGTGGTGTTGGCCAGTTGAATTTCAAGCGACTGCCCGGTACGGTTCAGGCCC
>NZ_DAOUBL010000272.1:0-4096 GCF_034432615.1 Bellilinea sp. | reverse complement strand
GATCCGCTCCAGCGGATATTCTTGCACCAACCGATGGGCTATCGCCAGATAAACCCCGGCGGTTTGTAATCGGTTCAAAATTTTTCGTAATCGGTTCAAATTTTTTGTTTCGCCGCCGTTAATTAAGTTTAGATATGCTGCTGTTAAATTAATTAAGCTATTATTATTAACAGCAGCATTACTAAACTTATTAATATCGCCAATCGGTTCAAATTTTGAACCGATTAAACCGTTATTTTGGGCGTCAATCGGTTCATTTTTTGAACCGATTGAACCGTCAATCGGTTCATTTTTTGAACTGATTGAACCGTCAATCGGTTCATTTTTTGAACCGATTATTTCGGGATACACATTCAACTCGTACACGAACTCTTCATGTCCTCGATAGCCCGGAATGGCATAGCGTGTCAAAAGCCCCCTTTCCAGTGCCGCTTTCAAACCGGCAACTACCGAGGGGCGTGCCAGTCCCGTCAATCGCTCGAAGTCCGTCAAAGTCAGCGATTCGCCGCCGCCGAATTGGAGGGTGTGATACACCGTTGCCAGAACAACCCGCATTTCTGCCAGCGACATGTACGGCATGGCTTGAATGATCTCAATCGGCAAGTAAGCACCGGTGGGTAGTCGGACACCGGCAAAAACCGGCCCGGCAGTTTTTCGTTCACCCATACTTCACCCCCCGACTCTGCAAGATTCTTTCGGCGTCTTCTCGGTTTGTCCCGGCCAGAATCACAACAGCATTCCCCCTGCGAATCAACTCCTCTTCCCGCTCCAAAATGCGGATCGTCCGCTTAACCCACTGTTCGCTCTTGCGGCATTTCTCCGCCAGCAAAGGGGTGTTTATCACAGCAACGCCATCTGCCCCCTCCTGATCTGCCAGCGCAAGCAACAAAACTAACCTGCTGCCCCTTGCTCGGCTATGCTCCCAAACTCTCGTAAATGCTTCAACACTCATTTCTGCACTCCTTGCTTTTGAAATTTCGGGTAAAAGTCAAACACCACAATCTCTTGTCCATGAGCATCTCTTCCAACCGAGTAAGAAAACAGCAGCCCCCGTTTCACCGCCCGCTCGATACCGACCAGCACCGATTCGCGGTCAAGACCAGTCAACTGCTGGAACTCGGTGAGCGTGATCGGCTCCGCACCCCCAAATTGCATCAGCCGGGCAATGGCGGCAATCACCACTTTCAATTCCGCCAGACTCATCCACGGCAGCAACGGGACGATCTCCGGCGGCAGGATGATCGTGTCCGGCAGGGTAATCCCGTCCAGCACAGGCCCAAAACTCTTGTCGTCTGCCTCGTTTTTTGTCATTCTTTCACCTCCTTGCTTTGTTTTTCAAATGTTTCAATAACAACTAAAATCAGCCATTTTTCGGTGGGTGTTTCACATCACCCATACAAACATAGCCACACCATAAAAATAGAGGGCTTGTAGGGTTTCTAGAAAAGACTACGTCAGCGGTTGCGTCAGCGTCAACGTCGGCGGAGCGTAAGCGGAGCGTCAGCGGAACGTCAGCAAAACCGCTGACGTTGCTTTTTTGCCCTTTTTCAAAAATCACAATTTTCTCGACCGCAATTTTCAACTCTCGCTCCATTCCGCCCTCGCTTCTTGTTTCGGGTAAGGAATCAAACGCAAAACACCTGCTTCATAGCGGCTCGTGCTGTGTTTAAGCAGCAATGTAACCAGTTCGCCAACCGGAATATGATGGCTTTCGGCTTTTTCTTTGATTTTTTGGATCAGGTCTCCGGGCAGCCGATAAGACGCCCGATAAGCCCACAAAGGCGGTTCCTTCTGCTCTTTTTTCTTTCGCCGGGTTTCTACTTGAGCAATGGCTTTCGGTGCAGGATTCCACCCATCCTCCACCCAGCCATGTTGTTGCGTCCAACCGCTGTCGAGCGGGTAAAGCGTCATACGGGCTCCTTTGATCTTGGGCTGAACAGTCAGGGTCTCCCGCTCCATGCAGTAGAGACCGTATTCCATAAATGCCCTGGCTACTTCATCCGCGGTCACGCCCAGTTGATCGGCAATCGCCACCACCTTGTCGCTGACCTCCTCAGGCACGCCGCGAAACGTTTTGGCTCGATGTTCCTTTTCCCACGCACGATTGCGCGGTTTCTTCGGCCCCTTCATCAATCCGATGACGTCAATCGTCGGCATGTTCATCCCGGCCATCCCCGGACCTGTTTCCATCCGTGCTTCCTCTTCCCGCTCCGACTTTCCGGCCCAAAATGTTCTCCGCTCCGCCATCTACCACCTCAATACGCTGTCCACAATCTGTTTGTATTCCTGTGCCGCTCGGCTTGTGGGGGCTTTCTCAAACACGGTTTGCCCTTCGGCGATACATTCCCGAAATACGGTCGCCCGGTGGATCGGCGGGAGTACCAACTCGCCAAATCCCGCTTTGAGGTCTTCTTCGATTTTTTTCGTCTCTCGCGTCACATCGTCATAGAACGTTGGCAGTACTCCACCCAATGACCCACGCCAACCTTTGTTCTCTTTCAAATTTCGCATGATACCCAGGGTCTTATTCAATCCCTCCAATGAGCCAAATTCCATTGCAACCGGCACAATCACAAAATCCGCTGCCCAGATCGCCCGCTCTTGTAATCCTCCAAGCGAGGGACTGGTATCCATGACGATGTAATCCAGCCCGTTGCGCATGAAAACACTAATAGCATCCCGAATGTACGAAACCGGCTTGTCCAGGGCCGCCAGCGAGTTTTGCGCCACCGCCGTCTCCTGACTACCCGGAATAATCCACAGGCGGGGACGCCCTGTGCTGCGCACCTGCTGCCGCAGCAGGATCATTTCATTCTTTTCCAACGGCTTGATGGACGACATCAACAAGAAGAAAATCCCCGGTTCCTGCTTCAAACCTAAGTAGCTTGCACTCTGCCCTTGCGGGTCAAAATCCAAAATCAGCACTTCCTTGCCCCGCAGTGCCAAGCCATGCGCCAAACTGAGTACGGTGATTGTTTTTCCTGCTCCGCCCTTCTGGTTGGCAATGGTGATCACTTTCGCCATGCTATCTCCTGTACCAACACCGCCAAGTTGTGATACTCCGCCATTACCCGCGCAACCCGCGGCGGTTCAAAGGCTGTCCGCTTCTGTCTCACCCGTGCGTTCCAACTCAGCAGAAATACCCCATCTGCTGATTTACCTGCTTCCAATGTTCGATCTATATCTGCCACCGTTTCTACAATGCCGATGAGAAAGCACTTTCCCTGCCAGCCTTCCTGCCGCAATTCATGGCACAACGTCAGGGTTTCTTCGCTGCTCTCCAGCGGTGTCCTGGGGTCGTGAGGGACCAGCACGAAATCGGACAACTTCAACAGTTCCTCTTCTATGTCCTGTTCATACCGATACCCATCTGCCACAATCCAATCCATTCCCTGCACATCAAACCGTTCCCACTTGATTTCATCCACCCTCAGGCGTATCTCCTTGCCATCCAACAGTTCACTCACACTCGGCTTATAACCCGTTAGAACACTAACCCCCACGTGTGTCTCATAAGGGAGTACCTCTTCCCCCATCATCCAGCGCAGCGCCGACCCATCCGCCGCTAGCCCAAACCACTTGTGGCAATACGGCGGATTGGCAAAATCCATCAACGTGACGGTTTTACCCAGCCGCACCAGCCCGTGCGCCAGGTTTACCGCCAGGGTGGTTTTGCCAACGCCACCTTTTTGGTTGTAGATTGTGATCACCTTCGCCATCTCACACCTCCCCAAACAAGCTCAAATGCGCTTGGGACTCCACCGCTTTTGCCTCATGGGTCAGCCATACGTCATGCGGAAGCATCCCCTTTCCTCGCACTACTTCCAGCCCGGTTCGGGCTACCCACTCCACCAGCTCACCCGGCGCTTTCTCGCTCACCTGTGCCCACACCGGCTTTTCCCCCGTGGTCAATTCGTCGTGTGCCAGCGCCTGTTCCACTTCCCGCTCTTCCGTTACCGTATATGCTCTCCAGGTCATCTTTTTCATGTCCATTACCTCCGTCAAGCCACTCGATATAACTCGCTCCGCCGTGTCCATGCACGGTTAGCAAATCCTCGATCCGCAGGTACACATTCAACCCATACGGCTCTCGTTT
>NZ_DAOUBL010000271.1:0-1727 GCF_034432615.1 Bellilinea sp. | reverse complement strand
ACCCCCACCTGCACCTCCCCCAAAATCGCCCCTGCGATTTTGGGGGAGGCGGGAGGGGGACGAAAATTCGAAAGTCGATTTAAAAATGATTTATCCCGAATTGATGTTAATCCATCTTTTATCTGGACGGTGCGGGTTGCCGGTGAGGAGGTTTTGCATGCTTCGCATTTTGCGGTTGATCCTGTTGGTGAGTGGATTGACGCTTTTCCTGTTCGGAACGATCTATCCTTCGGCAGCTCAAGGGAACGGCAGCAGCCCGCTGGTGGTGGTGCTGAAAGCCGAGGGGCCGGTAACTTCGGTCATGCAGGGTTACATTCAGCGTGGTTTACAGGTGGCTGCCAGCGAGGGTGCCCAAATGGTGATCATTGAGTTGAACACCCCCGGCGGCGCCATCAGTGTGATGAACGAGATCATTCAGGATATCCGCGCCAGCCAGATTCCGGTGGTGGTGTATGTTTCGCCGCGCGGGGCGATGGCCGGCAGCGCCGGCACGCTGATTACGCTGGCCGGTCATGCCAGTGCCATGGCGCCCGAAACGGCCATCGGCGCGGCCAGCCCGGTTGGGATGCAGGGAGAAGACATTGGCGAAACCATTGCCGCCAAAGAGAAGGAAATCCTGCGCGCCACGGTGCGCTCGCTGGCAGCCCGCCGCCCGCCGGAGGCGATTGCGCTGGCAGAAGATACCATTGAAACGGCAAAAGCCGCCTCGGCTCAGGAAGCCCTGCAAGTCGGGCTGGTGGATTTTATCGCCACCGATTTGAACGATTTGCTGCGTCAGCTGGATGGTTTTGAGGTAATGGTGCTGGACGAATCGGTGACGCTCTCCACCCGCTTTGCCCGGGTGCAGGAAGTGCCGCCCACCTTTGTGGAGCAGGCACTGCGCCTGTTGACCGACCCAAACATCGTCTTTTTGCTGCTGACGATTGGGGTGCAGGCCATTTTGATCGAGCTTTCCAACCCGGGCGGCTGGGTGGCGGGTTTCATCGGCGTGGTGTGTCTGGCGCTGGTGTTTTACTCGTTCGGCATCATTCCGGTCAACCTGTTTGGGCTGATTTTCATCGTGCTGGCGTTTGTGTTGTTTATTCTGGAGTTGAACACCCCAACCAACGGCGCGCTGACGGTAGCGGCCGTCATCTCATTCATCACCGGCGCGCTGGTGCTGTTCAATTCGGTGCGTCTGCCGGGATTCCCTACCGTTTCGGTGCCGCTGGTGATCGGCGCCAGTGCGGTGCTGGCGGTTACATTTCTTGCGTTCATGGGCTTTGCCCTGCGCGCCCTCAAAACGCCGGTGGCAATGGGCAAACCGGCTTTGATCGGTCAGGTTGGAGTGGTCACCAAAGCGATTGACCCGCACGGCATGGTGCAGGTAGCGGGTGAGTTGTGGAGTGCCGAACCGCTTGACCCGCGCGAATCCTTCCCAGAGGGTGTGCGGGTGGAGGTGGTGGACGTGGAGGGTTTGCGGGTGAAGGTGCGCCGGGTTAGGTAAAAAACGTCAGTTCGGGATAAATCCTTTTTGCGTCCGATTTCAAAATTTTGCCCCCTCCTGCGCCTCCCCCAATATCGCTTCTGCGATATTGGGGGAGGTGGGAGGGGGTGTATTTTGCTGCTTACCGCGGTTTGTGCTTATCCCGAACCCACGTTAAAATAATCCTCGAACTTCCGGCGAGACCGTGCGCCCTAGCAGATCGCGGTAAATAAAACCTTCTTGCAGCCCGGCAATCATAGCA
>NZ_DAOUBL010000270.1:0-36608 GCF_034432615.1 Bellilinea sp. | reverse complement strand
TGCTCTGGTAACCGATGTTCATGAAACCTCCACTGGTGGATAATCCCCTTGCTGCATCTCTTCCGGCGGAAGGATTTGTACGACTACTTCGCGTAATCCCAGTTTTTGCCTGATCTGCTGGGCGGTTGTTTTGAGGATGTGCTCAAAATCGGTGCTGGAGCGTACCTGAGTGGCAAGATCGCCAACCAGGCGCTCCCTTTCAGCGCGGAGTTGCAATTCCTCCAGCAGACGGGCTGTTTCCAGTGCGGAGCCTAAACGTTCGGCAGTCGTATTCAGTAAACGTTGAATTTCGGGAGATGGCTGACCACCCTTGAATTTGATGTTGAGCAGTCCAATCACTTCGCCACGGCTTCGGAGAGCAACCTGTACCGAATGGGGATCGGAGCTGGTTTGGCCGGCTTGATTTTCGATGGGTAGGGGGTCAAGCCGTTTACGATTGGGATCGTATCGAAAGCCGCGAATTTGGCGAGTGCGGCGAATATACATTCGCCACGATTTACGAGTCTCTGCGCGATAGCCGCTCTCCAGGTCTGCAACGGTTTGCTCCAGTTGATTAATCAGGCGAATGCGTTCCAGAGCCACTGCCAGTTGATTGGCGATGATTTGTAAGGATTGGATATCCACCTGGGTGAAGGCTTCCGGTTCGGTGGATTGAATATCCAAAGCACCCAATACCCTTTCACCGATTTTGATGGGCAGGGCAATTTCAGAGCGCGTTAACGGCAGAAGTGGATTCTTGAAGTGGACGGCATCCTTACCTACATCTAGCGCAATGCGGGCTTCACCGCGCGCAACCACATTACCCACAATCCCTTCCTCGCCTTTCTTCAAGCGGTGACCCTGGGCGAGCATTTTCTCACCTGCTTCTCCTAAAGCTGAAACCAAAACGGCATACTCATCTGCCTCGTCCATGAGGAAAATACCAGCATGATAATATCCCAGCCGTTCGCGGATCAGTTGGATGGTAGTGCGCATCAGGTTTTCCTGATCGGTTTCCATTGAGATTTGATGGGCAATCTCGCCGGCAGTTTCCATCAGGCTGGTCTGGCGGGTGAGCAAGCGAGTGCGTTCTTCAATACGCGCTTCCAGATTTTTCCTTTCCTCTTCCAGCATACGGGTAAGTTCATTTTCTGAAGCGGCGGCTTTGGTGTAAGCCTTGAGAAGGTATCCACTAATGATGGCTAAAGACCAGTTAACCAGAACATACGCAGCGATCACTCCCACTAAGGTTTCAAGCGCAATTGACTGAGATGCTAAACCGAGCGGCCGCAGCCAACCAAAATACTGAGAAACACCCACCATGACGATCAGAGCCGAACTAAAAATGAACGAGAATCTGCCGGCATTATCATTCCAAAATGTGAAGGCGGTTTGCACTGCCATCAGGAAGACGAAAATGGCGATGCTTTGTACTCCCCAAACCAGCGATAGGGCAATGCCAATGAGCAGATAATAACCAAATAACAGAATGACTCGTGTACGAGCCGGCAGACTTTGGCGAAAAGTGATGATCAGGATGACAACCAGAAGGGGAGCGAGCGCCAGAGGAATGAGGACTTGCCGGTTGAGTGCATTCAGAAAGGCGATCCCCAGGTAAGCGGTCAGGCTGATAATGCTGGTCAGGTTGAGAATCGGTTGGAGGGCGTTTCTCAGGTCTAAAACTCCCTCCTGCCGGTTGAGAGCGGAGGATAAAGAAAACAATGGGCGGGTAGGTGAACTTTCACTCATCCTTGGACTTCCTCCATTCGATCTTCAACCGGTGGAATAAGCTGGACGCTTACCTCGGCAACATTGGGAAGGTGACCAATTTCACGAAGAGCAGCTTTAAGGATCTGGTCAACTGTGTTGGCACGCGAAAACTGGGCAGTCAACTCACTGAGACGTTGCTCTTCAAGTGCGCGGCGTTGTGTTTCCTGAATCAGACGTGCGTTTTCGAGAGCTATTGCGGTTTGGTTGATAACACCGTCAATAAATTCCATCTCCTCTGGCGTCAGGCTTTTCTCTCCCAGATCAAGGGTCAAACTGCCAATTGCCTGCTCACGGAGGGTCAAGGGGATGTGGATTTGATTGGATTGATTACCAGTATGAGCAGCGGAAGGGTTGTGATAGCTGTATTCCAGTTTACCGTGTAAAGCGACTGCATCTTCCCAGGCCTGCATCAAGTAAGCCCGATTGAGAGCGCGAATTTCTTCCAGGTTTTGCTGGGTTTCCTGAAAGAGGCGGGCATTTTCCAGCGCGGTAGCCAGCGAGTCGGCGATTCCCATCAGAATGCGGATATCGTCTTCATCAAAGGCTTCGGGTTGGGTAGATTGAATAGTGAGAGCGCCCAAACAACTGCCGCGGCTGACAATGGGTAACGCCATTTCTGAGCGGGTCAGGGGAAGGTAAGGGTTGTTGAAACGAACCGCCTCTGCGCCGGTGTCAAGGGCAATTCGGGGTTCTTTACGCGCGGTTGCCCAACCGATCATCGAGTTACCACCGACAGCCAGTCTATGCCCGGCTGAAATCATCTGGCGGCCGGCATCACCCGTACCTGCCTTGAGCACGGCAAATTCACCGCGTTCGTCAATCAGAAAGATACCGGCATAATAAAGATCAAATTCCTTTTGAATTAAGTCTACGGATTGTTGTAAAAGGGTATCCGGGTCAAGAAACGTGTTGACCGCTCTGGCGATCTCTGCTGCAGTACGGATCTGATTCAGGCGGCGCTGCAGGGCAGCAGTTCGTTCTTCGACGTTCTTTTCCAGATTCAAGCGGGCTGCATTCAACTGCATGGTCAGGGTGCGTTGCTGCAGTAACGAGCTTTGCAAGCCATTGAGAATGGTGTAAATGGATAAAAGAATGAATCCGCCAACGATACTGAAATGGACGGCAACATTGACCCAGTTGCTGAAACTTATTGAGTTCAAAAGTGTTTCCCGCAAAGGCTGGCTCATGCCGCCGTAGTTCATTCCATAACCCATCCCAACTACGGTAACAAATGCCAAAAGGATGGTAAAAATACCGGCGCGCACCCCCCACAAAATACCCGTGATGAAAATAATAGCCAGTACATACGCTACGGCATTCCGCGTTACCCCATATACAACCATATTTTGGATTGCCAACCCATACAAGACCAGTACGATGGTGAACGTGCGCAGGTTGAAGGATAATTTTCTCGCAACGGGCAGCGCCAAGGCAATCAGCAACGCAGCGGAATAGAGAATTATGGATGTGCGGTCCTGATATTGAATTGCGCGTTGTATGGCAAGGTAGTAAATGACAATACCCCCCAGCGCAAACAAGAGCAGGGTTGTTTGTAAAATACGCTCACGCCATGTAGCCAGCTCACCCTGGCGGGAGATATGCGGAGGGGTATATGCGGGATTGATTTGCCGGATGAAGTTCATTTGCCGTTTCCTTCAGGGTGATAACCGTTGTTGTTACCGGGTGGTTCGAGTTGCGAATCCTCACTTTCAGTTGATAAACTCTGTTGAATTGGGTTGATTCGGATATGGGCTGTGCGAGCACCAACCGCCCGGCTGATTTCATTGACTGAAGTACGAAGAATGGTTTCAATATCTACCGAACGGCGAATTTTACTGGTGATTTCATAAAGCATGCGTTGTCGTTCTACCTGCTGGCGGATTTGATCCACCAGGCGGGCATTGGTGAGGATGGCTCCCAACGAGTCACCCAATGATCCGATGATTTCCTGATCGTTTTCATCAAAGCGTTCCAGATGGTCGGATTCCAGACAAAGAACACCCAATAAATCCTCTGAGAAAAGGACTGGCACGGAAAGGGCCGAGCGTGTTTCGGGGTGAACGGCCGGTGATTCTGCACCAATAGGTAGATGACTGACCCTGATTGGATGCCGTTCCCTGGCGGCTACTGCTGGAAGTTGTTTGCTGGTTTGGATGTTAAATTGATTGACTTCCAACCCCTCATATCCAAGGGCGGTATGCAGAAACAGGTTGCCTTCTTGATCGGCGAGATAAAACGCAACACGTTCCTCTCCCAGGGCTGTACGCAGGTTGGAGACGGTTCGCTGAATGGCTTCGCTGACGTTGGTACTGGTCGAGGCTGCTGTGGTCATCTGGTGCAACAAACGATGCTTAACCAGATTTTCTTGTGCCCGGGCGTAAAGATTGGCGTTTTCGAGTGCCATCGAGAGCTGATCGGCCAGAATTTCCAGCGTATGAATATCTTCGGTTTGGAAGGCATTAACCCGGTCGCTTTGCACATCCAGCGCGCCGATCACCCGATTGGCAGTTTTTAGGGGCACCACCAGTTCCGAACGAGTATCCGGCAAGAGGGGGTTAGGGTAATAATTGGGATTTTGGCGGGTGTTGTTGGAAACAACTGTTTCGGCTTTGGCAACCGCCTGTCCAACCAGGGAGCGGGAACCAACAGCCAACCGATGGCCGGCCGCCTTCATTTTTTGCCCAATTTCGCCGGAAGCTTCGTGTAACACAGCATATTTTCCGCTAGGATCAACCAGAAATACCGAGGCATGGTAATAACCAAATCGTTCGCGGATCAGATTGGTAGCGTTAATCAGCACCTGCTCAGCCTGCAATGAGGATGCCACGTCGCGCGCGATTTCGGCAGCAGTGAGCAACTGTTGTGCCTGCCGATTGCTCAGGTTTTCTGTTTTCTTCAATTCCGTAATGTCTTGTGAAATGACCAGCAAAGCGTAGGGGGACCTGTCGGAAGTATCGGTGTTCGAAAAGAGAGGCACGCGAGAAACCAACTCCCAAAGCGTTTCTCCGTTTTCGGCGTGGTACTCGACCATCTCGCCAATTATTGGAATGCCGGAAGTGATTACCTGCATGTCTTTCTGGTGACGAAGGCTGCCGGCTTCACCGGGGATTAATTCTTCATCGGTGTAACCGCTGATCTCGCTGGCGGAGGAATGTCCAAGGCTGGCAATGAAGGAGTTGGAAACGCGCAGGTAGCGACCCCCTTGATCTTTGAAATAAATCTTTTCGGGCACATTTTCAAGAAGGGCGTTCAGCAGAGTGTGTTCCTGATCGAAAGCCTGCAGGGTGGAAGTCATACTTTCAACCAGTTGAGCATTGCGAATCGAAATGGCAATTTGGGGGGCGATGGTTTCCAATAAAATCAGGTCTTTTTCGGAAAAGCGTTCTTCTTTCTGGTTATCCTGTACGATAATTGCGCCGAGCACCTGCCCGCCCAACATGAGCGGTACGCCCAACCATGATTTGGCGGGTTTCCCAATAATTTTTGCTCCAAGGCGCATGGCGTCGCGTTCGACATCCGAAACCGCATACATGAATTTATACGCATTCCAGCTGGCGGGTAAGTCTTTTGGTTCGAACTTTAAGGGTAGCAGGAGTGATTTTCGATTTTGAATGATGTAAGAAGTCAGTCCTTCACCCAACGGAAAAGGAGGAATCGAAGCGAGTTTGCCATCTTCGAAATGGTAAGGGAAGCGGATGATTTGATGGACATCATCGTAAAGGGCAATGGAGAATGCCAAATCAGGGCCAATTTGCTCGGTAACTTTTTGATGGACGAGTTGATAGAGAGGTTGAAGATTAAACTCGTTACTGATTGCCTGACTGATACTGGTCAGGGTTTCGTAAGCCGACATCTGGTTGCGCAAATTACGGATATTGCCGAGTTTTTCCAGCACCGCGCTGACAGTTTGGGAGAGGTGAATAAAAGGCTGTAAATTGACCGCTGAAAGCGGGGTTGGTTTACGGGAACCGATGATGAGCAGCCTGACTACCCGCTGATTGATCACCAAGGGAAAAATCGCTATTGAGTTACAGTTTCTGCTTTCAAATAAGGAGAAGAGCTCGCTGAGTGCGCTGATTTCCTCTTTTTGTTCAAGAATGAGGTACTCTTTACCTGAGAATAAGGTTTGGGGATTTTCAATTTGGATTGTAGTTCCCTTGAACGATTTATCGGAAAGGCGGCCTTGCCGGTCGAGGATATTCATCAGACGCAGTGTGTTGGGGTAAAGGTCAAAGAAGGCAGAAACAAAATCCAGTTTGGATAAAGTCTCTTCCAGAATCTGATTGACCTGAGCTTCATCATTGGCATGGTTGATTCGCTGAGCAGCGTTGTATACCAGATTTTCTTCCTGACGATCAAATTCAAATGGTTCAAAGGCAAATACGCCCCCAATAGATTCTCGCACTTCATCATCCAGTGAGAGGTCCACTCCGGACTCAACCAGACCTGAATCCGGGTCGGTGCTTTGGGAAATGGACAGGCGCTCAATTTTCCGGTACATGAGCCCCAGTTCGTTGCGAAGCATGTTGAGAGCGTAGGCCAATTTGCCAATTTCATCTTTGCTCTGGACGTTAAATTTTTGACTCCAGTCACCGTTGGCAAGTTTTTCCGTTTGGGAGGAGAGATTTTCAATGGGTACAATAAAAACCTGAAGGAATAACCACACCAATCCCGCACCAACCAACCCGCTGATTCCCAAACCCGCCCAAAATACTGGGTGTGAAAGAAGCGAAACTAAGCCAGTTTGTCCGGTTGCAGCCGACTGCACTAAATAAGCTGTGAGTAAAGTAGAAGCAATTGAAAGCACAAGCGGGAGGCTTATCAGCATCAGTAAAAATAAAAATGCCTTTTGCCTGATGCGGTTGGAAAACGAAGGGGATGATTTGCGGGACGGGGCGGGTGAATTCTTCATTGGAAGGGTTTTTACTCCATTTCCCAAACAGGTTCACCGGCAAGAATGCGTTGGATTTGATCGGGGAAGCGATCCGGGTCGAGCGGTTTACCCAAGAAACCATCAAAACCTGCTTTCCGGGCTTTGTTCATTTGCTCCAGGCTGGCTTCAGCAGTAACGGCAACCACGGGAACATTCTTGAAACGATCCGATTGCCGAATTTTATTGAAGGCGGAGTATCCATCTTCGTAAGGCAGGCGGATGTCCATCAAAATCAGATCTAAGCGGGGGAGTGTATCTGCAAATTCGACAACTTCGTAACCTGAGGTTTTCCATTCACAATGAATTCCTAAAAAGCCCAGCATGCGGGCAATCAGTACGAAGTTGGAGACATTATCTTCAACTACCAGAACGGTGATGTCTTTAAGCAGGCTGCCGGTTGTGCCTGGAGCTGAAACCGGTTTTTGAGGGTTTTGATTGGGGGTGGTATTCATAGCTGCTTACTGCCTTTTCCATTCAAATATTGATAAATTTGTTCGATAAAAGTATCAATATCAATAGGTTTTTCAATATATCCGTCACAACCAGCGCGGAGTGTGCGTTCTTTATCGCCGCGCATCACATTGGCAGTCAGTGCAATGATCGGTATTTGACTGGTGGAAGAAGTGGATTTGATTTGCCGGGTGAGGGTGTAGCCGTCAATTTCCGGCATGTTAATGTCCATCAGAATTAAGTCTGGAGTGTTGGATTCCAACAAATCTAAAGCCTGATGGGCATTTTCGGCTTCCAGTACCAAAAAACCCTCATGTTCCAACAAACGACGAACCAGCATTCGATTGTCAAAATTGTCTTCGATATAGAGAATTCTCTTTCCTGCGGACATAAGATGAAGCACTCCTTGACTAATGAGAGAGCAAAGCAGGTGGGATTAATTCAGAAAAGTTCCGGTTAAATTATAGTATTTTCTTGGAGCTGGCTCATCATCCCTTGCATTATTGTTAAGTTATTGAAAAATAAAACAAACCGGCTGGTGCAAGGAACTTGCCAGTCGGTGGTAAAAAAATTGAGTTACTGAGCGGGTGATGGGACTCGAACCTTTGCTTGGCCTTAACGGTGTAGCCCATTGATTGGCGAGACAAGATAAAATCCGTCCATGCGTCATTGAGTTGGACGGCGGCAATGTTAAAAACTTGCCCGGTGATAGCAAACGGTCTTTTGGAATTTGTAGAACCCATGTTCACCGCCATATATTGGGATTGGCGGCGGTTTCAGGGCGTCTGACCCCCAAATAGAGCGGGTGATGGGACTCGAACCCACGACATTTTGCTTGGGAAGCAAACGTTCTACCGCTGAACTACACCCGCATTGTGATTGGGATTATATGCTCTTGAAGGGAGAATGTCAAGCACCGTAATATGCTCTATGGTATAATTTTTGATTGATCTGCGTATAAAAATTACAAAATCCATAATGGATTGAGGAGAATAATTTGGCTTTCAATCCTTTCAACTGGCTGATGGGATTGTTTTCTCTGGATATTGGCATTGACCTTGGAACAGCCAACACGCTGGTCAATGTACGGGGTAAAGGAATTGTCATCAACGAACCATCCTGGGTAGCGATTGAAAAACGAACTCGCCGCCCGCTCGCCATTGGATTACAAGCAAAAGAAATGGTCGGGCGCACTCCTGCCAATGTGATTGCGGTGCGCCCCTTGCGTGATGGTGTCATCTCAGAGTTTGAAATTACTCAGGCTATGCTGGGTTATTTTATTGGAAAAGCTCATCAACAGTCCGTAGTGCCCATGCCGCGGCCGCGAGTAGTGGTAGGCATTCCTTCGGGGGCAACCGAGGTTGAAAAGAGAGCCGTGTATGACGCGGCCATGTCTGCCGGGGCGCGGGAGACTTACCTGATCGAAGAGCCGCGCGCTGCCGCATTAGGTGCAGGTTTGCCTGTTGCTGAAGTTCAAGGGAGTATGATTGTGGATATCGGCGGCGGCACAACCGAAGTGGCAATTATTTCAATGGGCGGAATTGTGGTTTCGCGTTCATTGCGGGTTGCCGGCGATGAGATGGATCAAGATATCATCCAGTACATCCGCAATAAGTATAATTTATTCATTGGCGAAAGAATGGCAGAACTGGTGAAAATGCAGGTTGGATCGGCTTACCCACTGCCGGAAGAAAAGACCATGAGTGTCCGCGGTAGAAATCTGGTAAGCGGATTGCCGGAAACACTGGAAATCTCATCGGTTGAAATTCGCGAAGCAATATCTGGTTCCGTTCAGGTGATTGTGGATACCATCAAAGACGCAATTGATGAGGCGCCGCCGGAAATTGTGGCAGATTTGATTGAAACGGGCGTTTGTCTGGCGGGCGGTGGTGCGCAATTACAGGGACTGGTTGAACGATTGGCTGATGAATTGCATTTACGGGTATGGGTGGCGGAAGATCCGATGACCTGTGTGGCGCGTGGTGCCGGGATGATCCTTGAGGATCTCGATAAATATGCCGATTTTCTGGTTGGATTGGATCGAACGGGCAGCCGATAACCAGCCATTGTACCTCTGGTTATTGTGTGATAAAGTGCTGGGCAAGACATGAAAACATCCGGTTCTGGATTCTGGCAAACCGCAACACTGCTGCTGGTAGGGGTGGGGCTGGTTTTGTTTGCCTTAAGCGGTTACATGACCCCGCTATTTGGAAGTGTGCTTTCACCGCTGGTCAATATTCAAGAATGGCTGGCAACCCGCTATATTGCTGTTTATGAATTTGTTACCGTGCCGCGGGATGTGGCTACCCTCAGGGCGCGAAATCAACAACTGGAGCAGGAAGTTACCAATCTGCAATCTCAAATTATCGAATTACAACAGCAATTGCGTGAAGCACAGGTTTTGTATGCCCTGCTGGATTTTGCCCGATCCAATCCCCAGGGTGGGCAGTATGTGGCGGCTGCTGTGGTCGGCAAAGATCCAAATCCTTTCCTGAAATACATTTTCATTGATCGAGGTTCGGATGATGGACTGCGTCGTGGTATGCCGGTGATCACAAACCAGGGTTTGGTTGGGCAGGTAGACGCAGTAACTGCCACTGCAGCCAGAGTGAGGCTGATTACGGATCCTTCCTCGGTTGTGAATGTGCGCATTGAACCACATCGTAGTGAGGCGCAACTGGTCGGTTCTGTTACTGGCGATTTGATCGTTGAAATGGTGTCGCAGGATGCCCCCCTGCAGCCAGGTGATCTTGTACTGACTTCCGGTCTGGGCGGAACTTTCCCGTCCGACTTGTTGATTGGGCAGGTCATCTCTGTACGAAAACAGTCAAATGAGTTGTTTCAGTCTGGGGCTGTTCAGCCGGTTGTTGATTTTTCTACATTGCAAGCCGTGCTGGTGATCACCAACTTCAGGCCGGTGGATTTTTCTCCGTTAATCCCAACCACTTCACCTTGATTTGAGATGCTGGTCTCTCTGCTGGGTATTCCAATTTTCACCGTCTTGCTGATGCTACAACTGGCAATTGTCAGTCGCCTGCCGCTGCTTCAGGGAACGGCTGATTTACTCATGTTGTTTGTGATCGGTTGGGCGCTGCATGAGCGAGTCAAACACGCCTGGCAATGGGCGTTGATCGGCGGTATCATGGTTTCGCTGGTTTCGGCGACCCCTTTTTTTGCTCCTCTGGCGGCTTATTTGATTACAACCGGAATTGGAAGACTTTTACAAAGGCAGGTCTGGCAGACCCCGATTCTGGCAATGCTGCTTTTGACGGTTTTAGGAACACTCATTTATCATGGTATCACCTTCGTTGCTTTGTTCTTTAACGGAACAACGCTCCCTGTTCAAGAGAGTATCTCTCTGGTAACATTGCCGAGTACTCTGCTTAATTTAATTTTTGCTCTGCCCATTTTTGTAATTGTCAATGACCTCGCTCATTGGGTTTATCCGGTTGAAGTAATTTAATCCGAAACATGAACGAAAATACTCCTGCTCCTGAACCTCAGTTGCTTAGTGGTTGGCGCTTGATTACCACTTATGTTGTGATTGGCGGTTTGATTGCATTCTATTTGTTTCGGTTGTTCACCATTCAGATTCTTCAAAGTCAAGCCTATCTGATTCGAGCGGAAGATAACCGAACAAATATTGTCCGCCTGCCAACCCAGCGCGGGTTGATTTTTGACCGGAATGGTACCGTACTGGCGCGAAATGTGGCTTCGTATAATGTAGTTATCACACCAGCAAACCTGCCGACCGATGAAGGTGCTGTTCAGGAGGTATATCGCCGATTGTCCGCATTGATCAATGTGCCCGTCAACAACGGGGAGATCAATGAGGAAACTGTCCGCAACTTCACGCCATGTTTCAACGATTTGGGAATTGCACAAATTGTGTTTATCGGCGACTCACTGGCACCATTCAGCCCGGTACGAGTCAAATGTAATATTGATGAAACGACCGCCATGGTCATTCGTGAGAAGAGCGCCGACCTGCCGGGTGTAGAAATTGAAATCGAACCGATTCGGGATTATCCAACTGGCGTACTTACCTCAACCATTGTTGGGTTTTTGGGACCGATTCCGGCAATTGAACAGGATTACTGGGAAAGCCTTGGCTTTGTCGCCAATCGCGATAAAGTGGGGTACGCCGGCGTGGAAAACAGCCTGAATGATATCTTAATGGGTAAAAACGGGCGGCGAGTTGTGGAAGTGGATAATGCCGGTAAAATCATTCGCGATGTTGAACCTCCCATTGAACCGGTACCGGGTAATAATATCCACCTGACGATTGACGTTCGGCTGCAATCGGCGGCGCGGGCGGCATTGTTGAACAATATGCAATTTTACAATATCCGCGTTGGAGATCCGGACCGTTACACGCAAGGGGTGGTGATCGTGATGGATGTTCGTACCGGTGAGATTCTGGCGCTGGTTTCTCACCCGACTTTTGAAAATAACCGTATGGCGCGTTTCATACCCGCTTATTATTATGAACAATTGACTCGTGACCCGGCCCGTCCGCTCTTTAACCATGCGATTTCTGCGGAACATTCACCGGGTTCAGTTTATAAACTGTCAACCGCCATAGGAGCATTAAATGAAGGGGTGGTTACTCCGGAACAGGAGATCTTTGATCCGGGTGTGATTAAACTGGAACAGCGCTTTGCCCCCAACGATCCCCGCCCCCGTTTTGAGGAGTATGTGTGTTACACCTACAAAACCACCGGCGAAGGCCATGGGGACGTTAATTTTGTTAAAGGAGTGGGGGTTTCCTGCAATGTATATTTTTATAAACTGGGCGGCGGCTACCAGAACGAGGTACCGAACGGCGGATTAGGGATTTGGCGCCTTAAAGAATATGCTCAGGCGTTGGGATATGGGCGAACATTTGGCATAGAACTGCCGGGGGAAGCAGATGGACTAGTGCCGGACCCAACCTGGAAACGGCGTTCGGTTGGCGAAAACTGGGCAACCGGAGATACCTACCTGGCAGCAGTCGGTGAAGGGTATGACCTGGCAACACCCCTCCAGGTATTGGTTTCTGCGGCGACGATTGCCAATAACGGCCGAATGATGAAACCTACCCTCATTCATGAAATTACCAATAGCGAAGGAGAGGTCATCCGTCCGTTTGTTCCCCAGGTCATTTGGGACATCACCAAAGACCCCGTGATCAATATCTATGATGAAAACTTCTTCCAAACGGGGGAAAAGAAAACTGTTCAGCCGTGGGTGTTGGAAGAGGTACGCAAAGGTATGCGTTACACAACCGTCGAAGGTACGGCATCTCTGATTTTTGCTGGAGCTACTTTTGAGTCGGCTGGTAAAACCGGCACAGCTGAGTATTGTGACAACGTTGCCCGCGAAAAAGGGTTGTGTCAGCGCGGCAACTGGCCATCCCATGCTTGGTATGTTGGTTTTGCGCCCTATAACAATCCCGAAATTGCGGTGGTAGCTTTTGTCTATAACGGTGGCGAAGGTGCGGTACTGGCTGCGCCAGTGGTCAGGCGAACCATGGAAGCCTACTTTGAACTAAAAAAGATTGATGAAGGTGAATGAAAACTGAGGAAAGCCACCCCCATTTTTGCAACACAGGCGGGCGGGCTTTGCTATAATGGATATTTATGATTACTAGAACGACGAATCCGGAAGAACAGGCCGGCTACAAGCCCGGCAGCGAGAAAGATTCCGCCATCACGATCAAAGGAATTCGAGAAGGATTGCTGGTGACTTTAGGCGATGGTGACTGGGAAACTTTACAGGAACGGTTATTAAAACAGATCGAAGAAAAAGGGGCTTTCTTTCGCGGGGCGCGAATGGCGTTGGATGTTGGAAATCGTATCCTTCACGCTGCCCAAATGGGTGCTTTGCGCGACCGCCTTTCTGATCGTGAAATTTCTCTCTGGGCGGTCGTCAGCAATTCCCCGGTAACCGAGCGGACCGCTCAAGTTTTGGGATTGGCAACCCGACTTTCCACCCCAAAACCGGAGCGGGTTATCCGTCAGATGGATACCCAATTGCCCGGCGAGGATGCGATATTAATTCAACGGACGCTGCGGTCGGGATTTCGGGTTTCGACGCATGGTCATGTAGTGGTCATCGGCGATGTGAATCCCGGGGCAGAAATCATTGCTGACGGGAATGTTGTCATCTGGGGAAGACTGCGTGGGACGGTGCATGCTGGGGCGCAAGGGAATGAACACAGCGTAGTGTGCGCATTGGAAATGAACCCAACCCAACTTCGCATAGCCAATCTTTTTTATGCGCCACCTTCCAAAAAGAAAAATAAAGGTGCTGAAATGGCACGGGTTGTGAAAAATGAAATTGTTACAGAACCATGGAATACCAGGTGAATCAGGGGAGGAGAATGACTGCTAAAGTACTTACCGTGACATCCGGAAAGGGTGGGGTGGGAAAAACCACCACCACTGCCAATATTGCCGTTGCTCTGGCGGGCTTATCTTACAAGGTGGTTTGCATTGATGCGGATATCGGGTTGCGCAATTTGGACGTAGTGCTTGGACTGGAAAACCGCATCGTTTATGACCTGGTAGATGTTGTTGAAGGGCGCTGCCGTTTGCGGCAAGCGATGATCCGTGATAAGCGTTTGCCCGAACTTTACCTGATTCCTGCGGCTCAAACGCGGGATAAAAACGCCGTGTCGCCTAGTGATATGGTTCGTCTGTGCGATGAATTGCGCAATGAAGCAGATTGGATTTTGATTGACTCCCCTGCCGGGATTGAACGTGGTTTTCGTAATGCACTTGCCCCAGCGGATGTGGTGGTGGTGGTGACCAATCCAGAAGTTTCAGCCGTACGGGATGCAGATCGAATCATCGGCTTGATTGAGGCGGAAGAGAAGGGTCCTGCCCGTTTGATTTTGAATCGGGTTAACATGAATCTGGTCAAGCGCGGAGATATGCTCAACGCCGATGATGTGCTGGAATTGCTGGCAGTTGAATTAATTGGTATTGTTCCGGAAGATGAGGCAGTGGTTGTTTCCACCAATCGCGGGCAGCCGGTTGCGCTGGATGGCAAAAGCAAAGCCGGATTGGCTTTCCAGAATATTGCGCGACGCCTGAATGGTGAACAGGTGCCGTTCCTCAGTCTGGAAGAAAAGGATGGATTTTTTGCCCGCCTTGGCCGAATGTTCCGTACAGGAGGTGCTTAATTATGGCAGGCTGGCTGGAACAACTGCTGGGTAAGAAAGATAAAAGCGCTGAACAAGCCAAAGAAAGATTGAAACTGGTCTTGATTCACGACCGGACGGATTTGACTCCCCACCAATTGGAATTAATGAAAAACGAATTGCTGGAAGTTATTTCACGGCATGTGGCCATTGATCCCGCGGCGGTGAGAATTGATATGGCGCAGGACGGGCGGGAGCAGCGCTTGATTGCCGATATTCCGCTCAAACCCGCCAATGCCCGCCGGAGATAGCAATAAGAAAAAAATAAAAAATGTTGAGACGGGAAATCTGGCGTCATTTTGATTACTGGTTATTTGGTGCGGTATTAATCCTGAGCGTGTTTGGGATTGTGATGATCCGCTCAGCCATTGCTGGCAACCAAGAACTGGCTGGTTCGGTACAAAGCCAGACCATTTATGTTGCATTAGGAATGGGGATCATCCTTGTTGTGGCCTCAATTAATTATCGAACGTGGTCTTCACTTTCCCGCTTGATGTACATTTTTGGGGTTGTGATGTTGATTGGGATTAATATCATTGGCGAAGCGGCGTTTGGCTCAACGCGCTGGTTTCGCGCAGGTGTGATCAACATTCAACCATCCGAACTGGCCAAGATCATCATGATCATTGTACTGGCAGATTACTTTTCCCGTACAGCCGGTCAGCCAAAGAACTTGATCTGGATTGGTAAAAGTGCGTTGATGACCTTTGGGATGGTAGTCTGGATTTTACTGCAACCCAACCTTAGCACTTCCATTGTGGTCATTGTTATCTGGTTTGCGTTGTTGTGGATTAGCGGCTTGCCCACCCGCTATATGATTATTTTTGGAGTGGCTGGTATTTTGATTTTTGCGGCGCTGGTCGGCTTGCTGGCAGCAGGTGTTGATGTGCCATTTATAGAGCCGTATCAGGTCAATCGGATCGTGAACTTCTTGTTCCCGGACCCAAACGCCCGCCATGGTGAAACCTACAACATCGAACAGGCTCTGATCACAATTGGGAATGGTGGGTTGTTCGGGAAAGGATACGGAGCCGGCACACAGGTGCAGTTGCGTTTTCTTAAAGTCCGTCACACCGACTTTATCTTTTCGGCGATGGCGGAAGAATTTGGATTTATCGGCACCACCATGATTATCGGATTGCTGGTTTTTGTGGTCATCCGCTGTTTAAGGGTGGCTCAAAAGGCAAGCGACACTTTCGGTAGTTTAATAGCTTATGGCATCGCTATATTGATTTTCTTTCAAATGGCAGTCAATATCGGAGTCAACCTAAACGTTCTGCCGGTAACAGGTTTGACCTTACCATTTATCAGTTATGGCGGTAGTTCGTTAATTTCATTGGTTCTGGGGATTGGATTGGTGGAAAGTGTGGCTGCCCATAGCCAGACCTTAGATTTCTGAAATTTTCAAGGAGCATTATGGCTGAATCATTATCACCTGTGCGTGTCCGTTTTGCGCCTTCACCAACCGGGCATTTACACATTGGGGGGGCGCGTACTGCGCTTTACAATTACCTGATTGCCCGAAAAACTGGCGGGCAATTCATCTTGCGGATTGAGGATACGGATCGGAAACGTTATGTCCCCGGCGCTGAAGAAGAAATCATTAACGGATTACGCTGGCTTGGATTGGAGTGGGACGAAGGTCCAGATAAAGGGGGACCTTTTGGCCCTTACCGCCAATCGGAGAGAAAAGAAATTTACCAACGATACGCCCGCCAGCTGATTGAAGAGGGGAAAGCCTATTATTGCTTTTGTTCATCGCAGAGATTAGAGGCGGTTCGGCAGGAGCAGTTGAGCCGGAAAGAATCACCGCGCTACGATGGTACCTGCCGAAGACTTGACCCGGGTGAAGCAAAAACGCGTGCAATGGCAGGTGAACCGCATGTGATTCGCTTCAAGACGCCGCAGGAGGGAACCACAACGGTCACCGATTTGCTGCGCGGAGAAATCACGGTCGAGAATCGGGTGTTGGACGACTACATTCTGGTCAAATCGGATGGGTTGGCTCTATACCATCTGGCAGCAGCGGTAGATGATCACCTGATGAAGATTACGCACGTTATTCGCGGTTCAGAATGGTTGCCCACCTTTCCATTGCATGGTTTGATTCACCGTGCCTTTGGCTGGCAGGAACCGGTCTGGGTTCACCTTTCTGTGTTCCTCAAACCGAGCGGAAAAGGCAAGATGAGCAAACGGGAATCAGCGGAGTTAATCAAGGATGGGTACTCCATTTTCATCAAGGATCTGCAGGGTTTGGGTTATTTACCCGAAGCGGTGGTCAACTGGATTGCGCTGATGGGCTGGAGTTATGACGATCATACTGAGTTCTTCACTCTGGAAGATTTAATCGAAAAATTCAGTTTGGAGCGATTAAACCCTGCGCCGGCAGCCATTAATTTCACCAAATTTGACCATTTCAATGGATTGCATATTCGCCATTTACCAATTGAAGAACTGGCCAAACGGGTCAAGCCGTTTCTGGTGGATAAGGGATTTGCGGTATCAGACGACGTGTTACTTAAAATAATCCCATTGATCCAGGAACGCTTGCACACCCTGGATGAGGCTCCTGAAATTGCCGGTTTCTTTTTTATGGAGGATGTTCAGCCGGCTGCTGAGGATTTACTGGTAAAAGATTTGACGATCCAACAGAGTCGCGAACTGGCCGAAAAGGTTTTGGAAATCTTGAGAGGTTTGCCGGATTTGCAGGTATCCACCGCCGAACCTCCTCTGCGCCAATTTGTGGAAGAAACCGGCTTGAAACCAGCTCAGGTTTTTGGGCTGATACGGGCGGCGGTTACCGGTCAAAAAGTCAGCCCGCCATTATTTGAGAGTATGGAAATTATCGGGAAAGAAACCGTGATTCAAAGAATGGAAAAGGCGGTTGTCTTCCTGAAACAAATGGAAGAACAAGCCGCCGCGCAAGCCTAGACAGCCTTATGGAATAGTGATAGAATGTGGCACGTTAGATTTGGGGGCTCGTCCAACGGCAGGACAGCAGACTCTGGATCTGTTGATAGGGGTTCGAATCCTCTGCCCCCAGCCTGATGGCGTAAGCACCCTTTCGAGAGGGTGCTTTTCTCTAATACACAGGAGGTTTACTGATGACCGATCAAACCCAGGAATCCAGCAACTTTATACTCGACGCGGTGAGGGAAGACCTCGAATCGGGGAGATTTAATTATGTGCGTACCCGCTTTCCGCCGGAACCAAATGGTTATCTGCATATAGGTCATGCCAAAGCCATTTGTATTGATTTTGAGACCGCTCAGGCATTTGGCGGGACTACCAATCTGCGCTTCGATGATACCAACCCGGTCAAAGAAGATGTGGAATATGTTGAAGCTATCAAGGAGGACATCCGCTGGTTGGGGTTTGATTGGGGCGATCGGGAGTATTATGCCTCGGATTATTTTGAACAATTGTATGAGTTCGCCGTTCAACTGATCAAGAAGGGGAAGGCGTATGTATGCCACCTCAGCCCGGAGGAAATCCGCGAATACCGCGGCACACTGACCGAGCCGGGTAAAGAAAGCCCGTACCGCAATCGAACGGTTGAAGAGAATCTGGACCTCTTTGAACGCATGCGTAAAGGCGAATTTCCGGAAGGGGCGTGTGTTTTGCGCGCCAAAATTGATATGGCTTCCGGAAATATTAACATGCGCGATCCAGTGATGTACCGGATAATCCATGCACCGCACCACCGAACCGGAAACAAGTGGTGTATTTACCCCATGTATGACTTTGCCCATGGTCAGTGCGATTCGATTGAGGGAATTACTCATTCTCTTTGTGATTTGGCGTATGAGGATCACCGGCCGTTATATGATTGGTTTATCCGCGAGTTAGGCATTTTCCCCAGCCGGCAAATTGAATTTGCCCGGCTCAACCTGACCTATACCATTCTCAGCAAACGATTCCTCAAGCAGCTGGTTGAGGAGGGGCATGTGCGCGGATGGGATGACCCTCGAATGCCGACTTTGCGCGGGATGCGCCGCAGGGGATACACACCCGAAGCAATTCGCAAATTTATCGGCGTGGTGGGGGTTTCCAAAAAAGAAAGTGTGGTGGATGTTGCCTTGCTGGAAAGTGCGGTGCGGGATGACTTGAATCTTCGTGCGCCGCGCGTAATGGCGGTCATTGATCCGGTCAAGTTGATCATCACCAATTATCCCGAAGGACAGGTCGAGGAACTGGAGGCCATCAACAATCCCGAAGATCCCTCCGCAGGTACGCGCAAAGTACCCTTCAGCCGAGAACTTTACATTGAACGCGACGACTTCCGCGAAGAACCACCCCCGAAATACTACCGCCTCGCTCCGGGACGGGAGGTGCGATTACGGTGGGGTTACATTATCAAGTGCGTAGATTATGTCAAAGATCCGCAAACCGGTCAGATTATCGAAATTCATTGTACCTATGACCCTGAAACGCGCGGCGGATATGCCCCAGACGGCCGAAAAGTTCAAGGGACGATTCATTGGGTTTCAGCCCCCCATGCACTGGATGCCGAGGTACGCTGGTATGACCGCCTCTTCACCGTTCCCAATCCCAATCAGCCTGAAGAGGGGAAAACCTTCATGGATTATTTGAACCCTGAATCGATGAAAATCATCTTGGGATGCAAGGTAGAACACAGTCTTGCTCAGGCAAAACCGGGTGATCGTTTCCAGTTTGAACGCAAGGGATTCTTTTGCATGGATCCCGATTCTACTGATTCAATGCTGGTATTCAACCTGACCGTAAACTTGCGCGATACATGGGCAAAGATTGAACAAAAAATGAAATGAATCCGTTTAGGATAAAAAGAAAGGCACTCGAGTAAAAAAAAATCGAGTGCCTTTTTGTATTAGGAATTCCTTTGAATACCCTCTATATTATTTACTAAAACAGTAGACATTATATAATGTGATTACTGGTGTATGCATGGATGATGAACCTCTCTTTACGCTTAATCGGTTTAAGGTCGTTTGGATTGGTCGTTTTTTCTGTGTAGTTATGCTCTTCTTGATGGGGGCGTTCTTTATTGATCAGGTCGAATTCCTTTTTCAACAGCCAGACCTTATCGAGAACAATTTTCCCTTCAACCTGATTTTTCAATTTGGCTTGATTTGCGGTTACATCATTGCCCTGAAAAAAGAGAAACTGGGATCTATCCTGATTGTTGTTTTTGCCCTGTTGTTCTTGTGGACGTTGGCAATTCCCAAGATATTTGTTTTCTTTTTTATAACCCTCATTTCACCCCTATATTTTTTTGCTTATCACTGGTGGCGCGAGTCGAGATTGGATTCGGGAGAATAAGCCAGCGCAACCGGGGCGGGGGATTTTTGGGGAATGCGCACAAAGAAGAAAAGGATTAACCACGTTAAGAGTCCAAAGAGAGCTGAAACCAGAAAAGTCAGGCGATAGCTCATCAGATCTGCCAGCCAACCTCCCAAGAGGGGTGCCAGAATTGCACTGGGGGCTATCAGCGTATTTGCCAAACCGACATAGGTCGGTCGTTCCTGTTCAGTGCCAAATTCAAGGCTGACGGCTATTCCAATTGTCCAGAATACCGAGCTTGCCATACCGGCAAAGATCATGATGCCATAAAACCAGTTGTAATTAGGTGCAAGCCAGGCAGCCCCGGCGGCGATTACCGCACATAATGCCCCGATCATTAAGACCGGTAATCGTCCCTTTCGATCTGCTAACCAACCAAAAGCCATGTTGGAAACAACCTGAATGATGAAGAGGATACTGGTCATAACTCCCGCAGCAACCTCTCCCATGCCGAGTACTTTAACGGCATACACCGTATAAAAAGCGGCTGCCATGGTTGCAAACTGAAATAGAATGCGGCTGATGATAAACCAGCGAAAAGGACGATCCTGACGGACGATGACCAAAACTTTTTGCCAGAAAACTTTTTGATCATCGGGGTCAGGAACAACCGGGTGATCCGGTTCACGGCTTAATGATAGAAACACCCAGGAGATGACCATCATCACGCTGGCGAGGAAAAAACAGATCATAAAATTGTTCGGGAATGGAAGGCGTTCCAATAAAAAGCCAGCCAGAATTGCTCCAATTCCACCCAGTAAATTGGCAGCGGCGGATTGTGCGCCAAAGAATGTTGCCCGTAAGTTGAAGGGGATAATTTTACCGATGAAATTCTGCCAGGCGTTGGCGGTCAGACCGCCACCGATCCCCTGCCAGATCAAGAGTGTAAAAGCAACTGCCAGGATGAGTTGATTGTCAATCGCCGGAGACCACCACGCCAGTAACCCCAGACCTAAAAAGGGCAGTCGTTCCTGCACGGTCATGAATAAAACAAACGGTTTAAAGCGATTCATGCGGCTGACCCAGCGGGCAGTCAACAATTGTGGAAATTGCCAGCCGACCGCATGAATAGCAGGCACCAATCCAATCAAGGCAGCAGAATCGGTGAAGTTGGCGATAAAAAGCGGAATTACGGTGCTAAAAGAGGCAAGCCCCAGCGCAAACCCAAAAAAACCTCCATCAAACAGGTTGACAATGGTGTTGAATCGCAAATTTTTTTGGAGGAGATTTTCCTGTGCCATTGCATCAACTTTCCACAAAAAAACCCCGGAATACCAGCCTCATCCGGGGTATCACCGTGAGGGTCATAGAGAGTTAAAATTCTTCTTCTTCGTCGTCAATCCAATCTTCGTCTTCTTCTTCCAGGTCTTCTTCCAGGTCTTCCCATTCCTCGATTTCTTCTTCGTCCCACTCATCTTCATGTTCACTTTCAGTAGTGGGAGAATAGGTGAGGCAACCCGAGTCTGGGTCAACTTCAATGAGGGCTGCACTGCAATAACCATCATCCAGGAAAGCGCAATCAATATAATGGCAGCGGATTTTTGGCATTCGATCCTCCTGAGGAGTTAAGATTCATTGCCGCTCGGGTCAATCAGTCTTTTCACCGAGTAAATAAATAAAATCAACATTGCGACTGCTGAAACCACACAGAACGGACAAATCGCTTTTATAACCGCAATTTCAAGGTACGTCAAGTAAGCTGAGTAAATGACCCCGATTAATGTGACACCAAAGAGAATAAAATCGGCATATTGATGAATCAGGCGGCTGCGTTGTTCAGCCCAAAGCAGGAGAAGGATAGCAGCATAAGCAAACAATCCCAGCAATGCGATGGGTATTCCCCATATTTCCGAATAAATACTGGTATTGACCGACCAGCAATCACCAACTCCCTGAATGCATAATGATTTATTGTTACTAAATTTGAGAACCGTCAGGTAAATTGAGTCGAGTACGCCCACCAGTGCTGTAAGCCATGCAACCCTTCTCCAAAGCCTCATTCAGGTTTCTCCACTACCGGTAATGGTTCGTTATCTAGAAGCCATGCCTGGACTGTTTCTCCGGCAGGCAATGATTTTACACCCGCCGGGATAATCAGTAAAGCGTTTGCCTGTACCAAAGAATATAAATTGCCTGAGCCTTGGTGACCGGTCAGACGGGCAAAGAAGCCCTGCGGTGATTTTTGGACAATGGCGCGCAGGTAACTTTCCCTTCCATCTGAGAGAACCGGATGTTCCAGAATGACCGGCAGGGTGGTGGGCGGAGTCGGCTCAAGTCCGGAGAGTCTGGCGATGACCGGACGAACAAACACCAGAAATCCAATGAATGCCGAAACCGGATTACCCGGCAGGCTGATGACGGGTAATCCCTTATATGAAGCATAGGTCAGGGGTTTGCCGGGGCGCATGTTCACCCGCCAAATTTTAACTTCCCCATGTTCTTCCAGTACCTGACGAACATAATCAAACGCTCCAACACTCACACCGGCAGAGGACAGGATTAAGTCAGCGTTTGCATTTTTGGCTTTCTCAAACAATTCCTTCACAGCCTGATATTCGTCTCTGGCTACGCCCAAACGGATGACTTCAGCCCCTTCGCGAAGCGCCAGCAGCCCTAACGAATAACTGTTGGCATCAAAAATTTTGCCAGGCTGGGGTGGGATACCGGGTGTCAGCAATTCATCACCGCTGGAAAATAAAGCAATGCGTGGTTTGCGAATGACACGGATGCGGTCAAGCCCGAGCGTGGCGAGCATGCCGATATCCTGAGGCTGGAGTTTTCTCCCTCGGCTGAGTAATTTTTGGCCGTTTTTGACATCCTGTCCGCGCGGGCGAACATTTTCACCCGGACTGGGGAAACGGAAAAAAGTTACTTGAGCAGGTAACGGTGCAGAACTATCACGGTAGGGGAAACTGGTGTCTTCTACAGGTAAAACGGCATCCGCACCTTGCGGCAAAGGCGCTCCGGTCATGATACGAGCAGCTTCTCCTCTGGCAAGCCGAAGGGAAGTATGAATACCAGCCGGAATGTCCCCTACGACGGGCAGGGTGAAATTTCCGCGGGAACCGGCACGAATATCCGAAGCAGCACATACAGCGAAGCCATCTACACTTGAATTATCAAATAATGGCAGGTCAAACGGGGAATGAATATCTTCAGCCAGAGTGCGGAAAAGCGCTTCAGATATTTCAATTTCTTCAGCCGGTAGAGGATTAAATTCAGAGAGAATTTTTGAAAGGGCGTGGTTGACTGAGATTAGGTCTGTCATGGATATGCCTTAAGAAATCAGCCGGGATTGGTGCGATGGGCTTCCAGCACATTAGGAAGATTTTCGATGCGGGTCAGGACTCGGCTGAGTTGATTAATATCGCTGATTTCCAAAACCATATGGATTGATGCCAGATTATGGGTAACCTTTAAATCAATGTCGAGCAAGTTGACTTCTTCATTGCTGATGATCATGGAAATGTCATTCATCAAACCCTGCCGGTCATAAGCCTTGACCAATACATGCACCGGGTAGGTTTGGTGAGGTTCACCCCAGGTGACTTTGACGATCCTTTCGCGTTCCTTCAGGCGTAACACATTGGGGCAGTCCTGGCGGTGAATGGTGGCTCCTCGTCCGCGGGTGATGTAGCCGACGATTTCATCACCGGGAGCCGGATTACAACAACGGGCGAAAGTGGTTAGTAAGCCTTTCAAACCGAGGACGGTAACACCGTTTCCACTGGGTTTTGTTTCTTTAGGCTGGTGCAGGGTAAAGATAAAGGGGTCTTTTTTGGCGTTTTCATCGCTGATGCGGTTTATGACCCTGCCCAGTCCAATATCGCCGCAACCAACAGCAACGTATAAATCTTCTGCGTTTTTGAAGTCAAAATCTTGTGCCAGTTTTTCAACGTCCACATCGGTGATTCCAAGGCGGCGCAATTCTTTTTCAAACATGGCTTTGCCCTGAGTCAGGTTCTGCTCGCGGTCTTGCTTCTTGAACCATGCCCGGATTTTGGATCTGGCTCGCTGGGTTTTGACCAATCCCAGCGATGGATTGAGCCAGTCCCGGCTCGGCCCGCCCTGTTTTGCGGTCAGAATTTCCACCTGATCGCCGGTTTTAAGGGTGTAATCTAACGTAACCAGTTTGCCATTTACTTTTGCTCCCCGACATCGGTTGCCGATTTCGGTGTGTACGTGGTAGGCAAAGTCAATGGGTGTGGAGCCGGCTGGCAGGTCTATAATATCTCCGCGCGGAGTGAAGACATAAACGCGGTCTTGAAAGACATCGCTTTTCATGCCTTCCACAAATTCCTGGGCATCTTCGATCTCTTGACGCCATTCCATCAATTTCCGCAGCCAGTTGATGCGTTGTTCGTAGAGTTCGTCTTTCGGCCCACGCTCCTTGTAACGCCAGTGAGCGGCAATACCGTATTCGGCATTCTGGTGCATCTCCATCGTGCGGATTTGAACCTCGAGGGGTTTGCCATCATCGTAAATTACTGCAGTATGCAGTGATTGATAAAAGTTATCCTTGGGGGCAGCAATGTAATCATCAAATTCCTGCGGGATGGGACGCCAGTGGGTATGAATGACGCCCAAGGCAGCATAACACGAAGGAATATCTTTGACGATGCAGCGGACAGCCCGCAAGTCACGAACCATCTCAAAGGTTTTGCCTTTTTCGGCCATCTTTTTGTAGATGGAGTAAATGTGCTTTGGGCGCCCGCTGATTTCAGCCTTGATGCCGTTCTCTCGCAGGATGGTTTGCAGCCGCTGAATGATCTGCTGAATTTGTCGTTCGCGGTCCTGGCGGCGTTCAGCCAGATTTTCGGCAATTTCGCGGTATTTTTCGGGATTGACATAGCGGAAGGCCAGATCTTCCAGCTCCCACTTGATTTGCCAGATACCGAGACGGTTGGCCAGCGGGGCAAAGATATCCAGCGTTTGCTGGGCTATGCGTTTGCGTTTTTCTTCCGGCATGTAACCGAGTGTACGCATGTTGTGCAGCCGGTCTGCCAGTTTTATCAGGACTACCCGGATATCATCCCCCATTGCCAGAAAGACTTTGCGCAGGGTTTCGTTGGTCATGTCCTTGCGCCGGCTGCGAGAGGATGTTTCCACCGGTTCGGGTAGCAAATCCTCGTCGGCGATCAGGCTTTCCCGGTGCTGGTCTCCCCGCGAAACTCGCGGTAAGTTGGTCAATTTGGTAACGCCGTCCACCAGTCTGGCAACTTCATCACCAAATTCTTTGCGGATATCCTCGAGTGTGACGATTGTATCTTCAACGGTGTCGTGAAGTAAGCCGGCAATGACCACAGCCGGGGGAACCTGCATTTCAGCCAGAATGGCGGCAACTGCCAGGCAATGACTGACATAGGGCTCGCCAGAGGCGCGTTTTTGCCCCTGATGAGCGGTTTCGGCAAACCGGTAGGCACGCATCACCATTTCCCGGTCAACAACCGAGTAATTTTGCGGCAGAATTTCCATCAGGCTGTCAATTTTCATGCTTTGCCCGTTTATTTACTGATTGTAGTAAGTATACCTTTTCCCGCCTGACTTTCAAGATGTGGATTGAAAATATTCTACACCTTGATAGATTTGAGATTTTGCCCATTATTATGAACGGATACCAGGGCGGTTAAATCCGGCAAGGTGACGCGATCCAGGCTATCAAGGATGAAACTGGCTTCGGAAAGATCCAATCTTTTACTGATGGGATTGGGAATGGCAACACAAAACAATCCGGCGCGGCGGGCCGCCCTGATTCCATTCGGAGAATCTTCCAGAGCAATGGCCTGATGGACATCCACCCCAAGCAGCTGGAGGGCTTTCAAGTAAAGGGCAGGATCTGGTTTGACGGAATGTACATCTTCCTTTGTGAGGACTACTTGAAAATAGGGCAGTAGCCCAAGCCGTTGGAGGTGACCCTCTACCCACGTTCGAGGAGAACTGGAAGCAACCGCCAAGTGCAGCCCGGCATTTACTGCTTCCGTTATCAAACTTTCGACACCGGGCAGAGGCTGTAACCGATTGGCTTTTTGAATGGAACGTTTCTTTTGTTCTGTCCAAAGGGTTTCATTATCCGTGGTGATACCGGTTCTCTGGTATAGAATACCGGCAGCATCAAAGGCAGCTGCACTGGTACCCAGGCACGCAACCCACTCTTCAAATTTCAATTCTGCTCCAAATTCTCTAAAAATTTCCAGCCAGGTCTCAAACTCGGGACTTTCCGTGTCCACGATCAGTCCATCAAAGTCAAAAATTAAGGCGCGAATTGGTGATTCCATGATGAGTGTCCGGTAATGCAAGGATTAATTTTTCCTCTGTTTGCCCACAGAGGGCGATGTCAATCATACCATAGGGTCAGGCCTATTTCAGTAATTCTTGTCCGGCAAATTGACGCTGAGGTGAGAGGATTTGGAGGATGATCTCATCCTCTGGTTCGGTGCGGTTAAGCACCAGACGGCTTAACAATTCTCCGACACCCGGCCCAAGCATAAAACCCTGGCCACACATCCCAACCGCAAGCAGCATATTGCGCGGGTTTTGCGCATAGCCAATGATTGGAAAACCATCCGGTGTCATTGGATAAAGCCCTCGCCATGTGCGGCGGACACGGATATGTTTCAAGCGGGGCATCACCTCTATCATCCGGCGTGATACCATCGGCAAAAACTGGCTGGTTTCCTCGGTATCGGTTCCCCAGATATTGGGTGAAGGAGTGATGCAAAAGACGATTTGACCGGTGAGATGCTGGTAAAAATAAAAATTCGAAGAACCCGGTGCCGGACGGATGTCCACGATCATCGGATGGAGAAAGCGGGTGACCGGTTCGGTGATGGCAGCTTCGTGAGAATCGGGAAAGACCGGCAGGTCAAGGCCGGCAAGTTCGCCCACCTGCCGGGCATGACCTCCGGCAGCATTGATAATGATATCGGCTGTATAGGTTGCGCGGTTGGTGTGGACAGCTTTTATTTCACCATTTTTGAGGGTGAAATTTTCGATGGTTTCGTGAAAGTGAAATTCGGCTCCCAGACGACGGGCATGGCGGTAAAAAGCATGAATTGCCAGCATGGGGGAGGCGCTGCCATCCTCTGGCGAATAGGTGCCGCCCAGCAGGTCATTTGGATTTAAATCCGGTACGACTTCTAACAATTGCTTTTTATCCAGCCAGTGGATGTTCAAGCCAAAGGAATGCTGTTTGACCAGCAATTCTTTGAGGATTTTCTCCTCGCGTTCCCGGTAGGCCACAAACACATAACCGCCCGCGTACCATTCGATATCATCTCCATAAGTTTCTTGCCATGTTGAAAAAATATCAATGCTGCGTAAGCAAAGGCGGATTTTGGCCGGGTCTGAATGGGTAGCACGGATGCCGCCGATGGCGCGCTTGTTCGATTCCTGACCGACACTGGCCGCCCGGTCAATTACCAGTGTCTTGACTCCATTGCGTGCAAGGAAGAAAGCTGCGGGTGTTCCAATAGAACCTGCCCCAATGATGATGACATCATAATGCGTGTGGTTTGTTTCAGGCATGGTTATCTTCTTCCTCAGTTGGGATTCCGGCAAAAACGCCGAGAGGAACTTCGACAAAGAGAGGGCGGCGGGTATTTTCGGTTACCTGATCGAGGGGTACGCCCTCTTCGCGGAAAAGACGGAGGATTAAATTGCCACAGGTTTTTGAGCCACATGCTCCCATTCCGGCGCGCGAGATGGCTTTGATTTCGTTTATGTCACGGTAACCTTGTCGAATCAGAGAGCGGATTTCTCCCGCGGTCACGTGTTCACAGCGGCAAACGATGGTTTCATTCTCAATGTAATTCACGAATTGATCGAGAGGCCGGGTTACCTCAGGTGATTGTACGCGTATTCCGGCTATGCGGGTTGCAATTGGGCGAGGGGCTTTCACGCGGACGATCAGCGTGCGGTCATTGTTGGGAATGGCGTTTATCCCAACTATCGGCACATCGCCCAACTCCTCACCGTTGGTATCAATGACCCTTACCGTTTGTTTGCCTTCCAGACCTTCGCGGGTAAATTCATAGGGAATAGACACAATGGGGTTTTCGGCGTCCTTACGGCTGTTGACCAGTGTAATGGCCAACCCCGGACAACCTGCCACGCACTTCCCGCAACCTTTGCAGTTGTAATTATCCCCCACAAAGTGTGGAACACCGCGGATATCATCACTTTCAATGACAATCAATTCTAGAGGACAAAGGGTGGTGCAGGGATTGCAGGGGATTTCCTGCTGGCAGTGGATGACCGGTAGAATACCACCATCGAGATCGGGTAATTGTTCAGAATAGACCCTTCCCGGTCTGGACTTGAGGATTTGACTGGTCTGGTACCATTCTTGTGGAATTTCAACCTCCGCATGACCCAGATGACGGATGATTTCCAGGCCTTTGATTTTTCCGGAAAAAATTGCGGCAGAGGCTTCGGCAATTTCTTCTGCATCGCCTGCCAAAAAAGACGGAAGGTGATATTGGATGGCTTTTTGATGAAATTCATTGACCGGATCTAAACCAACGGCGATCAGTACGCAGTCACATTCAAAAGATTTTTCTGTTCCTTTGATGGGTTTGAAGTTTTCATCAACCTGAGCAATGGTCACGGATTCCACGCGATCCTTGCCGTTGGCGCTCAAGATGGTGTGGGATGTGTAGATGGGTACACCCATGCGTGCCAGTTTATCTTTATGAACTTTGTAACCACCGCATTCCGGCAGGGCTTCAACCAGACCGACAACCTGAATTCCGGCTTGGAGGGCATGATAACCGGCAATCAGGCCGACGTTCCCCCCGCCGACAATAAATAATCTTTCACAAGGTTTGACCAGATCACGGTTAACCAGGGTTTGGAATGCCCCAGCACCGATTACTCCCGGCAGGGCATTTCCATCGAAAGCGAGAAATTTCTCACGAGCGCCACAGGCAACCAGCAGTACCTGCGGTTGAACCAGAATGTACTCACGGTTATTTTTCAGGATACCCACTTTTTGGTCTTCGAATACTGCCAGAGCAGTGCTGTTCATCCAGATTTCAACGGAAGTTAAACACCTTACTTCTTCTTCAAGACGGGTGGCGATGTCAATCCCTCTTGTGCCGGCATAAACTGCTTCCGTGGAACCAAAAAAGCGGTGTGTTTGCAGAACCAGCTTGCCCCCCAAGCGATGTTTGTCATCCACCAGGATTACCGGAATGTTGTGTTTGCCCAATTCAATGGCAGCGGATAATCCAGCCGGGCCGCCACCAATGATCAACACCGGAATGGGAAGCGTTTTAATTTCTCTCATGGGTGGGATCTGATCATCCTGGGGTAAAGCCGGTAATCCATTTGCGGGAGAAACATGGCAACCCTCTTTCACCAGTTCCATGCAGGACTTGACCGGTTTACCATCCATGATCACCATACATTGAGCGCACTGCCCGTTGGCACAAAAAATTCCCAGAGGGGAGCCGTCTCTGGGATGATGACCAAAAATATGGATGTCGTTGGCAATCAAGGCTGATGCTATTGTTTCCCCGGAGAGTGCTAAAAGGGGTTTATCCTGCCAGTAAAAAGTGATGGATTGTTTTTCAATTGCTGGCAGGATGGGGTGTTTTTGTACTCTGCGTGATGACATGGATAATCCTTTTCTGGGTTTAAGGATTTGCCTGCCGATACCACGCTGATTGTAACAAAACCGGATTTACCTTTCTACTGAAATATTGCCGCTTTTTTACTCACGAGTGTCATCTATTTTTCCTTAAACAGATTACAATCCCGCCAAATTGTGAAACCGGCAGAACAGAAAAACTGTGTTAAAATCGTACAGACATCTTTCATCGTGAAGAAGTTTCATTGGAGGGTATAGTCATGCGTAGAATTGCTGTATTGACCAGCGGGGGAGATGCACCCGGCATGAATGCCGCCATTCGGGCTGTTGTTCGCACAGCAGCAGTACGCGGTTGGGAAGTGTACGGAGTGCGTAACGGATATGAGGGATTAATTGATGGCAAAATTTTTCCGCTGGGGGCAAGAGATGTCGGCGGAATTTTACAGAAGGGTGGTACCATCCTGGGGAGTGCCCGTTCACCGGAATTTAAGACCGAAGCCGGTCAGTTGAAGGCAATTCGATCCTTAAACCAGTTTGGAATTGAAGGGTTGGTTGTGATTGGTGGAAACGGCTCTCAGACCGGTTCTCTTGCATTACACAGACATGGTTTTCCCGTTGTGGGGGTGGCTTCAACCATTGACAACGACTTATACGGATCGGATATTACCATTGGGGTAGATACAGCCCTGAATATCGCTTTAGAAGCCATTGATCGGTTGAAAATTACGGCTTCCTCTCATCAGCGTGCTTTTCTTGTGGAAGTCATGGGGCGCGATTGCGGTTATCTGGCTTTGATGGCATCCATTGCCGGTGGGGCAGAGGCGGTGGTCATACCTGAGGTGCAGGTTGACCCGGAAGAAATTGCTCAGCGATTGGTGCGAGCCTATGAACGCGGCAAAGCCCATGCAATTGTAGTGGTTGCAGAAGGTGCTCAATATAACGCCACCAAACTGGAAGCGTATTTTGAAAAGCATCGTGAGCGGTTGGGCTTTGACCTGCGGGTGACCATTCTGGGGCATGTTCAGCGAGGTGGTGATCCCGGCGCATATGACCGAATTCTGGCCAGCCGGCTAGGAGCCGGTGCTGTTGAAGCCTTGGAAAGAGGCGAGTACGGCGTGCTGGTTGGGATGATTAAAAGTCAGGTAGCGACCACCCCGCTGGAAGAAGTGGTCGCCAACAAGAAACAAATCGACCTGAAATTGTTTGAACTGGCAAAAATGCTGGATTAAGACCTCAACGTTTCCAGCGCAAATAAGCCTCGATAAAGCCGTCCAATTCGCCGTCCAGCACGGCTTGTGTGTTGCCGGTTTCGTAATCGGTGCGGTGATCTTTGACCAATTGATAAGGGTGCAGCACATAAGAACGAATCTGACTGCCCCACTCGGCTTTTTGGTATTCACCACGCAGCGCTTCCAGTTCTTTTTCCTGCTGTTCCTGCTTTAATGCTGCCAGGCGAGCCCTTAGAACGCGGAAGGCATTTTCGCGATTCTGGATTTGGGAACGCTCGTTCTGACAGGTGACGATGATGCCGGTGGGAAGGTGCAAGAGGCGCACCGCGGTGGCATTCTTTTGTACATTTTGACCACCCGCTCCTGACGATTTGAAAATGTCAATGCGCACGTCGTCCGGATTGATGACGATTTCTTCATCATCCTCGATTTCTGGGAGGACTTCAACCAGGGCAAAGGAAGTATGACGGCGATGGGCTGCATCAAAAGGAGAAAGGCGGACGAGCCGATGTACCCCTTTTTCCGATTTCAAGTAACCGTATGCGTATTTTCCATTCACGGCGATGGTAACGCTCTTGATGCCTGCTTCTTCGCCTTCGGTCATGTCCAAAATTTCGGTTGCGTAACCGGAACGCTCTGCCCAGCGTAGATACATGCGCTGAAGCATGGCAGCCCAATCCTGCGAATCGGTTCCGCCGGCTCCGGCATGAATGGCCAATAGGGCATTCCCCTGATCATACGGTCCAGATAAAAGGGTGTTTAGTTCCTTTTGTTCCAGAATTTTCCGAAGGTCGTCCACCTCTTGTTCGATTTCTGGCAGCAGACTCGCATCTTCCATTTTTGCCAGATCGAGCAAATCGGCAATTCTTTGCTGAAGTTTTTCCCAGTCGTGCACCTCTTCCCGCAAGGAAGAAAGTTTTTTCATCAGTTGTTGTGCACGAGCGGGGTTATCCCACAGGGTTGGATCTTCTGCCTGTTTTTCCAGTTGATCTAATTCTGACTTCTTTTTGGCGAAGTCAAAGATGCTCCATTAGATCATGGATTTGACGGGTATAATCCGTCAGCTGATCTATTAGTTCTTGCATACTTCCTCCAGTACAATGCTTCAGGCAAGAATGCCATCTACAAAAGCTTCACGGTCAAAGAGTTGAAGGTCATCCGGTTGTTCTCCCAATCCAGCAAACAGGATGGGGATGCCCAATTCTTTCTGAATGGCAAAAGCCATCCCCCCGCGGGCGGATGAATCCAGCTTGGCGAGAATGATGCCTGTGATCTGCACGGCATCTTTGAATGCTTTGGCTTGTTGCAGAGCGTTTTGGCCGGTGGTGGCATCCAGTACCAGCCAGGTGGCATGAGGTGCTCCCGGCAGGGCTTTCCCGCTCACGCGATAGACTTTTTTCAATTCTTCCATTAAGTTGTAGCGGGTGTGCAGTCTGCCGGCAGTATCAATAAAGACGATGTCCATGTTGCGGGAAATAGCGGCTTGAATGGTATCGTATGCAACTGCCCCCGGATCGGCGTTGGGTTGACCGCTGATTACCGGTAAATTGAGCCGTTCCGCCCAAATTTCCAGTTGATCTACGGCAGCGGCGCGGAAAGTATCGGCAGCGCCGAGCAGTACTTTTTTCCCCTGTTGGGAGAACTTTTTACCCAGCTTGGCAATGGTTGTGGTCTTGCCGGAGCCGTTCACTCCAACAATCAAAACCACTGCCGGTTTATGGTGGTCGAGATCAACAGGTGGGGCTGGGTCAAGGCGTTGAATCAGCTCACTTCGCAGCAGATTGCGCAATTCGGCTGCTCGAATGACACCTTGTTGAGCCGCCTTTTTTTGAAGTGTGCTAATGACTTCCTGTGTGGTCTGAATACCCAAATCAGCCTGAAGGAGCAAGGCTTCCAGTTCTTCCCATGTGTATTCGTCAATTTCGGTTGCGCCGAAAACAGTTGCCAGTCTGCCAAACGCGGCTTTACTGGTGCGATTGAGAGCTTCTTTCCATTTGGTGAATAATTCTGCCATAGCGGGATGATTATATCATAAGGGCATTGGATGATGAATTGGTGGGTTGAAGAATTGCCAGTTGACCACAACCTGCCTGAATATCAATGCCGCGCCGGATGCGGATGGTACAGGGAATTCCGTGACGTTCCAGTTCGGCTTTGAAGGCCAATGCACGTTCCCGGGTGCTGCCTTTACCGGCATACTTCCGGGTGGGGTTGAGTGGAATCACATTGACGTGACACAATAGCCCTTCTAAAAGATGAGCAAGTTTGCGGGCAGTTTCTACCGAGTCATTTACATTCTGTATTAATGCCCATTCAAACGTCAGGCGGCGGTGAGTTTGAGCAACATAGTCACGACAGGCTTGCATCAATTCGTTCAGGGGGTATTTTTTATTGATTGGCAGCATGGAGGTACGCAATTCGTCATCGGCAGCATGCAGGCTGATGGCCAGATTCACCTGCCTTTGTTCGGCGGCAAAACGGCGGATCATTGGGACTAAACCCACGGTGGAAATGGTGAAGCGGCGTGCTCCCAGATTCATCCCCAGAGGATGGTTGAGCCTGTCAATGGCCGCCATGGTGGCTTCGTAGTTGTGGAAGGGCTCGCCCATGCCCATCAAGACGACGTTTGTAACCATTTCGCCCTCTTCGTGGAGCAGGCGGGCGTAGTAAATGACCTGTTCTACAATTTCTCCGCTGCTCAAATTGCGCTTGAAACCCATTTGACCGGTGGCACAAAAAACACATCCCATGGCACAACCGGCCTGTGTGGAGATGCACAGAGTACGACGCTTTTCGTACTTCATGAGTACTGCTTCAATGGCTTTGCCATCTGCCAATTGAAAGAGGGTTTTCGTTGTTTCCCGGTCTGAGGATTGGAGCACCTGAACGGGTTCTAAGGCGGAAAACCTGAAGGTCTGTGTCATCTGATGACGTAGACTTGCCGGCAGGGTGGTAAATTCCTCCGCTTTCCGCCAAAAATTTTTATACACACCTTCCCAAATTTGACGGGCGCGAAACGAAGGTTGCTGCCAATCTTTGATCAGAACCTCAAGTTCAGCATAATCGAGATCGTAAATGAGGCGTTTGTGGGAAGAGAAATCTGCTTCAGTCATTCAGGAATCAACACCGACTAATTCGCTGAGTGAGTTGGCGATGAGATCCGGTCTGGGCTGCCATTGTTCTGCTTCAGCAAGAGTGGTGACGCCGGTCAGCACCAGTGCTGTTTTACAACCGGCATTTTTTCCTCCCAAAATATCCGTATCCAGGCGGTCACCAATTACAAGGGTTTCTTCCGGTTGTGTCCCCATTTGCTGGAGTGCCAGTTGAAATAAATGCGGGTAAGGTTTGCCCATAATTTGCGGCGCAACTCCGCTGGCAGTTTCAATAGCTGCCAGGATTGAACCAGCGCCTGGGGTAAGACCTTCTGGTGAGGGGAAAGTTTTATCGGGGTTTGTGCCGATGAAAGGAATACCCTTCTGAATCAGGAGGGAGGCTTTGCGTAATTTCTCATAAGTGAACTGGCGATCCAGCCCGGCTACCACAGCCAGCACACCGTCTTCGGAGTGATAAAAGCCGGCCTCCTGGAGCGCTTCGATCAGTCCGGTTTCACCAATCAGGTATACAGCCCCACCCTGGGGGTATAACTTTTTGAGGTAATACGCAACCGCCATCGGTGAGTTGATAATCTGGTTTGGGTTTACCTCAACACCGAAGGAACGCAATTTTTCGACATATTGTCCAATACTACCGGTGGCGTTGTTGGTTGCAAACGTATACTGAATGCCTAAATCCTGAAACTTGGTGAAAATGGCAGCAAGGTTCCCAATAGGTTGTTTACCCCGCCAGAGGACACCATCCATATCCAGAATAACGGCTTTCAGTTGTGGAAAGTGATCGAGGAGCATGTCGAATAGTTAGAAGTGTCTCCGGCAGGATGGATACCCTGCCGGAGAGGAACATAATTTACTTTTTGGGTGGAATCAAAACCTGATCCACTAAACCATATTCGACTGCCTGCTGGGCGTCCATGTAGAAATCTCGTTCCGTATCTCTTTCGATGACTTCCAGAGGCTGTCCGGTACAGTGTGCAAGAATTTCATTCAAGCGGGATTTGAGACGCAGGATTTCTTTGGCTTGAATTTCAATATCCGAAGCCTGTCCGGAAGCGCCACCCAGCGGTTGATGCATGTGAATGGTGGCATGGGGCAGGGCATAGCGCTGTCCTTTTGTACCGGCCGCCAGTAAAACTGTACCGAACGAGGCGGTTACCCCAACCGCAACCGTGCTGATTTTGTTCGGAATCATCATCATCGTATCGTAAATTGCCATACCTGCGTAAATCATTCCACCGGGGGAATTGATATACATCTGAATTCCTTTTTCGGGATCTTCTTTACTCAGATAGAGCAATTGAGCAACAATCAGATTGGCAATCTGGTCATCGATAGGGGTACCGACGAATACGATGCGTTCTTTGAGGAGCAGTGAATAAATATCGTATGCGCGCTCACCGCGGCCGGTACTTTCGATGACCATAGGGATAATGTTTTGAAATGCCGGAATGGTCATAGTTTCTCCTTTGGCTGATCTTGTAATGTTCAGTTTTGCTCTTCGGCAGGCGGGGTCTGGTTTTCTCCGGTGACTGGCTCAGACGCGGTTTCGGTTTCCGCATTGATTTCAGTGGGGGTCACCTCGTTGGTTGGTTGTTCTTCAATCGTCTGTCCGGTAGCAATAGCCTTCATGCGGTCAAGAATCATTTGATTCAACCTGCGATTGATATTGTAAATCAATACTTCTTGGGTGAGTTGATTTTGTTCAGCCTTTGTGGGTTTTTTATCCATGGGAATGGATTGTAAATCGCGCAGCGAGTCTTGAACGGCTTGCTGGTAATTGGCTTCGTCCAATTTGATTTGCTCCACATCAGCAAATTTTTCCATGATCAACGAACGTTCCAACCGCCGACGGGCAACGGGTTGCAATTCTTCGCGAATAAAGGTTTCGCGGTCTTTGTTGACCATTTTGAGATAAGTATCCAATTCCATTCCCTGTCGGCTCAAATCGTGTTGGAAGTCCTCTAATAAATGTTCGATTTCGTGTTCGAGGACTTGAGGAGGATATTTGATGGTTGCCTGAGATTGGAATTGTTCAAACAGCTGATTGAAAAATGTTTCGTCGGCTTTTTCTTTTTTTGCGTTTTCCAGCTGTTCGCGTATGGCTTTTTTCAGGTCTTCAAGGGTTTCAAATTGGCCAACGTTCTGAGCAAACTCATCGTTCAATTCCGGCAAAATGAGGGACTTTACACTCTGCACCGTTACCTGAAACTCAACTTCTTTACCCTGCAGAGCCGGATCTTCTTCCTCCTGCGGGTAGGTGTGCGTTAAGGTGAAAGATTCTCCTTCCTTTTTCCCAAGCAGGTGTTCTGAAAAACCCGGGAATGGGAAAGTGCGATTTTCCAACAAATCGCTCCCCAGAATGAATTGAGCCGGTCGTTCGGGAAAAACAACCTCATCCTGCTCATCGGCGGGATGGGTGAGTTTTCCGGAGAATTTGACATAAACCAGGTCGCCTTCTTGAGCGGGTCGGTCAACCGGTTCCGCTGTAGAATAATTGGTTTGCAAGCGTTTCAGGAAGTCGGTTATTTCCTGTTCTTCGACGACTTCTGGTGTATATTCCAAACGAATCTCTTTGTAATTGCCTAAATCAACTTCCGGCTCGAGCGGGACAAGGAAGGAAAATTTGGGCGGATCGAGGCTGAGAATTTTCTCCAAATTTCCAGCTGCACCGGGTTTGAGTTGTGCTTCTTCTAAAATTTTTGGGTAATATTCATCAATCAAGTCTTCAATGGCTTGTTCGATTAATGCCTCATCACCCACCACACGCCGCACCACATCATACGGCGCTTTACCGGGACGGAAACCCGGAATGCGGGTTTTTTCGGCAATTTTGCGGGCTGAACGTCGTTTATACTGTTCTAAAAGTTCGCTCTCAAATTCAGCAATCACATTGACCTGATGGTCATCTCGGGGTTGGATTTCGAGTTTCAACTTGATCATCCTTTATAGAAATGATTTAATTTGAGTGGGGAAGGCGGGACTTGAACCCGCACGCCTTTCGGCACATGATCCTAAGTCATGCCTGTCTGCCAGTTCC
>NZ_DAOUBL010000269.1:0-2867 GCF_034432615.1 Bellilinea sp. | reverse complement strand
ACTGGAAAAACACCGCGAAAAGTTCATCAAAGGTGCGTCCCAGCGCGGCATCCCGCAGGAAACCGCTGCGCAAATATTTGAAGACTGGGAAGAGTTTGCACGTTACGGTTTCAACAAGTGCCTGACCGGTGATACCGAAATTATTGACGTCACCAGCGGTCTGCCCATCACCCTTGAAGAAATGGCTCAAGGTGGTTGTTCCCCCTCTGCGGTAACAACCTGCGAACTGGATTCGCTGCGTTTGACCGAAGGCAAAATACTGGATGTGGTGAGTAATGGGATTAAACCGGTTTACCGTCTCACAACTCGTCTGGGAAGACAGATTGAAGCAACCGCCAATCATCCCTTTTTCACTTTTGAGGGGTGGAAACACCTTGCCGCGCTAAAACCCGGTGATTTGATTGCTGTGCCGAGAAAATTACCGATTGAAGGCTCGCAACGATGGGACGATTACAAGGTCATCGCTTTGGGTCATCTGATTGCTGAGGGCAATCTTTGTCATCCCCACTCGGTCTATTATTACAATCAGGATGAAACTCAGGTTCAGGACTTTGTTCGCGCTGCTGAGAAGTTTGAGAATGTGGTTTGCTCGGTAAAGGTTCACAAAAACACCTTCTCGGTTTATGCCCGACGGAAGGACAGAAACAGCGAGCCGGGCATATTTAAGTGGGCAAGGGAACTCGGCATCCTTGGGCAGACTGCTTCAACCAAATCGCTGCCCCGCCAGGTATTTGCACTGAAACCGGATCAGATTGGTTTGCTGCTCAGCCGAATGTGGCAGGGTGATGGTCACATTAGTTGTGCCGGACGTTCTGCTTACTATGCCACTTCCAGTCGAAAATTGGCGCAGCAGATTCAACACCTGCTTCTCAGGCTCGGCATTGTCAGTCATCTTCGCCGGGTAGAGTTCCCTTATAAGGATGGCAGAATCGGTTATCAAGTGTTTGTGGTTGGCGATGACAACCTTCGCTCATTTGCGGAACACATTGGCTGCCATTTCCTGCCCGGTAAACAAAAAGAAGATATGCTCAAATTACTTGCCGTGCGTCCTGCACTTCAAATTGGAACAAGAGATGTTGTGCCGATGGGCGTCAAAGAACGGGTGCGAGAAAACAAAGACAAACTTCAGGTTACGTGGAAAGAAATCACGTCAGCCAGCGGAGTTGCTCAACGCGAATTTATGCCCGTTCATACCTCCACCAAACGGGGGTTCAGCCGTCAAACCATCCAAAGGCTGGGGGAGTATTTCGATGACGAAGTTCTGCGCCGTTACGCAGAAAGCGATATTTACTGGGATGAAATCGTAAGTATCGAATATGTCGGCGAAAAACAAACCTACGATCTGGAAATTGCCGATACGCATAATTTCATCGCCAATGATATTCTCGTTCATAACAGCCATGCCGCCGACTACGGCATCATCGCCGTTCAAACTGCTTTCCTCAAAGCCCATTACCCGGTCGAGTACATGACCGCGCTGCTGTCAGCCTCCAAGAACGATACCGCCAAAGTGGCTTTCTATGTGGCCGACTGCCGCAGCATGGGGATTGATGTGCTGCCGCCGGATATCAACGCTTCCGGTTATGATTTCACCATCGAAGACCGCCCGGGTCAGAAACCGGCCATCCGCTTTGGGCTGGTGGCGGTCAAGAACGTCGGGCAGGCGCCGGTGGATCTGATTCTGGAAGCCCGCCGCAACACACCCTTCCGCGACCTGAACGATTTTGCCCGCCGCACCGATTTGCAAAAGGTGGGCAAGCGCGCGCTGGAGTGTCTGGTGCGGGTGGGCGCGCTGGATGTGTTTGGCTCCCGCATGGCATTGCTGGAAGCCCTCGACCAGATCATCTCGGTCAGCGCCAGCCACTTCCGCGCCCTGCACATGGGACAAATGTCCTTCTTCGGCAGTATTGCCGGTGTGGAGGAAGAAATCATCCTGCCACAGGGCGCTTCCCTTGACCGCCGCGAACAGCTGGAATGGGAGCGCGAACTGATCGGGTTGTATGTGTCCGATCACCCGCTGACACCCTATTTGCCCACCCTGCAGCGCAAAGTGACCTGCTTCAGCGCCCAGCTCAGTGAACTGCCCAACAAAGAACGGGTGGTGGTCGCCGGTATGGTGACCCGCTTCCGCAACCTCCAGACCAAGAAGGGCGACTGGATGGGGTTCTTCACCCTCGAGGATATTCAAGGCACGGTGGATGTAACCGCCTTTCCGCGCGTGTGGGAACAATGTGCCGCGCTGGTGACCCCCGACCGCGTGCTGCTGGTGGAGGGCAAACTGGAAAACGAAAACGGCGAGCCGAAAATTTTGGCCGACCGCGTCAGTGAAGTGTTCATCGAATACGAAGAAAACGGGCAGGAAATTGACCCTTACCTGTGCTATTTGCCGGATGAAGAGAACGGCCTGAATGCCGCTGCGCTGGGGGAGATGCCGCAAATTGCAGCATCACCAGAAGAAACGTTCCCGCCGCGCATTTCCGAACCCACCCCATCCTATCCGGGCGGGGATGCAGACGATGATATACCCCCGCCCCCGCCGGATTTTGAAGAGGACTTTTTATTCAACGCCGTACCCCCTACAAAACCGGCTGGCGCAGCCGTTCAGGCAAAACCACCTGCATCCGTGCCGAAGGAGCACCCATCCAAACCTGCCGAGCCGGTTGCGGCTGCCGGCAAACCGGCCGATGCCCCGGCTGAAAGCGTGACCCCCAAAGCAACGTTACCACCCGCCGTCAAAATCGAATCCACCCCGCCGGTTGGCAGCGGTTTGCGCTATCTGGTACCGCCGCTGCCGCCGGAGGGCATTCCTGCCGAAGAAAGCGGCGAAATCCGCATGGTCAAGGTGATTTTACGCTCCAGCGGAGACC
>NZ_DAOUBL010000268.1:0-4575 GCF_034432615.1 Bellilinea sp. | reverse complement strand
GTCACCGTCCAGCGAGCGCACCCATGGGCTGCGCAGCGGCTGGCGGGTGCGTGCCGAAATTTCATCGGGAAAGGGAAATCCGCTGGCGTGCATGGGCAGGCGGTGGATGCCTTGCAGATGGGGGTTTTCCCAGTCAGGCGGAAGGGGTTGGGTCATGGGGGATACCTCATAGGTGAATCTGCGGAAACGGAATGATTATACCCAACCTTGCGCGATTTCCGCTCAAAACAGGACGTCAGGCTGCTTTTCCTGGTCTTTTCAAAGCTACTGTTCAGGAAAAACACTTCCGATGATTGACTTGTTATATTCTGGAATATATGATTATGATTAAACATGACGCGATCATGATTCAATACAATCCAGCGAGCGGTCGCTAAAAACTCTTTCTTCGGTCAGTTTTATGTCAATCATTCAGCATATTCGATCTCCCTGAGCATTCCAATCCGCGCTTTTGCGGGCTTATGATTTTGGCGGAGTGGGGAAATTTCAAAAGCGCCGATGGGTTTCGGTTCAGGGTTCATTAAAACGGGTCAATCCACGTGGAAGGTGGGGAATGAAGAACAAGTCCTTTTCCCTCTTTGGCTTACTATTTCTGGGTTTGGCGGTTATCGCTTTTTCTGTACTCGGGTTGATTTACCGCCTGCCGGATGCCGCAACGCAACTTTCCTTGAACGAACGCCCTGCCATGGTAACGATCCTTCATCCCTTGGAGGACAGCCGTTGGCCGGCGGATGCGTTCCTTCCGGTTGGCGCGCTGGTCATCTCCCCCAGCGAAATTAAGACCATCGAACTGTGGGCGGACGGCCGCCTGATCGGTACAAAGAGCCCAACCTGGAAGAACGGTCAGGTGCAGGCCGGCGCCCGGTGGCAGTGGATGCCGGGCAAATCCGGCGACCATACTTTGCTCGTTCGGGCTGCAGCCGCGAGCGGGGAAGTGGTATTCTCCAATCTGGTGCGCATTTATGCCGATCCGCCGGTGGGTTTCAACATTCTTGACTTTTCCCAACCAGACGAAAAGGGTAATCCCGCGCTGATTCCCGGCACGCCTTTGCAGCTGCCGGAGATGGGCGCTGCCGCGGTTCTGCCGCCGCAAGCGGCATCGCCAGCGCCGGAGAACAGCCCCAACCGCTTTACGCTCTGGATGGAACGCAACCTTTTTGCTCCCACAAAGCTGGCGGCTGCTCCTGAATTAGGCGCCAGCGCTGACGGCTGTAGCGTCAAACTGTATGTTACCGACCATTCGGAAGATGAAAGCGGTTTCTTCATTTACCGCGCCGAACCCGGCAGTTCCGCGTTTGAGCGCATGGCTGAATTGGGCAGCAGCCCGGGTGCGGGAATTTTTGAATACACCGCTCCCAATCAAAAAGGCCCATTGCAGTACTATGTTTCGGCCTTCAACGGCGGTGGAGAAGCGCCCAGCAATCCCATTCAGGTCGAATTTCAGGACGCCGATTGTCTGGCGGCAGAAGGCTCGACTTTTGACGGCAAAACCCTGACTTTGGCGCAGGAAGTTCAAGCGGCTTATTTCTACTACTCGGTCAATCAGCAGCCTTACAATCGCTATCCGAACCCGCCCAATCAATTTTTGAGTCCGGTCGGAAGCGCGCTGGATTTGTCAGATTTTCTGGAAGGGCTGGTCGTTTCCTCGCCGCAGCCGGTGCAAACGCTTGATTTGGAAATTTGGGGCTGGCAGAATGACTCGCTGCTGGCGCTCGGCCGGCAGCACATCGCCCTGAATTTTACCGACCTGAAAATTTGCAACCTGGGCAGCAACTGTACCGGCGATGTTGCCTCCACCTTCCGCTCGCATTACGGCAGCATTGCCTCAAACAGTGCGGATCAGGTTCGCGAATTTACCTGGGTGAGCAACGTTCCCGGCACGACCAACGCGCTGTGGCAGATTGCCTCCCAGCCCTTGGAGGGCAGCTTCCATCCCCGTCCGCCGGGTCTGCTGGCTTCCGGCTGTGTGCCGGGTGAGAAGGGAGGAAGTTTCACGGTGGATTTTGCCCATCTGGAACAGTATTCGCCGGCGTCATCAACCTGTGTTAAGAATTTCACTCCCTACTTTGAACACCTGCCGGTTGGGGTTTCCTCGCTTTGGAACCTTTTGCGGAACGAGGAACCCGGCACGCTTTATGCCCGCATCATCCCGATGAACGGCAACCAGCCCGCCGGCCGGCCGTCGAATATGGTGGTCATCCGCTACCAACCCGGCGAACCCACCGTTGAGCCGGTGATTCTCGACCATCTGCCCGATTCCTATCGGGTGGAAATCACCTCTTTTTCGCCCATCCAGTGGGGGGATGCAAAATTGTGGGGATGCGTGTATATCCGCAACCTGGATTACAATGCCCTCTGGAATTCGCTTCGGGAAGCGTTTCCCTCTGCCGTCAGCGACAGCATGGTGACGTCCATGGCGAAAAATTATACCGATCAGCTTTATCCGGCAATGGTCAATCACTGGCCGGTCTGCCCGGCGCCTTACCAGGAGGAGGATAAATCCTGGCTGGAAGAGGGAATTGAAGCAATCGGCGGTGCGCTGGAGGAAATTTGGAATTCGATCACCGAATTGTTCAACGAACTGAAAGCCAGTATTGTGGATGTGGTTGCAGAGGTGATCAATGCGCTGGGGATTGAATGCGGCCAGACCTGTAAAAGCAGGTTGATGACCGGTCTGGAAATCGGCATGACCTACTTTACCGGCATTCCGCCTTCTCTGCCGACCTTCGATGAGTTGAAAAACGCCGGTATAGATTACATGATTGATCTTGCAGCGTCGGAGGCCGGTATTCCCTGTCCGGAGATGTGCAAGAGCGCCATGCGTGACGCTCTCAATGAGGTGTTTGATACGTTTGAGAAGAGCCAGAGCCAGCCGGGTTGTGTGAGCGCAGATCTGGCAAAGGTGAACGGTAAATCTCCCCTGTGTTTACCGCCGGGTGTGGAAACCGAGGCCGTGCCGGAAGGAATCACACAGCCGGCGCTGGTGACGATGCGGGTGACCAACGTTCTGAAGGATACCCCCCTGTATCAGTACGAAAATCGCCCGGCCTATGTGGTGCGCTTGAAGGTGAAGGAGGTCAATCCGAACCTGGACGGCGAAACGCTGTACTACTCCTATAGATACTACAAAAATCCCAAAGGAATTCAAATCGGCAATCAGGAATTGATTCCATCTTCTTCTACCACGCAAACAGGCTATCTCTCTCTGGCAGTGCCCATCTCAGGGGAGATCAGCGGTTCGCCTTTCCAGAGTGAGAGTATTCCGCTGCCGGCGCTGGCAGCGGGTCAATCGGTGACCATACCGGTGCACCTGCGGCCCGCCTACGATTACCTGATTCCCCAGCACATCCTCGCGCTCCTGAACGAACTGGAAGCACACGGCTTAACTCTGGATGATGTGGGCGGCTGGTACGGCGGCTTGCCGCCGAATGATTGGGACTGCCTTTACAAATCGGGACGCATCTGGATCACGGCACAGCTGTACTGCCTGAGCACGCCCCCCGGATTGCCCGGACAGACCGCCCCCACGGCGGACTCTCAACTGGTGCCTTGCAGCGACGAGGTGGCTACCTGGTTCGCAACCGAACCAAGTGATGTCTGCGGACCCTGACGGCCGGGGCTTTTATGCGTGAAGACGACTAAATGCACAGGAGTCATGAAAAAATGAAAAAACGTTCCACTTTCATCCTGCTCAGCCTGATCTGGCTGGCGGCAGCCTGCAATTTATCTCCGACCGCTGCTCCGCCGACCGGCGTTTTGCAAACCTGGCTGGATGCGCCGCGCGACGGCAGCCAGCTGCCCCTTGCGCCTTACGAAGTCGTATTTCACGGCAGCAGCCCTGAAGGGGTTCAGCAGGGCGAGTTCATGGTCAACGATCAGGTGCAGGCCGCTCCGGTCAGCCCGCAAGCCGGCAACTCCCTGGTGACCTTCCGCGTCACCTGGATGCCGCCGGCGCCGGGTGAATATTCCTTGAAAGTGCGCTCTTTGAGCAAAAATGGTAGGTGGAGCGAATACGCCCAAGCGCACGTGATGGTTGCCGCCCCTTCCTCAACGCCGCTTCCGACTTTTACCCCTATCCCCACCATCACACCCACCCTAACCTTCACCGACACGCCCACCCTGACCGCCACCCCAACTTTTACCGACACCCCCACCTCCACCGCCACGATGATCACCTGGCTGTTCTCCAATTCTTCCTTCCCGGCGCAGGTCTTCAACGGAAGCTGCGGCGAAAATCAGATCACCTTCCAGGTCAAAGTTGCGCCGGCCGAGAATGTCGCGGGGATGCTGGTCTTTACCCGCTTCAGGGAATTGGACGGCAGCGGAGACAGCGGCTGGGATGCCGGTACGCCGATGTCCGCCCTTGGGGATGGGCTTTATATCCTGAAAATCGAAATCGCCAGACTTCAGGGGGCGGGCTCGTTTCCTTCTGCAAGGATAGGCTATCAATTCGTTGCCGCCGACCGCAGCGGGCAGGCGCTGAGCCGCAGCGCGGTCTATGAGGACATCACCACAGCCGACTGCGGGCGCATCCCCACCGTTTTTCAACTGCCGACCCTGCGCTTTTCTTTCAGC
>NZ_DAOUBL010000267.1:5000-19915 GCF_034432615.1 Bellilinea sp. | reverse complement strand
CATAAACCATGGAAAAGGAGAAGAACCCATGCGACCTGAAGATTTGGATATTAACCGAATTGAATTCACTGAAGGCGGCAAAAAGGTCATTGCCTGGCACGCCGAACCGCTGGAAGTCGTTTTCCGTAAACTGCAAAGCCTGCCGGATGGGCTGAGCGAGGAGCAGGTTGCCGAGCGCCTGCGCGAGTTTGGCAGAAACACCCTGCCAGCCAAAGAACCGCCCACCCTCCTGCAGGTGTTCCTGCATCAATTTGCCAGTCCATTGATCTATATCCTTTTGATCGCCGGTGTTGTGGCATTGCTGATGCAGGATTACAAAGATGCCGTGTTCATCTTTGCAGTGATTCTGCTCAATGCCGTGATTGGCACCGTGCAGGAGTGGCGCGCCGAGCAGAGCGCACACGCTTTGCAGGTGTTGCTGAAGATCAAGGCGCGGGTAAGGCGCAGGGGGCGTATTTTAACCGTCCCGGCTGAAGAAATTGTGCCGGGAGATATTCTGCTGGTCGAATCCGGCGACAAGGTGGCGGCCGATATGCGCCTGATTCAGGTGAACAACCTGCGCATTGATGAGTCTTTCCTGACCGGTGAATCGCTGGCGGTGGAGAAGAGCGAAAAACCCCTGCCGGCCGATTTGCCGGTCAGTGACCGGCGCAACATGGCCTATGCCGGTTCAACGGTCATGTCCGGGCGGGGCGTGGGGGTTGTGGTGGCAACCGGTCCGTACACAGAGGTTGGAAAGATTGCCAAAACCATCAGCGAGGAAGAGGGCGCAAAACCGCCGCTGGTCATCCGCATGGAAAAGTTTGCCCGGCAAATTGCGCTGATTGTGCTGGGCTTTACCGCTATTTTGGGCATGATTCAGTTTGCGCGCGGTGAGGCGCTCAGCGATGTGTTCATTCTGGTGGTGGCAATGGCTGTTTCTGCCATACCGGAAGGGCTGCCAGTGGCGATGACGGTTGCCCTTTCACTGGCGACCAGCCGTATGGCGCGCCGTAATGTGATTGTTCGGCGACTGACGGCGGTGGAAAGTCTGGGAAGTTGTACCCTGATTGCCAGCGACAAAACCGGCACGTTAACCGTCAATCAACAAACCGTCAAGCAAATTGTGCTGCCGGAAGGGACGCTGATTGAGATCAGCGGTCAGGGATATAACGATGAGGGCGAGGTCAGGCTGGCAGGTGAAGAGGGAGAAATTACACCAGAGATACAGGGCCGGCTGTTGAGCATTGCCCGAGAAAGCGCGTTGTGTAACGAAGCCACGCTGGAAAAAGAAGACGGTAAGTGGCAACATACCGGTGATGCCATGGATGTAGCTTTGCTGGCATTGGGTTATAAACTGAATATTGACCCCTCTACACTGCGCCGACAGGTACGTATCCTTGACGAAGCTCCGTTTGAGTCTGAAAAACGCTATGCCGCTGTGGTTTACGAAAATGCAGGCGCCCCGCGGCTGGTGGTCAAAGGGGCAGTGGAAACCGTGTTGCATTTTTGTGCGCGGATGATGACCGCCCAGGGCGAAGAGCCGCTGGATCGGGACAAAATTTTGCAACTGGCACACCAAAAAGCAGAAAATGGTTACCGCGTGCTGGCGCTGGCAGCCGGTGGTGGCACTTTGGAAGATCTGGAAAATGATCAGGCCGACCTCACCCTGCTGGGGCTACTGGGCTTTATTGACCCGCTCCGCCCGGAGGTCAAAGAGGCGGTGCAGACTGCCCAAATGGCTGGCATCAAGGTTGTGATGATTACCGGCGATCATCCGGCAACTGCGCTGGCCATTGCCCGCGAATTGGGCATTGCTGAAAGCTCGGCGGATGTGATTACCGGCAAAGAACTGGGGGAGATTGGCTCACCGGAGATTCCCGAGTTCTACGAAGGGATCAAGCACAAAACTGTTTTTGCGCGGGTCACCCCCGATCAGAAACTGCAAATTGTGGATGCGCTCATCCGACTGGGTGAATTTGTGGCCGTGACCGGGGACGGTGTCAACGATGCGCCGGCACTCAAGAAAGCCAACATCGGGGTGGCAATGGGCTCCGGTACCGATATTGCCAAGGATACCGCCTCGATGATCGTTACCGATGACAACTTTGCCTCGATTGTGGCGGGGGTTGAGGAAGGCCGTTTTGCCTATGCCAATGTGCGTAAAGTAACCCTCCTGCTCATTTCAACCGGTTTTGCTGAACTGGTGTTGCTTGCGCTGGCAATTTTGCTGCAATTTCCCGTGCCGTTAATTCCCGTGCAAATCTTGTGGTTGAACCTGGTGACCAACGGAATTCAGGACGTTGCGCTGGCGTTTGAAGCCGGGGAACCGGGGGTGATGCGCCATCCGCCGCGCAAGCCGAGCGAGGGCATTTTTAACCGCAAGATGATTGAACAGCTGCTGATCAGCGGGCTGACCATGGCGCTGGTTTGTCTGGCAGTGTGGGTGTTCCTGGTGCGGCAGGGATACGCCGAAGACACGGCGCGCAACATCCTGCTGGCGCTGCTGGTGCTGATGCAGTTTTATCATGTGCTGAACTGCCGTTCGGAAGAGGTATCTGCCTTCAAGATACCGTTCAGCCGCAACCGCGTGCTGGCAATTGGTATGCTGGTGGCGCTTGGACTGCACATTCTGGCAACCGAAGTGCCGTTCCTGCAATCCTTGCTGCGCACCGAATCGCTGACATGGCAGACGTGGCTGATTTTGTTTGCTCTTGCCAGCGTGGTTTTGGTGGTGATGGAAATCTACAAAGCCATTCAGAAGCGGCGGGCATTGATATAATGACACCATACTCCCCTTGAATGGGGTAGAGAGAGCCTGGATTTGCTTAAGAAGCTGGTCAAAAATTTAAACCTCAACAACCTTGAGAGATTCGAATGATGGAGAAATTGAAAAGCCGCGCGCGGGTGCTGAAACGAGATGCTTACGCATTAACCATTGCTGCTCGTGATCCAAGAGTTCCCTGGTATGCCAAGGTGTTTCTAGGGCTGGTGATTGCCCATACTTTTAGCCCCATTGATCTGATCCCTGATTTTGTGCCTGTCCTCGGCTATCTCGATGATCTGATCATTACCCCGTTGGGAATTGCTCTGGCTTTGAAAATGATCCCGCCGGCGGTTATGGAAGAAGCCCGGCGGCAGTCGGAAGAATTGCTGCAGCAAGGCAAACCTGTCAGCCGGGCTGGTGCCATTCTGGTAATCGGTTTGTGGCTGGTAGTCTTGACCATCCTCGTCTGGCTGATTGTTCGTGCGGTAAATAAATAACTGGAATGAGGATGTTATTAAGATGATTGATTTCATTCGCAAGACAAGCCGGCCACTCCGTGCTTTGGGGAGGGCGACTGTATTTTTCCTCAAGGTCTTCCCAATGCTGCCCTCCCGACCGGTGGATTGGGTGACGCACCCACCGCTGATTGAGCGGGTGCAATATCCGACGACGGACGGGATTGCCGAAGGGGAAATTTACCGCCCTTCATCACCCGGCCGTCATCCGGGCATTCTGGTTTGTTTGGGGGTGGTTCCTTTTGAGGTGAATCATCCGCAGGTGCCGGTGTTGGGTAGAGCGCTGGCGCGGGCGGGTTTTGCGGCATTGCTGTACTGGTCACCGGCAATGCGCGATTTTCGGCTTGACCCGAAAGACATTAACAACATTGCACTGGCGTATCAATGGCTGATTGAGCAGCCGTTTGTAGATGCCAGCCGCAGCGGTCTGTTGGGTACCTGTGTGGGCGGCTCGTTTGCGCTGATGGCGGCGGCGCACCCGTTGATTCGTCAGCAGGTTTCCTATGTCAGTGCTTATGCTCCCTACTCTTCGCTGTGGACATTTTGCAGAGATATTGCCAGCAGCACGATTGATGAGCAGGACGGCAGGCGGGCGTGGAAGGTGGATCAATTGACACGCAAGGTATTCATCCACTCGCTGACAGCCTTCCTGCACCCTGAGGAATCCGGGTACCTGTGCCGTACATTTTTGGAGGGAGAGGAACTGGATGATGAAAGCAGTCTTTCAGACGATGGCAAAGCCGTGGCTGCATTGCTATCGGCCTCGAGCCTATCCGAAGCAGAAAGCGCCCTGGAGCATTTGCCCGATCAAATCCGGCAAGCCTTTTCAGGAATTTCCCCACTGACCTATGCGGAGGATCTACAAGCGCCGCTGGTCGTTTTGCTGCATGATCGGGGAGATCAGGTCATTCCGATTGGCGAAACCCGGCGTTTATGCGCTGCCCTCGGTCAACGCCCCGGTTTGTATTTTACGGAGATGCAGTTCAGCCATCTTGACCCTGCCAAAGGTAAATTGCCGCCCCTCAAGCTGCTCAGGGAATTTTCCCGATTCTTTGGTGCTGTGTCTCGTTTATTCCACCATGTGGTTGATTGAAAATTGCAACCAACCAGCCATAAGGATTGTAATTTTCGCCAAAACCGGATATAAACTTTGCCATTGGTTATGAAGAAAACTGGCAGGCTGACTTCCTTCCATAATCCTTCGCTGGGGATGTTCTTCCTGTTTGCCGGGCTGGTCTGTTTCCTGTTTGCGGTAATCTATTCTGCCCAAATCGCCGCGTTTTTGGGTATTTTTCGCTTTTTACCGATGGCGCTGTTCGGCGGGTTTGTCTTGGTTGGCGCTGTCTGGCTCTTTTTTCGTTGGGATGAGGGCGGGCTGCTGGCTGATTTACGCCAGCGGGATAAGCGGGCTGTCGGCTCAATGGGCTGGTTGAATGCAGCCGGCTGGCTGGTCAGCGTGCTGGTGTTCTTTCTGGTTGTCCTCCTGCCGTTGATGCGCTGGCCTTTTTCCCCAATCAGTGATGTGCTGCACTGGGATGCGGGGGCATACCATTTCCCCAAAGCGATTGAATTGTATAAAAGCGGTACTTACTGGGATCTATCCATTCCGTTTGGGGAATATCCCAACGGGTTTGAATCGCTTTTGGCATTTGGACTGCTGTTGACCGGCGATGAAACGCTGTTCGGCACAGTGCATGCGTTGATTGCCTTGCTGGCTTTTCTCTCCATCTGGGGGATGGGGTGGCGCTATACGCGTTTACCAGGCGGGATATTGGCCTTTTTGACACTGGTGATGTTCCTGAGCGGCTCGATCGTGATTGCCAATAATCCATGGTGGATTGTGGTGGATCAGGCTTTTGTGATTGGTAAAAACGACTTGCTCACGGCGGCGGTGGTGCTGGCAGGGTTGGTTTTTGCGCCGATCGGCCCACGAGGGCAGAGAATAGCCTTTCACCTGCCAGGGCTGGCGTTTTGTACTTCCCTGATTCTGGCCATCAAACCGGTGGGGGTATATGCGCTGCTGCCCCTCTGGCTGCCGCTTTTATTCCGTTGGGGAAAGTCGCTCTGGCAAAGGGTGAATGTGCGGCAAACGCTGTTGAGCGTGTTGTTCTCGGCGCTTGTAACCGTGCCATCGGCGTTGTGGATTGTGCGTAACCTCGTCGTGATTCACACCCTCTTCCCGCCCGGTGTGTGGGAATACAACGAGTGGAGCATTCTGAATAACCTGACCAACCCCTACTTTTACAATTATCTGCCCAAGTTGTTTTTGTTTGTGCTCGGCGTAACCGGCGGACTGGTTCTGCTGGCGGTGGTTGGCCGGCTGGGGGGCAAAGCGCTTCAGGGCGGCCGGCTGGAGCGCTGGCTGGGGCTGCCTTCCATGGCACAGGCACTTGCGCTGCTGATTTTGTTTTTCTCCTTTGTGGTTACTCCTCAAACCGCTTTTTATGGCAGCAATCAGCAGCCCACCCAGATTGGCTGGCGCTTTGGGGTAGCGCTGCTGAGTTACCTGTTTGTGCTTTTGGTTGGGCTGGCGGGGCCACTGATTCAAAAAGCCCTCAACTGGCTGAATAACCGCCGCTGGCGGATGCTTGCCGGGGTGACGGCGGTGGTGCTCATTGGGGGCGGCCTGTTCTGGCAAAACCGTGATTTGTTGAAAATCTACCCCGGCAATGATATTGTTCTGCGGGATCAATTTCGCGAACCGGTGGGGGTGGATGGTTACTTCTCGGCGTATGACTTTGTGCGCCGCAACATTCATGATTCGGTTGTCCAGATTGAACATGGGCTGATGTACTATGTGTATGGGGAGAAGTACACCAATCGTCCAACCAAACTGCATTATCCGCTGGGGCTGGAATCCATGGTTGCACAACGCGATCCGCAGTACTATGTCACTTTTTGTGCCAATTTCTGGACGTATCAACCGGAGGAGTGCCCGGATTATCTGGAAGCCCCTTCTTTCACGGAGCGGTGGCAGTTGATTTATCAGGACGACTATGGGCGGGTTTATAAACGGAAGTAAACGGTTGGTTGTTTGCCCGTTTCGTGCTTTAATAGAAAAGTGAATATGGATAGTGATTTCACCATTGCCCGTGAAACAATGGTTCGCGAGCAAATCGAGCGGCGCGGTTTGCACAACCCGCGTTTGCTGGCAGCCTTTCGCAAAGTGCCGCGCCATCTCTTTGTGCCGGTGGATTTGCGCGACAGAGCCTACGATGACGGCCCGCTGCCGATTGGCAAGGGACAAACGATTTCTCAACCCTATATTGTCGCTCTGATGACTTCCCTGCTGGGATTGGAAGGGGAAGAACGTGTGCTGGAAATCGGTACAGGTTCGGGCTATCAGGCGGCAATTTTGGGGGAACTGGCAAAGGAAGTGCATAGCGTGGAACGGCATGTCGGCCTGGCGCTGCGGGCGGCTGAGGTGCTTTCACAGTTGGGTTATTTGAATGTGCATGTTCACACGGGCGATGGCAGTATGGGGTGGGAGCAGGCCGCTCCTTATGATGCCATTGTGGTAACCGCCGCTGCGGCAGCCCCGCCTCCACCCCTTTTGAATCAGCTGGCAGAGGGCGGGCGGTTGGTGTTGCCGGTTGGCAGCCGCGCAGAACAGATTTTGCAGGTCTGGCACAAACAGGCGGGAAAATTCACCTATGAGAATATCATCCCGGTCAGCTTTGTGCCGCTGCGCGGTGCGTATGGCTGGAGCGAGAAAGACTGGGAGCGTTACGAAGGTGATGACTGATTGTGAGGAATCAGGGGTTGATCGGCGAACCAGCGGCGGATAAATTCCACCTGAAAACGATAGGCGCCATTGACCGGTTCAATCACATCCCGCTTGAGCAACTCGGCAAGCCCGCTTTCGCTAAAGAGCGGAGCGATTTTGTGCCATTCATCCGCCGGCAGACAGGTTTGTGAGCCTTGCCGGGCGAGGGCAATTGCCATGCTGGCTGCCAGCGGGCTGAGTTGATTGTGGTACAGGTCATTGAAGAAGATGATATTTCCGGTTTGGGCGTTTCGGAGCGCCTGTTCAAGGTCTTCAGGGGTAACCCGGAAGCGGCTGCTCAGTGGTTGTTCGTTTTTAATCAAGACCAGTTCAAAACACAGGGATTGCACCAGATAGGGATGACCGCGGGTCAGTTCATAGATAGCCTGACTGACCTCCGGGGCATATGTCAGCGGAAAAGGTTTGACCGGCTGCTCAATTAATTGCAGGGTTTCGGATCGGGTCAGGTAGTCAATTTTCAGTACACGGGCATTGATGAGAAAATCGCGCCAGAGGGGCATTTCTTCAGCCAGGTGGGTTCCAGCCAGAAGGATCTTGAAGCGCGGGTGGTGTTGAACGGTGTGGCGGGCAAATCCAAGGTAGATTTTTGCCAGTTTTAGATTGGCATTCATAATTGCTTCAAGACTCTCAAATTCATCCATTGCCAGCAGCAGGGTTTGCTGGCGGCTTTCCAGTTGGGCTTCGGTGGCTGCCACCCACTGATTCAGCATTTGATAAAGACTTCCGCCTGAAGATGACTGCCCCCTGAAAGCAGGCAAATCTACATTGCGAAAGCGCAGCGCTGATTGGCGAACCAGTTCAACAAATTCGGGAACCAGTTCATCACTATCCTGATACCCTGCCAGTCCCTGACAATCCACAAAACAGGGAATGATGCTGGAAGTTAGAAAATGGCTGAGGTTGAGCAGCAGTGAGGTTTTCCCCATGCGGCGCTGCCCGAACAACAACAGCGGGGGGCATTTGTCCTGCATGAGCATCTGGTTGATGCGTTCAATAATCTCACTGCGCCCGACAAACAAGAGGGATTGCCTCTCGCTGAGCGGCATACCGCAAATATATGGGTTGGGAATTTCCTGCTGATATTGGGCAGGAATCGTCATGGCTTCGATGTGAGAGGATAGCATGCGCTGCCATCTGGCAATGATGGGCGCAAAACGCTGTGATTGGGGGTGACGGCTTAAGAGCAGCTCATTTTGCAGGGTGGCCAGTTTGTCGCGTGCCATGCCCAGTCCTAACCGCTGTTGGTAGGGTGTGGTCTGGCGCAAAGCATGTTCAATATCCCGGCTGATGTTGTGAAGGGCGATGAGGATGGTGGAAAGCGGTCCTTCCAGCAGGCCGGCGGCGGTCTGGTGATGGATTGCAGCAATGGAAGGCACATCCGGGCAGGTTTCAAACTGGCGGGCGGTCAATTCCATTTGCACCTTTTGGGCAACCGGCCGCTGAGCAGTAGCCGAGAGTAAAATCAACACGTCCTGAAGCAGGTGCGGCTGGCGTTCGGAGAGCAACAGCAGATATTCATCCAGGTCGGGCCAGGTCAGGCGCTGCTTCTCATCCCAAAAGGCGGCGTGCAGCCAGAACCAGCGCAAATCGCCCGGCCGGTTTTGGTCGAGGTTGAAACAAAAATTGTTCCAAATGGCAACCAGCGGGTAGAAGAGGAGCGGCCGCCAGAATGAAATGGTCAGGCCAAAGACCAAAACCACCAGTGCAATTGTTATCAAATGCGGCTGGTGTTGGTAACCGGCAAGTACGTGCGGTCCGAGTGGGATCCAACCAACACCGGCAACCAGCCCGCTGGCAACTGCGGCAGCGTTGTTGCCGCCGACCTGGCGGGTAAGCGTGCTGCTCAACCCAAACAAAAGGGTGATGAACGCCCCGCCGATCATACCGGCGTTCAAATTCATCAAAATTGTTTGACTGGACTGGCTGACCAGACCGGCATAACCGAGTGCCATCCAGAAGGTTAGCAGAACTGCCGGAAGCAGTGAGCGACGCCAGCCGCTGCGGCTGCGCAGGTGTAAAGTCAGCCAAACGGTTATGAACCCAATCGGCAGTGCGCTACCAATCAGCAGGATCAACGGTAAACCGCTGACGGTCTGGTCAATTTGCAAGGTTTGGGGGGTGTTGATTAACTCCCCAGAGGCTATTGCCCAAAATCCAAAAATTACCCCGGCGCCGACCAGAATGCCGGTGATCACTCCCAACAGGCAGCGAAGAAGAGAAGAGGGGCGCTGACGGACTTGCAGCAGGTTGAGCTGAACGCTGGCAGCCAGCCCGGCTGCGGCAGCGGTGACCACAAAGTAAGCATCCATATCTGGCAGGAGCAGGCCGGTGCCCAACCCTAAGACAAAACCGAAGGTTAAACCGCTTCCAATGCCTGCCAGCAGGGCGCCGCACAGACTGGCAGAGAGGCCATAGCCAATGCCAATTGCCAGTTTAATCGGCAAATCATTCAGTGAGTTGCCCAAGAGGATGACAGTAAAAGGAATCAGAAACGCAATCCACAATCCCACAGAAAGCCAGGTGAACAGCAAAAAGCGTGCCAATTGCGGGTTACGGCGTTGTTTGGCTGTCAATTCGATCAGGCTGAAGTCCAACGGAAGGGATGGGTCAATCAGGGCGAGATGGCGCTGCCAGGCTGCCGGGTGAACGATCAGCCAGAAGAGAATGCGTAAGGGAGAAACCAACCTGAGGCGGCCGGCAGGACTGAGCGAAAGCGGGGCTGAGATCATGGCGTTTCCAGCAGGTAGCGGTAGGGTTGAATGTTGGCCAGCGCATCGCCCTTCCAGATTTCATCGGATTGATTTTCCTGCAGGGCAACCAGCCGGGTGCTGCATAGAATTTGCAGCAGGGCCGGCCAGCAGCCGCTGTGCTGGATAATCCAATCGGCATCCGCGGGGGAGAAGGGGAGCGGGCTGGACTGGATTAACTGGCGGGCTTCTTCTTCGTTGAGCGGGCCAAGCTGAATGGAATGCCCAAAGATGTTTAAGAATGGTGATGGTTTGCCCAGCGCATTTTGCAGGGTCGGCAGCTGGTTTTGGGCCGCAATCACAAAAGCCAGTTTTCCATCGGTGAGGTTGGAAGACAGCGAACGCAAACTCCACCAAAACTGCTGGGTAAATTCGGGGTTGGTGAGCGCAATTTGAATCTCATCCATTAGAATCACGGTAGGGTTTACCAGATAGCGGACGACAATATCCACAAACTGAATCAGGTCGAGCGAGGGAGGGGCGGGAAAGTTGAGCTGGCGCAGAATATAGAGCAAGAACCCCTGGCGATTACAAACCCGCGGGTCTTGAAAGTCAATATACACCCAGCGGTAACGTTGGGGTTCATCCAGCCAATTTTGAAACTGGTTGGGGCGCAGGGCAGTGGGTGGGGTGCGAGTGATGGTATGGATATAATGTAAGAGGGAGGTTTTCCCGCTGCGCGGCGCACCGCTGATGGCTACATTTTGCATAGAAGTGCTGTTTAGTGCGGTGAAGATGCGGCGGAGTTCATGTGTGCGCCCAAAGAATTGATGCGGCTTGAGGATCGGCGGACCAACGATGAAGGCTGGCTGAGCAGCGGCGCTGGTCGTGGAGATGGGTTCGTTTGGAAATATTTGACGAACGAGAACATCGGCGCTGGGGTGGCCGCCACGGGAAAGGAAAGAACGCAGATCTTTTTCATTTTCCCAGCCGCCGCGGTGGGCAATGATGCGTGCCAGGTTTTCCACATCCTCCAGCCGCGCAGGCACGCGCTGGTGGTAAAGCCAGTATTGAATGGCACTGCCACCTTGCCGGCCGAGGGCGTAACCCAATTCGTCAAACACGATCTGGCGGGTTTTGTTTTCTAGAAATGCGATGCGGTTGATGGCACGTTGGAGCAGTTCGCTGAAGCGGGGTTCGCCAGTGGGCATGAAGAGGCTTTCTTTCGTCTTTGGGAGTGATTTTTGAGCGCAACTCAAAACAATTTTGAGTGTTTTCCTAGTATATTATAGTCATATTTGCAATCCCCGCTAAATTGTGACCGTTTCTTTATTGCCAATTTCGTCCCGCTGCCGACGACTTCAGGGGATCGTGCAGAAGAAACAACTCTGGCGATGGGGATAAAGCCGGAGTTGTTTCTTTTTAGGGGGCTCAATCGTTGTTTTCGGGTTCTGGGGTGGGAATTTCAGTGCCGGGGCCATATTCGTAAACTGCCTGCCAGGGCTGATAGCGGGTGTAGATGCGGTCAGTAAAGTACACCTGACCGTTGCGATAGACCGTACGGGTGACGGTTACTTCGGCGCCTTTGGCTTCCCAATCCACTTGTTTGATTTCGCCTTCTTTCAGCTCGGGGTTTTCCTTGTAGAGCGGTTTGGGTGGTTCGACGATGTTGACCGGGCCGCTGGTTTGCCACTCCACGGTGCGTCCATCGGAGGTGGAATAGAACTTCCACGTCAGGGTGCTGGCATTGGGGTTGACATAGGTTTCCATCAGCAGCCAGTAGGGGGTGTCGTTGGTGAATTTGAAGTCAACGATTGGAACATAGACAGTGGCATCCAGTCCGGCTAAATTGGGATCAATGCGGTTCCCATAAGTTTTTTCGTAATAACTGACCCGATAAGCATGGGCGTGTCGTTCGACAATCGGATAACCGCCAAAGAAGGCGGTGCGGAACAGGGTGGTGCTGACTTGACATACACCGCCGCCTACACCCTTAATAGTTTGCCCACCGACGATGATCAGCGCCTCGGCATAGCCATTGTCCAGACTGATATTGCCCAGCGCATCTGCCATCGAAAATGTGGCGCCGGGTGGAACCAGCAGACCGTGGAAACGGCTGGCGGCTGCCTGGATGTTTTGAACCCGCTCGCGGCTCGAGCCGTAAAAATAAGAGGTGTGCTGGCTGACCAGCTCGGTGACTCCAAGGCTTTCAGCCGTGGCATCGTCTGTTACGGGTGGATTGGTGAAATCGAATACCAGTGGAATGGTGTGTTGGTCTTGCTTCAATCCTTCCTGAATAGCGCGCAGGGTGGCATCCACATTGAGGGTGCGTCCGATGACAGCTGGTTGGAGCAGGTCTAACTGGCGGGTATCGTCATTGAAGATGAAACGAGCATTCTGTGGATAGGTACGCAGGTCGGGAGCTAATTTGGAAAGGAAGGTGATTAGCATGTCGCTGTTCAAAGTTACTTCGTATTGTTCGCCAGCCTGATTGCGCACACGTTCAATGGAGAGCATAGATGCCAGCGTAGTGCGATCAAAGACCCATGGACTGCCGGGTGCGGATTCGCCTTCCGGTAGGGTGAGGGTCAAGGGCTGGCTGAGGATGCGGCGCGCCAGCTCGGCCTGCTGGCTGGCATCCAGAATGACCGGCGGGGTTTCCTTGACAACCAGTGGGACAACCCCTTCCTGCAGGGATTGCACCTGCGCCGAAACCAGTGCCAGCGAAGCGTCAATATCGAGCGTGCGGCCGATTTCTCCCGAACGTACAATCACTTCTTCTCCCTGCAAGCCAAGGTTAGCTTCGATAACCGGTCGGTTGATGACGGCGGCGATGCGGTTGAGGTATATGTAAGCAATGCGCTGATCGAACAACAGCACGGGGGAAGTGTTCTTGCCAGAGTACCAGGCGTTGAACTGATCGGCAAGCCGGTTGAGAAGATTGCCATCCCGCCCAACCCGAAAAGCAAGGGTTGCTGATGCACCGGGATCGAGGAAAAGCCCCAGTTCCTGTGGCGAGGCTACCCATAAATTCTGATTGTCTTTCAGGACGATGCGCCCTTGGGTGGGAAAAGTGATTTGAGCGGAGATTTTCTCGGCAGCCTCGGCAGGGCTCAGTCCGCCTACCGGTATACCGGCGACCTGAACACCGGGAAAAATTCGCCCGGCAAACCAGACCTGAACCACCAGAATCACTGCAAGGAAAAGGACGAGGGTGAAGACAACAGAAAACAGCATTGCGGTGAGCAATTGCTGTAAAAGTGAGCGCTGATTGGAGAAGGTGAGCGAACCGATTGCTTTCATGAGAAAATTATACCATTCCGAATTAATCACGACTATTTTAGTCTGCTTTTGCAAAGGACAAAAATAAGACGTTTGCGTTCATGGAATTGTTCCCGGTGCAAGGATTGTTCCGAAATGCGGAAGGGGGAGACGAATTTTGGAAAAAAAGCACGAAACCCCTTGACAGGTATAGGGATAGGAGTATAATCCAGCCCGTTGCCTGTGAGGGCAGCCCGGTCTTGCCGGAAACGGCAGATCGCTCAAAACCAAATACGCCACTTCCGAATGAATTCTGCGAAACCCCTTGACAATCCGAAGCAGGGTGGGTACAATATAAGTCCCAAGCTGTGAAGAGATTTTGCTGAAAAAGCGGATCGATAACAATTGAAAACGGGTTGGTGCAAGAGGGACCAGGCCTGGCAAGGACGTCGAGAGATGCGCCGGTGTTGACCAAAGACGAACGACTTAGGAAAACATCGGCGATTTTATCGCCAAGTGCTTGACAGGAAACGATTGGCAGCGTAGAATCTGGCCCTCGGAAGCAAGCGGAACCTTAACAACTGAAGAGTGATAGGAAGGAAGCCAAGAAAAGAGAGCTCCGTTAAACATCCGTAACGAACACCTGAATAAGGTGATATTTTTGCGGAGAGTTTGATCCTGGCTCAGGATGAACGCTGGCGGCGTGCTTAATACATGCAAGTCGAACGGAGGTTGTAGCAATACGGCCTTAGTGGCGAACGGGTGAGTAACGCGTTGGTGACCTGCCCCGAAGTGTGGGATAACAGCTCGAAAGGGCTGCTAATACTGCATGTGATCCCCCGGATTAGAGGCTGGGTGATTAAAGGCGAAAGCCGCTTCGGGAGGGGCCTGCGTCCCATCAGCTAGTTGGTAGGGTAATGGCCTACCAAGGCGATGACGGGTAGGGGACCTGAGAGGGTGGCCCCCCACAATGGAACTGAAACACGGTCCATACACCTACGGGTGGCAGCAGTAGGGAATATTGGTTAATGGGCGAAAGCCTGAACCAGCAACGCCGCGTGCGCGATGAAGGCCTTCGGGTTGTAAAGCGCTTTTTGAGGGGAAGAGGAAGGACGGTACCCTCAGAATAAGTCTCGGCTAACTACGTGCCAGCAGCCGCGGTAACACGTAGGAGACGAGCGTTATCCGGATTTACTGGGCGTAAAGCGCGTGCAGGCGGTTCGGCAAGTTGGATGTGAAAGCTCCCGGCTTAACTGGGAGAGGTCGTTCAATACTACCGGACTTGAGAGTGGTAGAGGGAGGTGGAATTCCGGGTGTAGTGGTGAAATGCGTAGATATCCGGAGGAACACCAGTGGCGAAAGCGGCCTCCTGGACCACTTCTGACGCTCAGACGCGAAAGCTAGGGTAGCGAACGGGATTAGAGACCCCGGTAGTCCTAGCTGTAAACGATGTAGACTTGGCGTTGGTGGGTTCAAATCCATCAGTGCCGAAGCAAACGCGATAAGTCTACCGCCTGGGGACTACGGCCGCAAGGTTAAAACTCAAAGGAATTGACGGGGCCCCGCACAAGCAGCGGAGCGTGTGGTTTAATTCGATGATACACGAAGAACCTTACCAGGGTTTGACATGCAAGTGGTAGGGATCCGAAAGGTGACCGACCCTTCGGGGAGCTTGCACAGGTGCTGCATGGCTGTCGTCAGCTCGTGTCGTGAGATGTTCGGTTAAGTCCGCTAACGAGCGCAACCCTCGCTGTGTGTTACATGTGTCACACGGGACTGCCGGTCTTAAACCGGAGGAAGGTGGGGATGACGTCAAGTCAGCATGGCCTTTATATCCTGGGCTACACACACGCTACAATGGCCAGTACAATGGGTTGCGAAGCCGCGAGGCGGAGCCAATCCTCCAAAGCTGGCCTCAG
>NZ_DAOUBL010000267.1:0-2500 GCF_034432615.1 Bellilinea sp. | reverse complement strand
AAGTGAGTTGAGCCTTGCTGCCGAGAAAAGCTTCTAAACGTTGAATCTTGAGCGCCCGTACCGCAAACCGACACTGGTAGACGGGTAGAATATACCAAGGCGAACGGGAGAACCCTCGTTAAGGAACTAGGCAAATTAGCCCCGTAACTTCGGGAGAAGGGGTGCCTTTCGACGTGAATGAATAATGAGCGTTGAGAGGTCGCAGTGAAAGGGTCCTAGTGACTGGTTACCAAAACCACAGGTCTCTGCAAAGCCGAAAGGCGATGTATAGGGGCTGACGCCTGCCCAGTGCCGGAAGGTTAAGGGGAGGGGTTAGCGCAAGCGAAGCTCTGAACCGAAGCCCCGGTGAACGGCGGCCGTAACTATAGAATGACCTGTAGTTATAAAATCTGGCTATATGCTGGAAAATCCGGTGTATCCGCAGCTACTCGGTTTGCATTTGGCAAATGAGTGACAATGCTGGCGGTGCGGACAATCAGCAGGAAAGGCTTCAGGGATGCTGGACGTCAAGAAAGTACCCTCCGAGATCGGCTATTACCTGGCGGGATTTGCAGACGGGGAAGGAAGTTTTAATGTCAGCTTCCGACCTCGAAAAGATTACCGCCAACCATGGAAAGTGTCACTGTGTTTCAATATTTCGCAGAAAGACAAGGTTATCCTTGCTCTTTTCAAGAGGTATCTGCAATGCGGGACACTGCGCAGCCGAAAAGATGGAGTCTGGTACTACGAAGTCAATAATCTCAATGCCATCGTGGAAAACGTCATTCCGTTTTTTGAGCGATTTCACTTTCTTTCGGCAAAGAAAAAGCGAGACTTTGCCAAGTTTGTAAAAATTGCCGCTCTGATGAGAGACGGGCAGCATTTGAAACGAGATGGTGTTGAGCAGATTTTGCAAATCCGCACAACAATGAACGATGGCGGAAAGCGGCGTTACAGCGACGCTGAAATTCTGAGAAGATTTCAGACTGAAGAATCCTCAGAGACTATACGCCAGACCTCTCAAAGCAGAGGATGATATAGTCCGGACTGCCTGGCGACAGGCAGAGTGGGTATTCAACCCCACCCCCTCTAAAGGGTGTAACAAATCGAACGGTCCTAAGGTTCTTGACGCGAGCCTTAGTAAAACCGAACTATATGCGGGAAACTCCTCATACAGCCACGCGGTACTCGTCTGAACATGGTTCGGGCAGTAAAAATCCGCTGGACACGGGGACAATCCGCAGGAAAGACTTCCAGAAAGGAAAACTTGAATGGAAGAATCCTCAGAGACTTTACGTTCGGTCTCGCAATCGAGACTGGAAGCACAGTGGGTGGTTGGTTTCGTTGATGGCGAGGGATGTTTTTATGTGGGTATCAATCCCCATCCGCAAATGAGCACCGGTTTTCAGGTATTGCCTGAATTTACGGTCGTACAGCACGAACGAGATATTCAGTTGTTGTATGCGCTCAAACAATTTTTTGGGTGTGGGGTGGTGCGCCGCAATCACGGAGATCGGATGGCTTTTCGGGTGCGAAATATCCAGCATCTGCGGGAACGGATCATCCCGTTCTTTGAAAAGCATCCGCTCAAATCCAAAAAACGGGTGGATTTTATGAAGTTCCGTAAAATCCTGATGTTGATGGAGCGTGGGGAACATCTCAAACCGGAAGGAATCGAACAGATTCGCGAAATTGCTTCCAAAATGAACACTCAGCGAGAAAGATAAAGTCCGGCTCCTCTGGAAACAGAGTGAGGTCAACCGAGCGAAATTCCTTGTCGGGTAAGTTCCGACCCGCACGAACGGCGTAACAACTAGGACACTGTCTCAACGAGGGACCCGGCGAAATTGAAATGGCTGTGAAGATGCGGCCTACCCGCAGCAGGACAAAAAGACCCCGTGGAGCTTTACTGCATCCTGGCATTGAGTTTGGGCATCGTCTGTGTAGGATAGGTGGGAGTCTGAGAAACTGGGGCGCCAGCCTCGGTGGAGACGTCAGTGAAATACCACCCTGATGATGTTTAGACCCTAACCCCACACCGTGATCCGGGTGGGGGACCGTGCCAGGTGGGCAGTTTGACTGGGGTGGTCGCCTCCTAAAAGGTAACGGAGGCGCCCAAAGGTTCCCTCAGGGTGAATGGAAACCACCCAAAGAGTGTAAAGGCATAAGGGAGCTTGACTGCAAGACCAACGCGTCGAGCAGAGTCGAAAGACGGGCTTAGTGATCCCACGGTACTGAGTGGAAGGGCCGTGGCTTACCGGATAAAAGCTACCCCGGGGATAACAGGCTGGTGAAGTCCAAGAGTTCACATCGACGACTTCGCTCGGCACCTCGATGTCGGCTCATCGCATCCTGGGGCTGGACAAGGTCCCAAGGGTCGGGCTGTTCGCCCGTTAAAGCGGTACGCGAGCTGGGTTCAGACCGTCGTGAGACAGGTCGGTCTTTATCTGCTGTCAGCGTTTGGAAGCTTGAGGGGAGCTGGTCCTAGTACGAGAGGACCGGACTGGGGTAGCCTCTGGTC
>NZ_DAOUBL010000266.1:0-28458 GCF_034432615.1 Bellilinea sp. | reverse complement strand
TTGGGCAGCGGTCACAGCGAACTGGTCTATCACCGGGCGCTGCTGCACGAACTTCGCTCCAGTGGCTACGAAGTGCTGTACCAGCCGAGGCTGAAGGTCTGGTACGGCGGGCAGGTGGTGGGCGAGGTGAAACCTGACCTGCTGGTGCGCTGGTACGAGGTGGCGGTGCTGGTGGAGTGCAAAGCGGCGGGGCATTTCGAGCAGGCGGACTTCGACCAGGTGCGCCGTTACCTGCGGGCGTACCGGGGCAAGGCGCTTGGGCTGCTGCTGGGTTTTGGCGGCGAGCGGCTGGAATTTCGGCGGGTGATGGTGGAAAGGCAAGTCAAAGTCAAATCGTGAACTTCGGGAGGCTGTATGAAACGGTACAATCAGGTGATTCTGGACGGGCAGATGAGCCTGAGGCGGGTGTACCCCATTCGGGAGAACCTGGCGGTAGAAGCCAACCTGGAAACCGACCGGGCTGTGCTGGGCGGTTGTCACCGGGTAGTGTGCGATAGTGACCTGGCGCTGGAAGTGCTGGCGTTTGCCATCACCAGCCGGGCGCACCAGCAGCCACTGGAATCTACCGTGTACGGCTGGCTGTGGTCTGGGGCGGAGCGGGCGCATGTGGTTGCCCGTGAGGTGGTCTTTCATGTGCCGCCTTTGGTGCGGGAGCAGTCCGCCAATGTGCTGCGCCAACTGCGCAAGGCGGGCGGATTACCGGAGCAGGTGGCGGTCAACGGCTGGAAGGTGCCGTTGCGGGAGGTGCTGGCGGATGTGGTGCTGGACGGCAGGCCGGTCTAGCGACCGGCGGGGTCAGCCTGGCGGCTGGGCGTGCGGCACAATGCGCCTTGCGCCCCGTCACCGCTAGACGCCTAGCGGCGTCTGCACTCTGGGTCTAGCGACCGGCGTTCGGGGGCGCTCCGGCGCAAGAGTGCCTTGCCCCGAAAAATAACTTTTCTGCGAGAGGTGAGTCATGTCAATTGCTGAGGTTGTGAATGCGTTGGTGCCGCCGGTGGAGTTACCGGCGGGTTTGTGGATTGAGCGGGCGGCGTGGGGAGATGTGCTGTCCGCCGTGGCGGCTGGAACGCCGCATTTCGTGCGGCATGGTGGTACGGCAAAGTTGCCTGGCGTTCTACCCAATGACGGATTTTACAGTCCAAAGGCTGGAGATGTGTACCTGGTGGTACGCTTGAAGCCGGAGACGGCGCCAAGAGGCAGTGAAGTCGAGGCGGGTGTAGAAGATTTGGAGATTTTGCGGGTCGAGGTGCGGGAATGAGCGAACAAGACGAACTGGAACTGATTCGCATGACCCGTACCCAAGTCCTGCACGCCAGAACGGATTCGAGCGGGCTGCAAGAACGCAAGCGCATCCTGGCGGAGAAAGTGCTGCCACCGGAGACGCTGAAACGCCTGATCCTGATGGCAATTGGCAGCGGCTGGGTACACAACGGGCGCATCCGCTGGGGCATGCTGCTGCCGCACCTGCCCGTCCAGCCGCACGGCGTGGAAGCCTGGGAGGTGCGCTATGTGGCGCTCGACCTGCGCCCGTGGGAATTGCAGCATGAGTTCGAGAGTGCCGCCTGGTGGTGGCGGATGTACCTGCTGCAGGGGATTGCCGACCCAACTGCCTGGGTGGTGGAGCAGGCCGAGAAGCATGAGCCGGGCTGGGTCGAGCGGATCGGCGAGATTGCCTACGGCAAGGCCCCGGGCAGGGGAAAGGTGTATATGCTGGTGAGGAACTGCCGCCGGGCGCTGCAACTTCGGCAGGAGTATCTGGCCTATCTGCGAGGTGAGCGATGATGAGTTTTGCCTTCAGCAAGCATGAATACGATTTGAGCCGGTTCGAGCGCTGCGGGGAACACGGCTGTGTGTTCATGCAGGTCACGGCGGACGCCGAGCCGGTCTGCCTGCTGGACTGGCTGAGCGGGAACGCCATCGGCCGCACGGTGCGGGATGTCATCCTGCGGGGCGAGGGGGAGTACGATCTACCGGCGGTGATTCTGGACAACGGCTTTCTGCTGCCCATCAGGGCGGCGTTGGACGCTGCCAGCGGACGCAAGGGAGAGGTCAACGAAAGCGTGTGCGGGTGGGAAGTGACGGATGTCCTCTACCTGCGGGGCGAAACGGGCGAATCGCTTGCAGCGGAACTGCTGCCGCCGGGGACGGAAGTGGACGATGACCCCGGCTTTCTGCTCTACCTGGACATGCAGATTCTGCTGTACCTGCTGTTCGATGCCGAAATCCGCAAGTACGAGCCGTGAGGGTGCGGCGAGGTGCAAAATGCCGTTTTTCGGCAGTATGGGCAGGGCAGGGGTAAAATCTTATGCGGGATATTAAGCTGGACTTGAAAAGGGAGGGTGCCACAACAATATCCCGTATAAGATTTACGCAATGGTACGCTTATGACACGAACAAGAGCCATACGGATTGAACTTTGGGAGCGCATGCAAACCGCCGTGCAAATCCTTGCCGAAGGGGTGTGTTTGCAAACGGAATTGCAATCCATGATGGGGCTTTCCGGTGGGGCGGTAGATCGGCTGATAAAAACGCTGTTGGAAGAAGAACTAATCGAGCAGCGTTTTTTCGGGAACGGGAAAGCCAAATACGCTGTCTTGCGCCTGACGGATAAAGGCAAAGTCTTTGCCGTTGAATTGGGCTGTCCCATCCGCAAGTCCGAGTGGGACATTCTGGCAGAACGCCACAACGCCGAAGAACACCGCCAGCACGCCTTTGCCGTCCTGCTGTTTGCCTACCAGGCCCGCAGACGGGGCTGGCAGGTACAGGTCTGTCCGCCGGTGGACAATCCGCTGGTCGAGCCGGATGTTCTGGTCGAGAAGGATGGCGAATGGGTGTATGTCGAGGTCGAGGTACTGCGTCATCCACGCAAACGCAGGGACGGGGCAGACAACACCTGGATACGCAAGTGGTACAACCAGTACAACTTCCAGCGGCGGGTGGCGGTGTGTACCCTGACCCCCAAACGAATGCAGGGCATTGTGCGTTATCTCAAACCCCGCTGGCGGGGCATGGCAACCGAACTGACCACACTGGCAAAGAACCCGTACAGTGACCTGTGGCTGGAACGCTGGGAGTGGCCAAACGAGGTTTCGAGGCAGAGGTTTGTGTAAGGGATTGACAAAATACACAGATAATTGTATTTTATAAACAACATTGTGTATTTTGTGAGGTTGATCATGGAACGCTATCAGGTCTTGCTTGACCCGCAACAAAAAGAGCGCGTGCAGCGCATTGCCGAAAAACAGCGGCGCTCGGCTGCCAGTGTCCTGCGCCAGGCGCTGGATATTGGTTTGGATGTGCTGGAAGGCAAAAGAGATGTATGGGAGCGGCGAATGAAGATTCTGGGAAAAGCCCGGCAGCGGCTTCAAAACCTGCCGCTGATTGAAATAGATTTGGTCAATACCGACCGTCAAGAACGGGAAGACGAGATGGAACAATTATGGCGGTTGTGATAGACGCAAATCTTACCCTGGCTTTGTTCCTGAGCCTGCCCTACACCGAGCAGGCTTACCGCCTGATGGATCACCTGCGGGAACGGCAAAGTGTGCTTTCGGCACCTCTGTTGTGGGAGTATGAATGTTTGAAGGGTTTTCATCGCGCCGTTCGGCTTGGGGTACTTCGTCCGCAAGATGCGGTTGAGTACATGTACGACCTGCTCGCATTGGAAATCGAACGGGTTGCCCCGACTGTTGAAATCCATCAGGCAGCCCTGCGCTGGGCGGAGCGGTTGGGGCAGAGTAAAGCCTACGATGCCCAGTACGTAGCCCTGGCGGAGCAGTTGAAAGCCGAGTTGTGGAGTGCCGACCAGAGGCTAATCCAATCGCTGAAAGAACAGGGCATCTCCTGGGCGCACTGGATCGGGGAGGAATTTCAATAAAAACACGATCAAATCAACCACAGAGTACACACTGGACAGAGGATTGGATGAATGAATCGGGTGAGATTTATACATGTTGAATAAAATTAAGGTCCGTCACACACCAGCAGGCGTCTTTTGTAGATTGACATTGAGAGGCTTGGTGATCCAGTGATTGGGTTCAGGGGGAATGTTCAAACCGAAGAGAGGTAATGCTTATCCATATGTAATCTGTTATGAGGCAAACCCAACATTCTCAAATCAGAACAATAGACATATCAGGTTATTGTATGGTTGGATGATCCATTGAAAAAGAAGAATTAATAAAGCGTTGCGACCAACCAAATCAACAAACCAGGGATAAAGAACAAACTAATTTGAACCCTCATAAGTGAACCTCATAGGCAATTATGCTTATTGGATCATACGCATTGCTGCGCTATGATAAACAATCCTCATTACCTACAATCAACTAATACAACTACAAAATAAGGGATCGTATGTTCACGCAAACGTTCTTAATTGTTGAGAGGGCCTGTGATCAGGTTTTACCGATCATCATTAGTGTCTTATCTCAAAGAGGTCTGAAAGTTTTGCCAACCTTTAACTTGCACTCCACCAGATCAGATCAACAAGCCTGTCCCTGCCCTCACCATGGAACAGAACAATGTGATTGTCAAATGATCATCTTGCTCATCTATGATAATGAGGAGGAACCGATCACATTGTTTTTACACGGGAGTAACGGGCAAACAAGATTGTCCATTGATGAATCACTTTCCATTGATGCAAGAAGCGAAAAAATAGCACTTATTAAGCAAGCCTTGAATTTCCAAAGCATACATGCTTTCTCTTCTTGAGAAGCTCTAAAACAACAACTGGTGTTCCTATTCAACATGCAACACCAGAAAAGTGCATTTAAAAATTTTTATAAGGAGGTTTATTTTTACAGTGAAATTCATACACTTTATTTACCTTGCAGGTATTGGTTTGCTTCTGGCAGCTTGCACGGCTAGCGCTCGTCTTCAAGATAAAGAAAATACACTGCCAAACGACTCCAAAGCAGCCACGGCGACCTCTACTCCCGCCGCAGGGCGTATGGTTATGGAGAATCCCGAAGCTGCCCATATGATGTCACCAATTACTGCCCCAAATCTTCAACCGGCAACCTCTAATGGCGAGCAACCTTTGGAGTATCGTTTGGAAAATGGAGTAAAGGTATTTGAATTAACTACCAAAGCGGTGTCATGGGAGATTTTGGAAGGTGTAAAGGTAACTGCCTTTACCTACAACGGTAGTGTGCCCGGCCCCTTGATTCGTGTCACTGAAGGGGATGAGATAAAAATCATTGTAAAAAATGATTTGCCCGAACCCACTACGATTCACTGGCATGGAGTTCAGGTACCAAATTCGATGGATGGTGTACCCGGTGTAACTCAAGAGCCCATCCTGCCGGGCGAAACTTTTGTATATCAGTTTACCGCCAAACCAGCCGGTACTTTTATGTACCATTCACACTACGAGGGAGATGTCCAGGTGATGGCGGGTTTATATGCACCATTTATTATTGAACCACGTGAATTGGAGGCCGACCCGCCAGCGGTTGATAGAACATTGATGATTTCAGAATGGTTGCTAAAGGATGGCTATACTTATGCTGCCATGCCAATGAGTGGTATGGAGCCCAATTACTTTACCATCAACGGAAAATCCTTTCCCGACACCTCTATCATTTCACTAAAAAAAGGTGATCGAGTAAGGCTGCGATTCATCGGAATTGGACAATTTATTCATCCGATGCATTTACACGGTGTCCCATTCAAGATTGTGGCCATTGATGGTTTTCCAATTCCTCCAGACATGCAAATTACCAGGGATACCGTCAGTGTGGCTCCGGGCGAACGATATGATATCGAGTTTGTAGCTACGGAACCTGGAAAATGGATGCTACATTGCCATATCTTACATCACACCACAAATAATAACGTCGAACCGGGTGGTTTGATGATGATCATTGAAGTTACCGAATAAACCACTACACAAAGAAAGGTATTACAAATGAACAAGGTGATTTTTTTCAGCCTATTGATAGTTATTCTTCTTCTTACACTCTCGGCTTGTAATAATAATGCGGATACGCCAGTTCAAAACCAAACTGAAAATCCAGTAAACATAGAATTGGAAACATACCCCAACCCTCCTGTGGTGGGGAATGTTGAGTTGATTTTCAGGATCAAAGATGTCCAAGGTGTACCGATAGAAGGAGCAATAGTGGACGTAAGTGCAGACCATACGGATATGCAAGGTATGACCATGAATGGTATAGCCGTCGATGAGGGAGGCGGCGCTTACTCCATCACTGCCGATTTTAGTATGAGTGGTAATTGGAAGGTAACTGTTTTCCTGCGTAAGGATGGGTTATCGGATTACCGGAAAGAGTTTCAGATTCGAATTCAGTAGATAATTTGGGGAAACAGGTGGGGAGGGCAAATGTTTCCCCTACTATATGGATTTGGGATCGGTAATGGGAAAATCCTTCAAAAAAGCCTCAATGTGATGAGAGAATTGCAGACAGAATCTTTACTGCACAAGATAGTTGGAACCCTGTTCAACCGTTGGTATGAAATTTTTATCTTTTTCTACGGTGGCTGGGTGTTTGCTCCCTTCCTTGCACCCCTTCTAATGAAATTGGGCTGGAACGAAGCCGGGAAATTTGTATATTGGGTGTATTCATTTTTCTGCCATCAACTTCCGCAACGTTCTTTTTTTCTGTTTGGCGAGAAACCGATGTATTCGCTTGTCGAGATTCAAAGCGCATGGCATAATACCTTTGATCCTTTCCTTCTTCGTCAATTCATCGGCAATTCACAGATGGGATGGAAAGTTGCCTGGTCGGATCGCATGGTTTCGTTTTACACAAGTATTTGGTTTTTTGCCATACTATGGTATCCACTTCGAAGAATACTTAAACCAATTCCATGGTGGATGTTCTTTTTACTTTTCATGCCTCTAGGAATTGATGGGACAACCCATCTAATCAGTGATTTTGCCGGTATCGGCAATGGATTCCGAGACTCAAACGAGTGGCTGGCTAATCTCACCAATCGTTCTTTTCCATTGTCATTTTACAGTGGAGATGCGTTTGGTTCTTTCAATTCCCTGATGCGATTGACAAGCGGAATCTTGGCAGGGTTTGCCATTGTATGGTTGCTTTTTCCCACCGTATTTCTATTCCGAATCAATCTTAATCAATTGAGCAATTTGAGTCATGAGTGAGTCAACCGGGACTTCCAAAACTCTGATTCGTATTCTATTGGCCGATGATCATCACATTGTTCGAGCTGGCATTCGTCAACTTTTAGAATTGGCTGAAGACATGCAAGTGATTGCCGAAGCAGGAGACGGCGAAGAAGCCAAAACTCTCATTCGGGATAACCAACCTGATGTTGTAGTACTGGATATTCAAATGCCAAAAAGCAGTGGAATTGAAGTTACCCGTTGGGTACGAAAAAATTTTCCGGAAGTGGGTGTTTTGATTCTGACCGCCTACGATGATGATCCGTACGTGATGGCTGTATTGCAGGCAGGAGCTAACGGGTATATTCTCAAAACCGCGCAGGCAGAAGAGTTAATTCAGGCTGTACGCGATGTTTATGAAGGTAAATCAGCGCTGGCCCCAATCATTCAAAAAAAATTGATGTCGAATATTTTTTCCAATGAGAAGAAATTGGTAGAACCACTAACCGACCGCGAATTAGAAATTTTACGACTGGTGGCTATGGGATATACAAATAAGGCCATTGGTGCTCATCTCGGTATCAGTGATCGCACGGTTCAAGGCCACCTTGCCCATATTTTTGCAAAACTGCAAGCGGCCAGCCGAACCGAAGCCGTAATGCGCGCTGTATCGCTGGGCTTGATTTCACAAGATATTGGAACAATGACAAACGAATAACACGGATTCAGCATGGTTAATGATTCTAATAACTCCAATCGTCTGAGCTATGTTCTCAGGCAAAGTTTAACGCTGCGGAAGATTGCCACGATTATTTTACCTCTAACACTGATTTCGGTGATCATCGCGGTGGTCAGTGTGGTTGCACATCAGTGGGAAATGCGCTTGCATCTCTCCGAAGAAGATTATCGAATTGCGACCGACCTGGCTCTGGAATTGACTTTGGTTGCTCCTCTGGTATTGATTCCACCTTTGCTGTTCTCGGTTGCCGCCCTTTGGTTCACAACCAGCCAAATCATCCAACCTTTACAAAGGTTGGAATCTCAAGCAGCGGCTTTGGCATGGGGAAACTTCGAAGCCATCCAAAACCCTGTCGGTGGAATTCCAGAAATCAAGCATCTGCAACTGGAATTGGCGGAAATGGCACGAAAACTAAAAACCGCTCAGGAAGGTTTACACGATTACATTGGGGCAATTACCAATGCCCAAGAAGAGGAACGTGCCAGACTGGCGCGCGAATTGCATGATGACACCATCCAATCTATCATTGCTTTGAAACATCGCGTTGCCCTGGCTCAAAAATCTGTTTTTAACGAACAGGGGAAACAATCCCTCAAGGAACTAGAATTGCTGGCTGAACAGACCATTGACAATCTTCGCCGTCTAACTCGAGGACTACGCCCCATCTACCTTGAGGATTTGGGGTTGGTAACTGCGCTTCACATGTTAACCCGGGAAATCGAGCAAAGTAATCCAATTCAGGTAGCTTTTCATCTAAATGGAAAAGAACGACGCTTGCCCTTTGAGATTGAATTATCCCTCTATCGTATTGCGCAGGAAGCACTCAACAACACGATCAAACATTCAAATGCCCAAATCGCCAGTTTGACTATCTCCTTCTCCGATTCCGAAATCGTCCTGGAAATCAGTGATAATGGCCGGGGGTTTAACGTGCCACAAAGTCCAACTGAGTTTGCCACACAAGGTCATTTTGGACTGCTTGGTATTTACGAACGCTCTATTTTGATCGGCGCCCAATTAGAAATTCGTTCTTCAACCGGTAGCGGCACTCTGATTCGGGTCAGGCTAACGTGATTAGAGTTAGTTTTTGGCTTTTATAAAAATTAGCTGTTTGCCTGTTTTGAAGTGAGTAGACTCAATGTCAATAAATTGCCATAGGCAAAACTGCCTATGGCATATAAGGTCTTTTTGCGCTTACAGAAAGAAAGATCTTGTTCGAAAATACCGCTAATGAGTTATTGCTTACAACCAACTCATTGAAAAATGCCAGAAAGGGGCATCAAGTGAACTTGCGTCACAACGCCAGTAAAACATTATATTCAACCAATTGCTGGTTGAGTTCTTGACTAATTTTGTAACCTGCTCCATCGGAAAGGAGATGCAACAATGAAATGGGTGTTAATTTGGGCGACAATCATAGTTGCGGCAATTTTGTTCGGTTTGACGCTTGCATGGGGCTGGAATCAATTCCAAATCACGGGCTCGCCTTTTAATATGTTCGGCCTTTGTTCATCTGGGTGGACTGACGGTAATGATTTTTTCAGGATGGGGCCGGGAATGATGAATTTCGATGATTATCGCAGGCGGAACGGTTTTGAAGAAGGTCGTTTATCGTCGGAGGAGATAAATGCTGCTGTCGAACAATATCTGACTGCATTAGGTAATCCCGATTTGAAACCTGGCGAGATGATGGAATTTACTGAGAACTTTTACATCGCGGTAGTAGAAGACAGTAGCGGAATTCATGCTTTTGAAATCCTTGTTGATCCCCAAACAGGCGCTGTATATCCAGAGCCGGGGCCGAACATGATGTGGAATCTCAAATACGGTCATATGAATGGGATGATGGGCTTCAGAATCACGCAGCCGCAGAGTGAAATGCCGATTGACATGAGTGAGGCCGTGAATCTGGCGCAAACGTGGTTGAATGAAAATATGCCGGGCATGGCAATCGAGGAGGAAGGCGATCAATTTTACGGTTATTACACCCTCCATGTCATCCAGAATGATCGAATTTACGGTATGTTGAGCGTGAATGGTTATAACGGGCGGGTCTGGTATCACAACTGGCATGGGAATTTTATCTCTATGAAAGAAATGGAGGAGTGAACATGAAAAAAATCAATTGGGTTATGCTTTTGATTTTCTTTGTTGTGATGGGGTTGGCCTTTTTAGCTGGTGTCATGATGTTCGGATTTTCGAGAAATGGCATTTCCGGTTTGTTTTTTATGCCCGGCATGCAAGGGGGAGTACCCGGTTTCGGTGGTCATATGGGATGGGGATTTTCCCCGCTAGGATGGTGGATTATGGGATTTGCGATGCTTTTTATGTGGCTCATACCTGTTGGGTTGATTGCCTTGGTCATTTATGGAATTGTGGCTCTGGTTCGGGGTACTGGGCATTCTTCTACACCCCTTACCCAACACACCTGCCCCAATTGCGGAAAATCCACTCAGGCTGATTGGCTGACATGCCCCTATTGCGGGACTGCCCTTAAGTAATCCGGCATTATCCCGCAGGGGTAGTTATCATTGCGCTACAAATACCTATGGTATGAAAGGTATTTGTAGCGTTTGGCGCAAAATGCGCAATTACCTGTCCTCTAAGTACAGTCGGTGATACATTTACTAGACCATCATCTATCTTGTAAATGGGCTGAACAGGATAATTTTCATGGTGTTTTCTTTGACCGAAGAAAGGAGAACAAAAATGACCGATGACACCAAAAAACAATTTTCTCATGAATTGAATGGAGAGGGTCATTTAAAACCCTCGGGTCACACTATGGAGGATGAGTACGCCAATCAAGGCATTTCCCACCATTCTGTTCACAAATTAGAAAAAATTCAGCCTGAACATTTTCAGAACCACCATCCTCAAGATGTAAAGGAAAATCACACCCACCATGCCGACCATACCGGACATGAGCAGATGTTTCGGACTCGCTTTTGGGTGAGTTCCCTCCTTAGCTTACCCGTATTGCTTTTCAGCAGCATGATACAGAGATGGTTCGGATTTAGTCTGCCGTCGTTTTTTGGAAGCGAATGGATTCCTTTTCTGTTCTCTACAATAGTTTTTATCTATGGGGGAATTCCTTTTATAAAATTGGCTATTCCTGAATTGCGAAATCGCAACCCCGGCATGATGACCCTCATCTCGCTGGCAATATCTGTGGCTTTTGTTTACAGCGTGGCAGCGCAGTTGTTCAATATTGGAGAGGTCTTTTTCTGGGAATTGGTGACATTAATTGACATCATGCTTCTGGGTCATTGGCTTGAAATGAGGAGCATTCGTCAAGCATCCGGTGCATTAAGCGAGTTAGCAAAATTAATGCCCGATACTGCCGAGCTTGTAATAGATGAGAATGGCAATACACAAATTCTTCCTGTTGATGCACTTAAGTTGGGAGATGTCGTACTTGTTCGCCCAGGTGCCACCATTCCTGTTGATGGCGAGGTGATAGACGGAGAGTCAAGCGTCAACGAAGCAATGATTACGGGTGAATCAAAACCCGTTGATAAGGCAGTTGGTTCAAAGGTCATCGCAGGGACTCTCAACGAAGATGGCAGTTTGCGAATACGAGTCACCGCCACTGGTGAACAGACTGCCTTAGCCGGTATCATGCGTCTGATAGAACAAGCGCAAAAGTCAAAGTCAAAAACCCAATTGCTTGCCGATAAAGCAGCAGGATGGTTGTTTTATATAGCCTTAGGTGTTTCCGTAATCACTGCTGTTGGTTGGACTATTGCGGTTGGTTTTAACATTGAAGTCCTAAAACGGGTCGTAACTGTATTGGTGATTGCCTGTCCGCATGCGTTGGGTCTGGCTGTACCGCTGGTTGTTGCAATTACCACATCCATCGCGGCGAAGAATGGAATTTTGGTTCGCGATCGTCTTGCCCTAGAAGCAGCCCGAAATATTGATGTAGTTATTTTTGACAAGACCGGTACTTTGACAGAAGGTAAATTTGGAGTGGTCGGAATTTCCACCGATGGTTGGCAAGAAGATAGTGCACTGGCTTTGGCTGCCGCGATTGAGAGCGACTCAGAACATTTGATAGCGCGTGCCATACGTAATGAAGCGGAATCTCGTCATATTGCCTTGCCGACTGTCAGCCAATTCTCGGCACTCAAAGGCCGCGGCGTTCAAGCCATCTATGAAGGCAAACCTGTCTACGTGGGCGGGCCGAGACTATTGGAAATGTTGGGGCTTTCCCCTTCCTCATCACTGACTGCTTTTGCAAATGAAGCAGGTCAAAAATCTCAATCGGTGGTTTATCTTATCGTTGAAAAACAAGTTGTTGCAGCGTTTGCGGTAGCCGATGTAATCCGTTCGGAAAGTAAAGTTGTTGTAAACCGCCTCCATGAAATGGGCATTGAAGTAGCCATGTTGACCGGTGACAGTCAGCTGGTGGCAAAGTCTGTTGCCGCTGAGTTGGGGATTGACCGTGTGTTTGCCGAAGTCCTACCCGAACATAAAGAACAAAAAGTTGCCGAATTGCAATCTCAAGGAAAACGGGTTGCCATGGTTGGTGATGGAGTCAACGATGCTCCGGCACTCACTCGTGCCGATGTGGGAATTGCCATCGGTGGGGGTACCGATGTTGCCATCGAGTCGGCCGGTTTGATTCTGGTAAAAAGTAATCCTTTGGACGTGGTGAAAATTATCCAATTGAGCCGGTCCAGCTATAACAAGATGGTACAAAATCTTTGGTGGGCAGCCGGTTATAACATCGTCGCCTTACCTCTGGCGGCAGGAATTCTTGCGCCTTGGAACATTTTTCTTTCTCCAGCGATTGGCGCCTTGTTAATGTCGCTCAGTACAATCATCGTTGCGATCAATGCTCAATTTTTACGACGAACTGCCCTTATCACCTAAGGGTGTGGAATTTATTGCATCCAACCATAAGGTTCCCAATCCGGGGAATTTAATCACTCGATTTAGTGACATCTATCATAAGCAGAATGGCGCATGATTCTTCCCGCTATTCTGCGCTGTGCACCTTGCTAAAAATTCGCTAGGATTGGGGTGTTCATCCTCTGAGTGCAAAAAACAGGTGTAAAGAATGAAAACACAACTGCATTGGCACTGGACGATCTTCGGTGTTTTGCTAATTAGTAGTTTGATCTCGGCGTGTTCGACGACAACCGGGAATCGGGATCAGCTTGAAATGGCTCCCTTGTCTCAAATGCCCATGGAGGTTAGAAATGCGCCATTGGCGGTTCAGCATGCTTACCGTTTCGCAACGGCGAACCCCGATTTGATGAAGCAAATTCCATGCTATTGCGGATGTGGTGCAATCGGCCACACCTCCAATTATGACTGTTATGTTTCGGAAGTAAATTCAAATGGTGAAATAATCTTTGACAATCATTCGCTTGGTTGTTCCATTTGTGTGGATATTACCCAGGATGTGATGCGGTTACTAGGAGATGGGAGTACTCCGCAAGAAATCCGCAGTTACATTGACATCACGTATTCGAAATATGGAACACCAAATTTACCCTGAGAAAATCAAGTCAATAATGTTGTTGACTTTTTTTGTCATTGCGGTGCTTTTGGTGATTCTGGTTCCACTCCCCATTGCTCATCCACCATCACAACACCGATATTTTGTCATTGAAGCCCGACAGTTTGCTTATTCTCCTGCCGTGCTGCAGGTTAACCCCGGTGATACGGTTACCATCAAGCTGGTGAGCAGCGATGTGGTTCACGGGCTTTACGTGGATGGGTACAACGTTTCTGTCAAAGCCGATCCTGGACAAAGCAAAAGTCTGACGTTCATCGCTGACAAGTCCGGTTCCTTCCGTCTGCGATGTAATGTGGCTTGTGGAGCGATGCATCCATTTATGATTGGCAAGCTTGAAGTGGGCTTTCATGAATGGCTTTTCCGGTCTATAGGGTTGGCAATTCTAATGAGTGGTGGGGTTTATTTCAATCTAAGAAAAAATAAAAAACAGGCATTATGACCAGGATTGACATAACCCAGAATCTAACATTGAAAAAACTTTTGAAGGGCCGTTATCTGCAAACGGCAATTCAAATCATCATGTTGATGGGATTTGTTTTTACCATTCTGGCAGGATTTCTTGGAACACCTGTGGGCAGCCATAATTTTGGTTTGATCTTTGTATGGGTTGCCTGGTGGGCGCTCCTGATTTTGGTGATTGTGCCTTTCTTTGGGCGTAGTTGGTGTGCCATCTGTCCTATCCCATTGGTTGGAGAATGGCTTCAGCGTGGCGCAATTCTAGATCCACTTCCGAAACGTCCATCATATATTCCTCGAAGGATTCCGAGAATTTTCCGGAATATCTGGTTGCAAAACATTTTCTTCATCGTACTGGCCTTATCCAGTAGTGTTTTGCTTACTACTCCCAGGTCCACAGCCTTGGTGCTGTCTGGAATGTTTGTAACTGGTATTCTGTTGACTTTTTTATTTGAGCGACGTACTTTTTGCCGTTTTTTATGCCCCCTGGGTGGATTTATTGGCTTGTATTCTCAAGTTGCTCCATTGGAATTGCGGGTGAAAAACAAAAAAATTTGTTCGACATGCAGAGAGAAACCTTGTTATAACGGTTCATCCTCGGGTTTCGGTTGCCCATGGGATACCTTTCCTACCGCATTAAGAAAGAATTCTTATTGTGGTTTATGCATGGAATGTTTGCGTACCTGCCCGAATGAGAATATTGCCGTGAATATCCGACCTTTTGCATCAGACTTGAATACTCCCTTGCGTCGGGTAGACGAGGCTTTCAAAGCCTTTATCATGGTGGGTTCAGCAGTGGTTTATGCGGCCGTTTTTCTTGGACCCTGGGCAAACTTAAAAGATGCTGCTTATTCCATTGGTAGCCTGGCCTGGTTTGTTTATTCATTGGGGTTTCTTCTAATTACTGTGGTGCTGTTACCGGGTTTATTTTGGATTTCAACACGCTATACGCAAAGAGATGATACTCGTCAGCAGATGGGTAAAACAGAATTCGCTGCTCTGTCTACCACTGTGATACCCCTTGGTTTGATGTTCTGGATTGCATTTACATTATCCTTTTCTATGACGAATGTTTCCTACATTCTGGTCACCTTATCTGACCCTTTGGGTTTGGGTTGGAACCTATTTGGTACAGCCAATATTGCCTGGCAACCTATACTGACTTCCCTCCTTCCTTTTCTACAGACGGTTATATTGTTAATCGGGCTGGTGTGGTCTGCCGGTATTGCTAAAAAAATTACCGAACCAATGGGTGTTTCGGCTTTTCCGATTATTGCTTATGGTTTCGGTGTCACAAGTTTCATGATGTGGTTGCTTCTATGAGTAAAATGGAAAGAATTTTTCGTTGGCTGGTTGTCACTGTTCTGGTATTAACAACTGGTGTGACTATCTTTTTCTGGTCGAAGGCATCTCTAATTCATGCCCGCATACCGGAAAAAGGAGGCTGGTCGCCGAACATTATTAAAGCTCAAGTGGGAAAACCCCTGAGCTTGAAATTTACCTCAGATGATGTAGTACACGGTTTTGCGGTTGGGCAACTTCCGCTGCCGGAAGTGGAGATTTTGCCCGGCAAAATCAGTGAGATAACCCTCACTTTTGACAAACCGGGTACATACACTTTCTATTGCACCAAGTGGTGTGGTGTTAACCACTGGCGGATGCGTGGGATCATTGATGTTGAGGGAGAAAGAACGAGTGTTCAAACCGTTTCTCCTCCCCTTTATGTAAGTCTTAACCTTGATCTTGACGAGGAGCTCGAAGCTCCATCCGTTCCAGATGAAACACCCTCTCCTATTCGTGGTAAAGAACTGATTCAGCGAATTGAACTGGATGACCAGCTGATCTCTGCCGATTATTACCGAAAACACTCGCCCTATCAGGTATTCGAAACTTTATCCTCCACGAAGTTATCCGAAAACGAACGATGGGATATTGTTGCTTACCTTTGGCAAACCAATACTACTTTGACAGGTCTTGAGACTGGTAGGGAATTGTATGCCCAAAACTGCGCTGCGTGCCATGGAGAAAACGGTGCGGGCGATGGCGTTTTTGCTGATGACCTGTTGAAGGCAGGACAACAGGCTGCTCAAACAATGAACGGCGAAAGGGAAATGGCAATGCAAATTCCCTCGGATTTTACCGACCCTCGGCATTTATTAGCAAACAGCCCGGCATACTTGCAGGGGAAAATTTTACGTGGGGGCATGGGAACAGGAATGCCAATGTGGGGTTCCATATTCACCGAACAACAATTATGGGACCTGGTTGCTTATCTCTATTCTTTTTATTTCAAGTATCCAAATAAGGAGGTGCAATGAGCAAAACATACCGAAAACCCAAACGGGTTCCTTTACACAAGCAAAAAACTTTATGGTTTTTTGCAGCCATCGGCGGGATATTGCTGGTGCTTGGAATGTATATCCTTGTAAGTCAGCGTGATGTTGCCGGGGGAATGCCCGAGATTATGGTAGATCGTCAAATGATTGATATGGGTTATCAACCTTTTGAAAAAAGGGTAACCTTCTCAATAAAGGTTACCAACACCGGAGATGGCACTTTGCGCTTTACCGAGGAACCCTATATTGAAGTACTGGAAGGGTGTTGACCACCCAAATTAACCATCGGTTCGATGGTACTCAAACCCGGTGAGTCCACTATTGTGCAATCAACGATATTCACAATGCATGAAGGTATGGGAGGTGCACATAATTTTGAAGTTCATCTACCAACCAATGATCCGTCCAATCCAGATGTTTTGGTGAATGTTCTGTCAGTGTGGGGACCATGATTTCCGCTATGAAAGTTGGCACAGATTTGATTTTTCTATAATAAACTACTGGTCTTTTTGACCACTGGTTTGATCGCAAAGGGCTGTCGGGAAAGAACAACCAGGCAGCCCTTTTATCATGCCGGGTGCAGCCATTGTTTGGCAGCGGTATAATCTTACTGCTGATGATCCGCATAATTCAGCCGAAACAGGAAAAGCAGGGGATTATCAATTTGTATTGCTATACAACACACACCAAAAAATTGTGTAAAAAAGGTGTGTCATGGTATTGGAACGAGAGCAGATCATTCTGGAGCAAGACCAGCACAGGCAGACCGCCCGCATTGCCGAGCAGGAAGGCTATGCCAAAGTCGTCCAAGAACTGGACCCCTCTATGATTGCCATCCCGCAAATGGAGGGAAAGTCACCCGCCAAAGCAGGCTTGGCGAGGAAGAGATTGCCTGCCTGTCCCTGTGTACCGCCGAATCCCACCAGCATCCCCAACCCGTACGATCACCATGTAAGACGGATATTGCTGTTGACCCGGTCAAGAATCGCCATTGCGATTCCTGCCGCAACCCGCACCATATCGAAAATTTCTATGGGCGAAGGATTTCGCCGAGGGAAATCCAAGCCATCAGGGCACTCAACATGGGTAGGTTTGCCATAATGAGCCTGCCTATGCTGGCGAAAGTTGTTACATAAGCATAAAACAGCAACCAGTCTCCCACCACCATCCCCACCGCTCTGGAAAGTCCTGGCCAGAACCAGCGATCCGGCGTTGCGTGAAAGGGGAAGGGGGTTCCCTGCAGAATCCAGTGAGTCAGCAGGATCCAGAGAACTGCAAAGAGCAGGCGAGCGCGGTTCAACACGCCCGCACCAACCCTGCGCCCTGCAAATATGTGAACGATGGAAGAAAAAGCCCAGAAAACCGATGTCAGCAGTGCCGCAATCTCGCCCATGAAAGATTCTCAATGCTCTTACGCTTCATCATAGAACAGGTTGAATGCTCAATCCAGAGCAGGAAATTCGAGGAAAATTGTGGTGCCCTTTCCCAGTTCCGACTCGGCGCTTACCTTGCCGCCCTGTGCCTCTACCAGCGCCCGCACGATGGCAAGTCCCAACCCACTACCTCCGCTTTCGCTGTACCGGGACGGATCAACGCGATGAAAGCGCTCGAAGATGTGGGGGAGTTCTTCAGCGGGGATCCCTGAACCGGTATCAGCAACTTGAAGGAGCACCGTTTTGCCGTCCATTCTGGCGCGCAAAGTCACTTTTCCCCCAGAGGGGGTGTAGCGCAGGGCATTGCTGATGAGGTTGTCCAGCACCTGCATCATGCGGTCCTCATCCACCAGAATCGAGGCAATGTGGTCCTTAGCATCCACGTTGAGTGTAATGCCCACCTGGCTGGCGTGATGCTGAAACAACTGCGCCGTGCGTTCCAGCAAGGCAAGCGGTTGTACCGGCTGAGGATGCAGATTGAGTTCTCCCGCATCGGCTTGCGAGAGCATCCGCAAGTCGTTGACCATCTTTTGTAAACGCTCGATTTCCTGATAGATCAGATCCAGTCGCTGCGGAGTGGGTTTAAGGACGCCATCCCGCATGGATTCGATGTATCCGCCGATGACCGTCAGCGGCGTGCGCAAGTCATGGGCGATGTCTGCAGTCATCTGACGGCGCAGTTGGTTGGCTCGGGCAATTTGCTGGCTCATTAAGTTAAAGGCTTGTGCCAGTTGTCCGATTTCATCTCTGGATCGTACCTCTACCTGCTGTTCCAGTTCTCCCTGTGCCATGCGGGTAGCGGCAAGGGTCAGGTCTTTGATGGGACGGGTCAGAGTGCGTGCCAGGAAAACACCGACGATCAGGGCAATCAGCAAGGCGCCAGCCCCACCGATTACCAGCGCCTGGTTAACTCGGCTGAGGAACCGGGCTTCTTCCGGGCGGAAATTAATCAGTCGTTGAGGAGAGAGGAGAACACCTACCGTTTGCCCGTCCACGGTGATTGGTGTGCCTTCTTCCTTCAACCGTTGTACATCTAGCTGGAAATCCTGTGGATACTCCGGAGCGCCGGACACCAGGACATACCCACTGGCATCCGCCAGACTGAACAATCCTCGACGCTCCCTCACCTGAGGGGGGAGGGGGTCACGATTTTCTCCCTCTCCGATGGGATGCTGCCATTCTTCCGGCAGGGTTTGGCGTTCCACCTCTCCCCAGTTCTGGCGGATGTCTTTCCATGAACCCTGAGTTTGGTAGTATTCGCTCAAAGCCTGCACCAGTTTGGTGCGTTGCTGGTCAATAACAAATTGCATCAGCCGGTCGGCGCTGGTGATGCGGATGAAAATGGCGAACAATCCGGCAGTGGTGAAGGCTGCCAGCAGGATTGCCAGAGAGAGTTTCCAGTAGAGCGAACGCATCATGATACATCAGTCCTGTTGTTTGCGAAAACGATAGCCCACCCCAAAGATGGTTTCTATATAACGGGGATTTTTGGGATCCGGCTCGATTTTAAGGCGCAAGTTGCGCACATGAACGTTGAGGGTGGTGTCAATCCCCGCGAAACCGCTGTCGGCAAGCATTTCGATCAGTTCTGCGCGGGTGTACACCCTTCCCGGCGAGCGCATCAAGGTTGCCAGCAGATCAAATTCAAGGGGGGTGAGGGACACGGGCTGCTCTTTCACCGTGACGGTGTGGGTGCCTTCATCCAGCACAATCCCCCCTGCCCGCAGGGTTTCCTGCCGGTGGGGATGTCCCTCTTGTCGACGGAGAATGGCGCGGATACGCGCTGCCAGTTCGCGCATGCGGAAGGGCTTGATGATGTAATCATCCGCGCCCAGATCGAGCCCAAGCACTGCATCCGTTTCTTCTTCTCGTGCCGTGATGATGATCACCGGCGTCTGGCGTTCCTGCCGGAATTGTCGCAGAAACTGGTACCCGTCCATGCGCGGCATCATGATGTCTAGCAGGATTAAATCGGGGTTTTCGTGACGTGCCAGATACAGGGCATTCTGCCCATCGGTGGTGGTGAGCACCCGGTAACCTTGTTCAGTCAGATATTCCTGCAGCAGTTGCCGCACGCTGGACTGGTCATCCACAACCAAAATGGTCTTGCTCATTCTGTCCCGTCCTATCCATCAATCTCAGTTGCTGCCAAAGATACCATACAGAAGTTTAAATCTGATTTAGTTGCAATTTAAATTTCAACAAGTTTTTCCTCTTTTTATACATCAAAAATTCATTTCTACTAAATCCATTCTAAATCTCTTCCGGCTATGATAAGGCGAAATTCAGCAACCTGAGGAAAGGGAGTAAGGACCATGAAGACCACGTCTCAAGGGAAGAAGAAGCGTCTTTCGCCATTCGTCGTTGGATTGTTTGTTGTGATTGTGCTGGCGCTGGTAGGGTGGGGATATTTTGCCTTTTGGGTGCCGCGAACCCAAACTGCCAGTGCCGGCGCTACCACGCAGACACAGACTGCGCAGGCACGCCGGGGGAGTCTCGTGGTTTCGGCTTCGGGCACCGGAACGCTCACCGCCGGAAAAACCGCCGAACTGGCTTTCCCGGTCAGTGGGACGGTGGGGGCGGTTTATGTCTCTGTAGGGCAACAGGTAGAAGAAGGGCAGGTGCTGGCTGAACTGGCAGATCGCACCTCGCTGGAAGCCGCCATGAAATCTGCCGAGGTGACCCTCTTGCTGGCACAACAGGAACTGGAAACGCTTAAAGCCAGCGCAGAAGAAAACCTGGCGAACGCCCGTCTGTCGGTTTCTGAAGCAGAGAAGGCTTTACAGACGGCGCAGGCATCGCTCAAGCAGTCAGGGCAGAGTCGTTGTTCTGAGGAAACCACGACGGCTTACTACGAAAGTTATCTCAAAGCCAAAGAACAATATGAGGATCTTAAATCCAGCGGTGCGGATTATCTAACTCGCGTTTTGCCTGCTAAACAAAGCATGGATCAGGCGTATGCCAATTACCGTTACTGCTCAGGATATTACGATTACGAGATTACCGCTTCTCAAGCGGAATACGTCATCGCCAAAGGCAATCTGGAAAAAGCCCAAGCCACGCTTGCAATTCTGGAAGCCAACAATGGGATAGATCCCACAACTCTGGCGCAGGCAGAGAGCAAGGTACTCAACGCACAGGTTGCCTTTGAGCAGGCGCAAAAGAACTACGAAGGGGCGATCCTGCGGGCGCCATTTGCGGGTACGGTGCTTTCGGTAGCTGGTGAGGCAGGAGACCTGACAGGCACGGCGACGTTCATTACCCTGATTGACCTGTTCCATCCGCTGGTGGATTTCGCTGTGGACGAGACCGATATGGATAAAGTGGCGGTAGGGTATCCGGCTGAAGTGGTCTTCGATGCTCTTCCGGATATTACCTTCCCTGGCACAGTTCAGCAGGTTTCTCCTAGTCTGGTCTCCGAAGGCGGCTACAAAGTGTTGAAAGGCGTTGTGGCGTTGGACTTGAGTAAGGTTTCCTTAAGTCAGCCCTTACTGGCTGGGTTGAACGCAGCGGTAGATATCATTGCTGCCCGTGCGGAAGATGCCGTGCTGGTTCCTTTGGAAGCCCTGCGTGATCTGGGTGATGGTACCTTCGGCGTATTTGTGGTAGGTACCGATGGCAAACCCCGTTTGCGGGTCGTAACCGTTGGAATTAAGGACGCAACTTACGCCCAAATCCTCGAAGGCATCTCGGTGGGTGAAGTGGTGACCACTGGCACTGTGGAGACAAAATGATGAGCGAGTCCGTTCCGATTATCCAGACCATACAACTGGTCAAAGTGTACGGTACAGGTGAAAACCGCGTGGCTGCCCTGGATGGAATTGACTTAAGAATCGACTCCGGTGAGTTCGTCGCCATCATGGGACCGAGCGGTTCTGGAAAGAGCACCCTGCTCAATATCCTTGCTTGTCTGGATCGTCCAACCGAGGGACAGTATATTCTGGCAGGTGAAGATGTCAGCGACTATAACCGCGCGCAACTGGCGGAGATTCGCAGTCGGCAACTGGGGTTTGTATTTCAGTCTTACAACCTGCTTCCCCGCCTGACGGCGTTGGAAAATGTCATCCTGCCATTGCTGTACCGTCGGGATGAGCGTATGACCCATGCCGAAAGAGAAGAAAGAGCCCTTGCCGTTTTGGAAAGTGTGGGACTGGCAGATCGGGCGCATCATTATCCCAATCAGTTATCGGGCGGTCAGCAACAGCGGGTTGCCATCGCAAGGGCGCTGATCAATGATCCTCTGCTCATCCTGGCAGATGAACCTACCGGAAATCTGGATAGCCATGCCAGCGAGGAGATCATTGATCTGCTCATCAGCCTGCATCAGCGCGGGCGAACCATTGTCATGGTGACCCACGAACCGGATATGGCGCGCCATGCCCAAAGGGTATTGATGATTCGAGATGGTAAATTAGCCTCAGATCATAAGAATGGTTATCAGCGAGAAACACAAAGTCTGGTTTCCGTCGAAGGAAGGTCATCATGATGCTCAGTGAAGTGCTCAAAATTGCCTGGGGCAGTTTGATGGCAAACAAACTGCGCTCAATCCTGACCATGTTGGGAGTCATCATTGGCGTAGCGGCAGTGATTGTCATGGTTGCCATCAGTGCCGGCACCGAAGCCACTATTTCCGAAGCCATCAACGGCTTGGGAAGTAATCTGGTTTTTATCTCTTCAGCCTTCAGTCGGGGTGGTCCAACTGGCGGACCTCAGACTATGCGCGGCGGGCTGGTGTATGACGATATGACCGTCATCCGGGAACGCATCTCCGGAGTGGCTGGGGTGACGGTGGAACAGCAGACCAGCGTGACCATCAAGTACGAAAACACCTCACTTGAAAGCGTCATGATGGTGGGGGCAACTCCAGACTTTCCCACCGTTCGCGATGTGCGGGTGGCGCAGGGCAGGTTTTACAACGACACCGAACTGGAGCGTTCTTCTAAGGTGGTGGTGCTGGGAAAAACAGTTGCGGAAGAACTGTTCGGGGAAGGCGATCCGATTGGTCAGACGGTAACGGTCAATTCCATCAAACTTACCGTCATTGGGGTGATGGCAGAGAAAGGGCTGGTGGCTGGCGTGGATTTCGACCAGCAGATTTACGTACCCATTACGCTGGTGTTCAAGAAGTTCATGCCGGCGCAGTTTGCCCGCATAATGGGCGACCGGGTGCGCCAAATTATTGTCTCGGTGGACCCCAGCACCGATATGGATAAGGTCATTGAACAAATCACCCTCTTGCTGGCAAACCGCCACGAAGTCACGCTGGACTCTCTGGACTTTACCATTCGCACTCAGGCAGACATCATTGCCACACAGGAATCGACTACGGAATCGTTCCGCACCCTGCTGGCATGGGTTGCAAGTGTCTCGCTGATTGTGGGTGGCATTGGCATCATGAACATCATGCTGGTCAGCGTGACCGAGCGTACCAAAGAAATTGGTTTGCGTCAGGCGGTAGGCGCGGCTCCTGGGGATATTCAGGTGCAGTTTCTCATGGAAGCCTTACTGCTCAGCCTGATAGGCGGGTTGCTGGGGATTCTGGCAGGGGTTGGTGGTGCCTATTTGTTTGAGCGTTTGGGGGGGATGCGCACGGTGGTTTTGCCCTATTCCATTGGGATTTCGTTCCTGTCTGCGGCGCTGGTGGGCATTTTCTTTGGTTTTCTGCCTGCAAAGCAGGCTGCTGATCTAGATCCCATCGTAGCCTTGCGTCATGAATAACCGTATCTCTGGAGGAAACATGTCGAAAAATTGGTTTGTCTGGTTGGGTTTTGTTGTGGCTCTGGTAGTTGTCTTAAGTGCCTGTTCGGCAACCGGTGTGTCTTCGGAGCAGACAAGTGCTGTGCAAACGTCGCTTGCCGGAGGAAATGGAAATGTCGCCCAGATGACACTGGAAACGCGTCTGGCAGTGGGGATTCTGAAACTGGAAGGCAGTCAGTGGGCAATTACGGCTGAACAAGCACGGACTTTACTCCCGTTATGGAAAGCCGTGAAGACGCTTAGCGGCAGCGATACCGCCTCTGCAGATGAAATTCAGGCGCTCTATGAGCAGATTCAGGAAGCCCTGACCGCTGAACAAATTCAGCAAATTCAGGCAATGAGTCTCACACAGGACGATATCCGTGCCTTGATGGAGCAATATGGCATTTCGTTCAATGCTCCCATGGGAGGAGACGGAACTCTGTCGCAGGAACAGATTGCTACCCGCGTTGCCCAACGCGCTCAAAGTGGTGGTGGTTTTCCGGGTGGCGGTGTGCCGCCTGAAGGGGGATTTGGGGGCGCTGGAGCGCCGCCGGGAATGATGGGTGAATTTGGAGGGCAGGTTACACCCGATCCTACGCGCATGGCGCAGCGTCGCGGCTTGGGAATGAACCGGTTGTTCCTCGATCCGCTGATTCAACTGCTTGAAACCCGCTCCGCCAAGGGATGACCACCCCCGAAGAAATTAAGAGAATTTTTATCCAGAATTTCTTAAATCTGAAACAGTTCTACATGAAATTTAAATCTTCAACTTGTATGATGAGCCAAAACCTAATAAAAATTCAGGGGTATAAACCATGAACAAAATCAACTTTATTCTCGATTTGGGAATTTTTACCGCATTCCTTCTGGCGCTGGAACCTGAGGTTACCGGACTGGAAGTTCATGAGTGGCTTTCGGTAGCGCTGGCAGGCACCTTGATCGTGCATCTGCTACTCCATTGGGAATGGGTGGTTGGAGTTCTGAAGGCCTTCTTCCGCAAACTCTTCCACATCTCCCGGTTGAAGTTTTTAGTGGATGCGCTTTTGCTTGTGGCGATGGTTACAGTGATGGTGAGCGGTTTGATGATCTCACGGGTAATTTTCCCTGCCCTGGGGGTTTCCATCATGGAAAATCAGGACTGGCGCATCCTGCATTCGCTCTCGGCTGATCTGGTGTTGTGGTTGACCGCATTGCATTTTGCACTCAACTGGAAATGGGTGGTCGCCATGTTCAGGCGTTACATTGTTGCACCTTTTACTTCACTGCATCTTCGTGGCGCGAGTCCACAGACGCAACTGGTGAAGGTGGAAGTGGAACGAGTTCATAAATCCAAACTCACAAGATGAGGTAAAAACATGAAAGTGCTAAAGTGGATTGGAAAAATTCTGGTGGTACTGGCTTCGATTATCGTCATTGCTGGTGCGGTGATCTGGGTGGTCAATCGTGGTTGGGCAGGCTCCATACTCCGGGCAGGGCGACCAACTCTGCGGGAAGAATATCACATGCGTGGCTGGGATGGGGACGAGTTCAGGCGCTTTGATGACGCACCCAATTGGGATGGCGTGCGCCCCTTCGGCGGTCGGGAAGGAAGATTCCACGGCAGATCGGTTCCATTTGGGCTAGGCATGTTGCGGATTGCTTCTCGCCTGCTGGTGTTTGCGCTGGTCACAGCAGGGGTCTTTCTGGTTGGGTATCTGCTGGGAAAGCGCAAAAGGACTTCATCTCAGAAGATATCTTCGGGAGTACCGCCTGTGACTGTGACTGAAACACCGCCTTCCTCGCAGGGTGAATAATCACCCGTCCGTTAAGTCAATTCCCTCTTCTCTCCTTCGGAATACTCAGGGGTTGTCTGGAAAGAACAACCAGGCAGCCCTTTTATCATGCCGGGTGCAGCCATTGTTTGGCAGCGGTATAATCTTACTTCTGATGGTCCGCATAATTCAGCCGAAAGAGGAAAAGTAAGGAATTATTCCCTTTTTTGCTATACAATACACAAAAAAATTGTGTAAAAAAGGTGTGTCGTGGTATTGAAACGAGTGCAGATCATTCTGGAGCAAGACCAGCGCAGGCAGATTGCCCGCATTGCCGAGCAGGAAGGCAAATCCATCTCCGCGGTTATCCGTGAACTACTTCAGTTGGCGCTGAAAGAGCGGCAGAAGCAGCAGGTCGAACTGGCTGCTCCAATCCTTCAAGAGGATTACCGGAGCGCCCCGGAACTGACCGCTTTCACGGCACTGGACGGAGAGGATTGGGAGGCGGCGGGGTGAGGTCTGGGTAGATATGGCTGACATTACCCGAAAAGGTCTGAAACTGGCTGCAAAGAACCTGGCTTTTCTGCCGGTCAGGGTGGTGTTGTTTGGGCTGGAAGTCCTGCTGCGCCTGATGATTATCGCCGTCATCGTGTTGGTACTGGCACTCGGCGGGGTGGGCTGGTACTTCTACGCCGTTAAGTCCAATCAGCCGATGCAGATTGACCCACGCTTTGCCAAAACCCTGCCGCCGGAAGGGATGACCTTCCGGGAATTCTGGCAGGATCGCTTCGCCGGGTGGGAGAAGATTGACGAACGGGATTACCGTACCGGGAAGTCGAAAAGTAAGTCGCATTGCGCTGTAACTCAATTAGAGATATTTCCGGTTGCTCAAATTCTTGCTCCCTTCCTGCGGGTTTATGTCGTGCGTACCCAGCCTGGGACGGAAGAAGCCGAGTCGTGGATTAGGGGCATGGACGGAATCATCGCCCCGGACAACCTGAACTTTCTGGATGCCTGGTGGTGGCAGATCGAAAACGAGTCCTGGTGGTATTGGGTGGACAATCAAGCCATTTGCAAACTCCCGCCTCCGCAGCGTCCGGTGTCGGCAAGCCCTTGACCTTACAGTTTCGTAAGGCGCAAAAAATACCATTTGCGCACCAAAAACGAATTTGCTAGAATAATCGGCGAGGAACGGGGCATGCGGCTCCGAGGGCATGAGAAGCCCGAAACGTGAGAACGCTGTTTGTATTTAAGCGGCTCTCCCCAGTCAGGGAGAGCCGTTTTGCGTTACTAAACGGAGGTGTACTTTGGAAATCAAACTGTCAACCATCAAAAAAGCGTTGGTCATCCTTCTGGCGGTATTCGTCATCATCGCCGCCGTGCGCTTCGTCCTGCCGCTCCTGGGCGGTGATGTCCAGGCAGAAGCCGAACCCACACCCGTACCGGACGGGCGGGAAGCAGCCATCGCCGGGCTGACGGCTCTCTTTACGACCGATGTGACCACCGGCTACGATGCCTGGCTGCAATCGGTCTGCGCCGTTTCGACCGAAAACGGCTGCGCCTTTGCCGAACTGTTCACCAACTGGGACAGGGTGGTGGAGCAGAAGGTGCGCAGCGAATACCGGGTCCAGTCGGCAGAACTGTATCTGGACAAGGGCGACCGGCAGGTGTGGAAGGTGACGGGAACGATCCGCAACCTGAACACCGGCGAGGAGAAGGGCGGAGAAATCCCGGTACTGGTGGTGCGGGAAGGGGACGAGTGGAAATTCGACCATTTCCTGTTCGACCAGGAATTACAGGCGTTGGAGAATGAACCATGAAGCGAATCATCTACTTGCTCATCCTGTTCGTTTTGCTGTCCGTGTCCGTCCAGCCTGCTCATGCGGATTGGGGGGACTTTTTCGATGAGAACGGCAATCTCAAGCCCGGCGTGGTGGATTTGGGGCAGCAGAGAGTACCGGCGGACTGGATGCCGGACGTTCCCGGCTGGGTACCCGACTGGATCTATGACGGGGCTGCCACTTACCACATGTACGCCCTGCCGAGTGGGGAAACCGTGCTGCTGCCGTCTGCTACGACCCTGTTCTTCATGGTAATGAACCCCCGTGAATCGGGGCTGGTTAACGCCAATGGGCAAATCAACTCCGAGCTTGGGCTGCGGATTCAAGCCACCGGCTTAGTGGCTTCCGGGGCCAATGCGGGGGAAGTGATTGCCGCCCTGTTGGGGCAGTTTTTAAATGTCCCGTACACGAAGGAACTGGCGGATGCCGCCATCCGTGGCGAAAACGCCTGGTCTATGCTGAAAGAGGGTGACGCATTTAACATATTCAGGATTCTGCGAGATGCCATTACCCAAGACCGAAACAGTCTGTATCTCGCCATGTTTCTATACTCGTCCTGTCAGAACTCGCCGACCGGCTGTCCGCAGGCACTGATAGACGAACTGCTGCGGCGGGGCAACTGCCCGCCTTCCCTGTGTCCGGGCGGCAATCCAACGCCGGATCGAGTGGTGCAGAAATGCGGCGCTCCGACCGTGACCCAGGGCAGAATCAGCGCAACGGCGGTCAAGACCGCACCCAACTACGCCCTGGTGACCGGGCAAGACCCGGAAAAGCGGGGGGTGGATTTGCAATTCAGCCTGACCATCGAGCCGACCATCTATCGCTACTACACGCTGGAAGAACGCACGGAAATCAACAAACGCTGCGTCAATCCGCAGGGCAGTATCGTGGAACTGCCCCCGCCCATCGAGCAGAACTGCAAAGCACCCAACCGCTACATCGAGCAGGAAGAAGAAGTCGAGTACTGCGTCCTGCACGAGCAGACCTTTTGCGAGCAGGCACGGGTGCTTGCGTCTGCCAGCCTGAAAAAGTCCAGCCGGGACTGGATTTTGAACGACCTGGCACAGTGGTACCCGGGTGCAACCCTGATCCGCCCCGATTGGAACTGGCGTTTTGGGGCCAGCCAGGGCTGCGATGCGTCCAACACCTTCCGCTGGACGCTGGTACAGGAAAAGGTGCAGATTCGGGACCCGGGCTTTTATGCCATGAGCGTATCGGGCATAACCAGCGGCACGCCGGTATCCCAATCCCGTTCGTTTCAGATACCGGCAGGCGAATTTGACGCCTACCTGATGATGACCACCATCATCAAGTAAAGGGGTGGAGCGTGAATGTCGAAACCCTGACCCTGCCTTTCCTGTGGGTGCTGAACGGTCTGCTGGCGCTGGTCTGGCTGGCGCTGGACAACCTGGCGCTGGTACTGCTCATCCCGCTGCTGGTGTGGCTGTACCTGCTCATGGGTCAGCGGCTGCAAGAAGCGCAGGCCAGGCGGATGCGGCAGGTACTCATCCCCGCCGGTGGGCTGGCGCTGGCAGCCGTG